>NZ_JBAKHR010000027.1:0-101530 GCF_036902955.1 Micromonospora sp. CPCC 205558
TCCGCTGCCTCGTCTCCACGACACGCTTGACGGCCCACCAAAACGCCTAACTGAACGGCGTTGGGTCTAGAACGGGCCGCGGGGCTCACGCCTGGCGGGCCGCCTAGGCTGGGTCGCCATGAGTGATGAACTGCTCAGCCAAGTCGTGTACACCGACTACGGCCAGCTGACGTTGGAGTGGGGCGAGGAGATCTGGGACGGCGACGCTGACCGATTCTTCAAGGACCAACAGAATGGGCTGGTCGGCGCAGCGGTCCCCGACAACGTCATGATCATGCTTGCCCGTCGATCAGGCGGTTCCGCCGTACGCATCGTGCTGGAGGCCTCCGAGCCAGAAGCAAGTGCCGAATGGGAAGACGTGGTCGAGGCATCGTTCGACCTGCCCCCCGTTCGTGCCATGCGATGGTCGACCTGGGCTGGCGAGTCCGGCGCGTCGCTCGCCGTGCCGCCAGGGCAATACCGTCTGAGAGTCTCAGCCGCGGGTCGGGACGCCGGCGCGCAGGATGAGTTCGCCGACGAAGTGGTCGATAGGTATCTCATCGAGCTCTGGCCTGCGCCGGTGGCGCCGGATGCTGTACTCCGCGTCGGCAGCGACGACGCCAGCTACTGGCATCAGACTTGGGGAAGTCGCCGCTGAGCCGCCCTCACCAGTCTTCTAGCCGGGCCGGCCACGAGCTCCCGGAGGTCGGAGCCAGCGACCACGGAGCGCTACCTCAGATTCCTGGACCGCCTGTCGCACATCACCTGGCGGAGCTGCGTCGCACATCAGTTGTCGGATCACCGCGCGGCTGTCAACGCCGGCTGAACTTTTCAGGCGGAGCCGACAGACTCACCATGCTGGGACGCCGCTGCCTTCCCACCTATCGTCGCCGTTCCTCCTGGTCAACGGGCCTGCGGCGACTCGCCGCGCCGCACGTCAGGGCACCTGCGCCCGCTACTTGGCGTTGAAGTAGTTGGCCTCCGGGTGGTGGACCACGATCGCGTCGGTGGCCTGCTCCGGCATCAGCTGGAACTCCTCCGAAAGCTCGACCCCGATCCGGTCCGCGCCGAGCAGGTCCACGATCTTCGCCCGGTCCTCCAGGTCGGGGCAGGCCGGGTAGCCGAACGCGTACCGGCAGCCCCGGTAGTCGTTGTGCAGGATGCCGGCCAGGTCCGCCGGGTCGTCGTGCCCCAGCGGGCGACCGTCGGGCAAGGTCATCTCGGCGCGGATGCGCTGGTGCCAGTACTCCGCGAGCGCCTCGGTGAGCTGCACGGAGAGCCCGTGCACCTCCAGATAGTCGCGGTACTCGTTGCGGGCGAAAAGCTTCGCCGCGTACTCGCTGACCGGCTGACCGACGGTCACCAGTTGCAACGCGACCACGTCGAGCTGGTCGCCCTGAGGCTTGAAGAAGTCCGCCAGGCAGAGCCGACGCTCCTGCCGCTGCCGGGGGAAGGAGAACCGGGCGCGCTCCGCGTGCCCGTTCTCGTCGAGCACCACCAGGTCATTGCCTTCGGAGTACGCGGGGAAGTAGCCGTACACCACGGCTGCCTCAAGGACCTGGTCGGCGATCAACCGGTCCAACCAGTACCGCAGGCGCGGGCGGCCCTCGGTCTCGACCAGCTCCTCGTAGGAGGGTCCGCTGCCGCCCCGGGCGCCGCGCAGCCCCCACTGCCCGGAGAAGGTGGCCCGCTCGTCGAGCAGCGCCGCGTAGTCGGCCATCGGCACGCCCTTGACGACCCGGGTGCCGAAGAACGGCGGGGTGGGCACCGCCACGTCGGCGGCCACGTCGGAGCGGACCGAGGAGTCGTGCAGCTCCGGCAGCGACGTGGTGACAACGGAGCGCTGCCGTTCCCGGCGCGCCCTCCGGGCCGCGAGAGCCGCCTCCCGCTCGGGGTCGATCACCGGGGCGCCGCCACGCTTGGCGGTCATCACCCGGTCCATCAGGGACAGGCCCTCGAACGCGTCCCGCGCGTAGTGCACCTGCCCGGGGAACGTCGAGCGCAGGTCGTCCTCGACGTACGCGCGGGTCAGCGCCGCACCACCCAGCAGGACGGGCCAACGCTCCGCGACCCCACGGGTGGCCATCTCGGCCAGGTTCTCCTTCATGATGACCGTGCTCTTCACCAGCAGCCCGGACATGCCGATCGCGTCGGCGCGGTGCTGCTCGGCGGCGTCCAGGATGGCGCTGATCGGCTGCTTGATGCCGATGTTCACCACCTCGTAGCCGTTGTTGGACAGGATGATGTCGACCAGGTTCTTGCCGATGTCGTGCACGTCGCCGCGCACGGTGGCGAGCACGATGCGGCCCTTGCCGCCGTCCTCCGCAGTTTCCATGTGCGGTTCCAGGTAGGCCACCGCGGTCTTCATCACCTCGGCGGACTGGAGCACGAACGGCAACTGCATCTGGCCGGAGCCGAACAGTTCGCCGACCACCTTCATGCCGTCCAGCAGGATGTCGTTGATGATCGACAACGGGGACCGGCCGCCGGCCATCGCCTCGTCCAGGTCGGCCTCCAGGCCGTTGCGCTCACCGTCGATGATGCGTCGCTTGAGCCGCTCGTCCAGCGGCAGCGCGGCCAGCTCCTGGGCCCGGCTGGCCCGGGCACTGGTCACGTCGACGCCCTCGAAGAGCTCCAGGAAACGCTGCACCGGGTCGTACCCTTCGCCGCGCCGGTCGTAGACCAGGTCCAGGGCGACCTCGCGCTGCTCGTCGGGGATCTTCGACATCGGCAGGATCTTGCTGGCGTGCACGATCGCCGAGGTCAGGCCGGCCTGCACGCACTCGTGCAGGAACACCGAGTTGAGCACCTGCCGGGCCGCCGGGTTGAGCCCGAAGGAGATGTTCGAGATGCCCAGGGTGAAGTTGACCCCCGGGTAGCGGCGGGAGATCTCCCGGATCGCCTCGATCGTCTCGATGCCGTCGCGGCGGGTCTCCTCCTGGCCGGTGGCGATCGGGAAGGTCAGCGCGTCGATCAGGATGTCGGCGCGGTCCATGCCCCACCGGCCGGTCAGGTCGTCGATCAACCGCGCCGCGACCCGGACCTTCCACTCCTGGGTGCGAGCCTGGCCCTCCTCGTCGATGAGCAGCGCCACCACCGCCGCGCCGTGCTCACGGACGATCGGCATCACCCGCGCGTACCGGGATTCGGGGCCGTCGCCGTCCTCGAAGTTCACCGAGTTGACCACGCAGCGGCCGCCGAGCATCTCCAGCCCGGCCTCCACCACGTTCGGCTCGGTGGAGTCCAACATGATGGGCAGGGTGGACGCGGTCGCGAACCGTCCGGCCAACTCCCGCATGTCCTGCGTGCCGTCGCGGCCGACATAGTCCACGCACAGGTCGAGCAGGTGCGAGCCGTCACGCGCCTGGCTGCGGGCGATCTCCACACAGGCCCGCCAGTCACCGGCGAGCATCGCCTCCCGGAACGCCTTCGAGCCGTTGGCGTTGGTCCGCTCCCCCACCATCAGCACCGACGCGTCCTGGGCGAACGGCACCGGGTGGTACACGGAGGAGACACCCGCCTCGTGCCGGGGCTCGCGGGCCGGGGCGGTGACGCCGTGCAGCCGCTCGGCCAGCACCCGGATGTGCTCCGGGGTGGTGCCGCAGCAACCACCGACCAGCCCCACGCCGTACTCGGTGATGAACCGCTCCAGGGCCTCGGCCAGCTCCACGGGAGTCAGCGGGAAGTACGCCCCGTCGGCGGTCAGCACCGGCAGGCCGGCGTTCGGCATCACCGACAGCGGGATGCGGGAGTGCTGCGACAGGTAGCGCAGGTGCTCGCTCATCTCGGCCGGGCCGGTCGAGCAGTTGAGCCCGATCAGGTCCACGCCCAGCGGCTCGATCGCGGCGAGGGCCGCACCGATCTCGCTGCCGACCAGCATCGTGCCGGTGGTCTCCACTGCCACGTGACAGATGATCGGCACCGACTGGCCCAGCTCGGCCATCGCCCGCTTCGACCCGACCACGGCCGCCTTGACCTGGAGCAGGTCCTGGCAGGTCTCAATGATCAGCGCGTCGGCGCCACCGACGATCAGACCCGCGGCGTTCTCCTGGTACGCGTCGCGCAGGGTCGAGTAGTCGGCGTGCCCGAGGGTGGGCAGCTTGGTGCCGGGCCCGATCGAGCCGAGCACGAACCGGGGCCGCTGCCCAGTGCTGGCCGCGTCGGCGGCCTCCCGGGCGATCCGGGCGCCCGCCTCGGACAACTCGCGGATGCGGTGCGGGATGTCGTACTCCGCGAGGTTGGCGAGGTTGGCGCCGAAGGTGTTGGTCTCCACGCAGTCCGCGCCGGCGGCCAGGTAGGCGTCGTGCACCCCGCGCACCACGTCCGGTCGGGTGACGTTGAGGATCTCGTTGCACCCTTCGAGCCCGTCGAAGTCGTCGAGCGTGAGATCCGCCGCCTGCAGCATCGTGCCCATCGCGCCGTCGGCGATGAGAATCCGGTCGGCCAGCACATCCATCAACGAAGTCCGCACCCGTTCAGGTTAGTGCCGTCCCCGCCGCGCCCAGCGCCCCTCGACACCCGATCCCATATTGTGTCAGCGGGATCACCCTGTCTGGTTCATTCGTGTATGACCGGTCGCCGGTCCGGTGGACCGGCGCGGCCGACGGGCCCCATCCCTGCCCGGCACGTAGGCTGGCGGACGTGAAGGACAACAGGGACGCCGCTGTGCCACACGGTACGACGACCGGGCGCGATCCCGGCGCCGACCGCGACGAGCAGAGTGAGGTGACGGCGTGACCGAGTTCGACGGACTGCCGGTGCTGCGGTCCCCGGTGGCGATCGCCGCGTTCGAGGGCTGGAATGACGCCGCCGACGCGTCCACCGCCGCGGTCGAGCACCTGGAGCAGGTTTGGAACGCCCGGCAGATCGCCGAGCTGGATCCGGAGGATTTCTACGACTTCCAGGTCAGCCGGCCCACCATCACCATGGCCGACGGGGAGACCCGACGGGTGGAGTGGCCGACGACCCGGTTCATGGTGGCCAGCCCGGAGGGCACCGACCGCGACGTGGTGCTGATCCGCGGCATCGAGCCGAGCATGCGCTGGCGGACGTTCTGCGAGCAGGTGCTGGAGATCTGCCACAGCCTGGAGGTGGAACGGGTGGTGCTGCTCGGCGCGTTGCTGGCCGACGTGCCGTACACCCGGCCGCTGCCGATCAGCGGCAGCGCCTCTGACGCGCAGGCCGCCGAGCGCTACCAGCTCACCCCCACCCGGTACGACGGGCCGACCGGCATCGTGGGCGTGCTGCACGACGCCTGCACCCGCGCCGAGGTGGACGCCGTCTCGTTCTGGGTGCACGTGCCGCACTACGCCAACAACCCGCCCTGCCCGAAGGCCACCCTCGCCCTGCTGCACCGGGTCGAGGAGGTCGTCGACCTGCCGGTGCCGATGGCCGACCTGGCCGAGGAGTCCGCCGAGTGGGAGCAGCGGGTGCGCAGCGCCGCCGAGCAGGACGCCGAGCTGGGCGAATACGTCCGTGAGCTGGAGGAACGGGTCGGCGACGAGGGGATCACCCCGTTGACCGGTGACGAGATCGCCCAGGAGTTCGAGAAGTACCTGCGCCGCCGGGGCGGTTCGGCGGGCCCCACCGCCGGCTCCTGGTAGCACTTTCTCGCGGCGGGCCTTCGGACCTTTTGTGGTCCGAAGGCCCGTTTTCGCGTGTCCGGGGTAGCGCCGTCACACCCGCTAGGGCATCCTAGGAACCTAGATGTGATCAAGGAGGCGGGTGTGCAGATCAACCCCGGGGCCGCCGAGTTCCCGCACCGACAGATCGCCGCGCAGCTCAAGGCCCAGGTCCGCCGCGGCGACTGGGGGCCGGGCGAGCGGCTGCCGTCCATCCCGGCCATCGCCGAGATGTTCGGCGTCGCCAAGCAGACCGTGCAACGCGCCGTCGACCAGCTGCGGGTCGAGGGCATCCTGATCACCAAACCCGGCTCCGGTACGTACGTCCGGGGCACCCGCCGCCGACTCAACCGCCTCTCCCGAGGCCGGTACGGGGGCTTCCGCGGCTACCACACCGACCTGGCCGCCCGATACCGTCAACAACTCGTCTCCGTCGGGCCCGCCCCCGCCCCCGCCGAGGTGGCCGACGCCTTCGGCGTGTCAGACGGCACCAGTCTGCTCTGCCGCCGGCACCTCGTCCGCACCGACGACTCCCCCGTCGAGGTGGGCGCCTCCTGGTTCCTGCCCCGCGACACCGCCGGCACCTCGCTGGAGCGCACCGAGGCGTTCGGCCGGCCGCTCTACCAGGAGGCCGAGGAAGCCACCGGACGGCGGTACGTCTCGGCCACCGACACGATCAGCGCCCGCCAGCCGAGCCGGGAGGAGGCCGAGATCCTTCAGATCCGACCCGACACCCCCGTGCTGCACCTGCTGCACGTCGCGTACGACGCGCACCGCAAGCCGATCGAGGTGTCCCAGGCGACCTGGCCCGGCCCCATGACCACCCTCACCGAGGAATACAAGATCCCCGCCCCGACCCCCGACCCGGAACCCGACCCCGGCCTGGTCCTGGGCTAGCGGCCCAGCCCAGCCCAGCCCAGCCCAGCCCAGCCCTGCCCAGCCCAGCCCAGCCCAGCCCAGCCCAGCCCAGCGATCTTGCACTTCCTGTCGCCGCTTTGCCGCTTTTGACAACTTTCGCGACGTCAGAAAGTGCAAGATCGGCAGCGAAAGGCGGGGGCGCGGCATTGCATACCGGCCACCACAACTCCATGATCGACGCGAGCACGGCGGGCGTGGCCCTGCCAGCAAGGGGGCTACAGGCGGATGCCCAGGAGGGCGTCGACCGTCTTCGCGAAGAGGGCGGGCGCTTCGGGGTCGTCGGTCGCGCCGGCGAGGGTCGCCTCGGCCCAGCGGTCGGCTGCGGCCAGGGCTCCGGGAGTGTCCAGGTCGTCGGCCAGGCGTGCGCGTACCTCGGCCAGCAGCTCAGCCCCGGACGGCCCGGCGGGCGCGGCGGCAGCCCGCCGCCAACGGTCCAGGCGCTCCTGGGCGGCGGTGAGCAGCTCGTCGGTCCAGGTGCGGTCGCTGCGGTAGTGCCCGGAGATCAGCGCCAGCCGGATCGCCATCGGGTCGACCTTGTCGGCGCGCAGCCGGGACACGAAGACCAGGTTGCCGCGGGACTTGGACATTTTCTCGCCGTCCAGGCCGATCATCCCGGCGTGGACGTAGTGCTCGGCGAACGGCGCCTGGCCGGTGAGCCGCTCGGCGTGCGCGGCGGACGCCTCGTGGTGCGGGAACAGCAGGTCGTTGCCGCCGCCCTGCACGTCGATCCGGTCGCCGAGCAGGTTGAGCGCGATCACCGCGCACTCGATGTGCCAGCCGGGGCGGCCCGGGCCCAGCTCGCCGCCCGGCCAGGACGGCTCGCCCTCGCGGGCGCCGCGCCACAGCAGCGGGTCGAGGGGGTCACGCTTGCCTGCCCGGTCCGGGTCGCCGCCGCGCTCGGGGAAGAGCTCCAGCATCTGCTCACGGGTCAGGTTCGACTCGTAGCCGAAGCGGGGCGTGGCGGAGACGTCGAAGTAGACGTCGCCGGTGCCGTCGTCGAGCCGGTACGCGGCGCCGTCCTTGAGCAGCACCTCGACCTTGTCGGCGATGTCCGGGATCGACTCGACCGCGCCCACGTAGTGCTCCGGCGGGATGATCCGCAGCGCCTCCATGTCCTCCCGGAACAGCGCCGTCTCGCGCATCGCCAGGACCACCCAGTCCTCGCCGTCGCGGGTGGCCCGCTCCAGCAGTGGGTCGTCGATGTCGGTGACGTTCTGCACGTAGCGCACCGGCCGGCCGGCGTCGCGCCACATCCGCTGCACCAGGTCGAACGTGATCATGGTGGCGGCGTGGCCGAGGTGGGTGGCGTCGTACGGGGTGATTCCGCAGACGTACATGCTTCCCGCGTCGGCCGGCTCACTCGGGTGGACACCCTGCCGCGCCGAGTCGTACAACGCCAGTGGCTCGCCCCTGCCCGGCAGCCGTGGCACCTCGTGTCCCGCCCAAGACTCCATGGGATCAGCCTAGCCAGCCCGGCGACGCCGCCGGAGCGCCCCACGGGTGATCAAGATGACAGCGGTTCACATGGGTGGCCAGGGCATCGCCGGCCAGTCCTCCGGTGGCTGGGGGAAGCAGCCGGTCTCGCGCAGCCGGTCGACCCGGGCGGCCACCTCGGCCACCTCGCTGATCGTCAGGTGGTCGGCCAGCTCCGCGCCGAGCGCCCCGGCGACCTGCCCGGCCAGCGTGTCGAGCATCTCCACGGCGTCTGGCGGCAACTGCTTGCCGGCCCAACCCCAGAGCACCGTACGCAGCTTGTCCTCGACGTGGAAGCTCACCCCGTGGTCCACGCCGTAGATCCGGTCGTCGGCGCCGACGAGCACGTGACCGCCCTTGCGGTCGGCGTTGTTGAGCACCGCGTCGAGCACCGCGAGCCGGGCCAGCCGCGGGTCGTCGGCGTGGGCGAGGGCGTACGCGGCGCCGTCGTCGTCCCGGGCCGCGGCGATCGGGATCCAACGCGGCGGCAGCTCACCGGCGGGCAGGAACCCGACGAGTGGTTCGGCGTCCTCCGGCTCGTCGATCCACAGCTGGCAGGAGCCGGGGCCGAACGGGCCGTCGCGCAGCACGGTGGGCGGCACCAGGCCCCACCCGGTGGCCCGGGAGACCAGGTACGCCGACACTTCCCGACCGGCCAGGGTGCCGTCGGGGAAGTCCCAGAGTGGGCGCTCGCCACGGACCGGCTTGTAGACGCAGCGGGCTGTCGCGCCGTCCAGGGTCAGGATGCCGCGCAGTGTCGTGTTCGACGCGTCGACCAGCCGACCCTCCAGGTCGAGGACGCCGTCACGCAGCAGCCGCAGCGCGGCGTCGCCGTCCTGGCGAGGCTGGAGGCCGGACGAGGTCACCGGTGATAACCGTTGTGCCGCGGGCAGAGGTGCCCGGCGGGGTCCAACGGTTGGCCGCAGAGCGGGCACGGTGGCCGGCCCGCGTTGACCACTCGCCGGGCCCGCTCGATGAACTGGCGGGTCGCCTGCGGGGTGAGCCGGACGCGGAGGCGATCGAGGTCCTCGTCCGGCTCGTCGTCCTCGTCGTCGTCCTCGTCGTCGTCTTCGTCGCCGAGCTCGACCTCGGGCTCCACCTCGCCCGCCGCGATCGCCTCGATCACCACGGTCGCGGTGTCCACGTCGAAGGCCAGCCCGAGGGTCCCGACCCGGAACTCCTCATCGACCGGAGTGTCCAGCGGCTCGTTGTCGCCGATCACCGGCGCCAGCTCGGGGAGATCCACCCCGAAGCGACGCTGCGCCTCGGTGAGCAGCTCTTCCAGCTTTTCGGCGAGCAGGGACACCTGGACCTTCTCCAGCGCGACGCTGACCAGCCTGCCGCCGCCGCGGGCCTGCAGGAAGAACGTGCGCTCCCCCGGCGGCCCGACAGTCCCGGCGACGAACCGCTCCGGCGGTTCGAAGGCGTGCACCTGGTGGGTCATACCCACGACCCTATCCGGCCCGCCTGGGCACCGCGCACCCCACCGACGCGAATCGCCGCAGCGGCGGCGCGCCCGGTGCACCAGGGGCTGTACCCGGGCGTGGCGGCGGCTCCGGCGTGCGCTGACGCCCCGGCCGGGGGTGGTGTCGTGACGCGCCTCACCGTGACGCACCCGCCCCGCCGCCGACGGCCGCGTCCGAGTCGGCCACCCGGTTCGCGCGGCGACGCCGCTTGGCTGGCGGCGGCACCAGCGCCGCGAGGTCGCCGCCGGTGTCGTTGAGTCGCACCAGGAACGGACGCAGCGGCGTGAACCGGATCGCCGTCACCGACGCCGGGTCGGCCACGATCCGCTGAAAAGCATCCAGGTGTACGCCGAGCGCGTCCGCCACGATGGCCTTGATCACGTCGCCGTGGCTACAGGCCAGCCAGACCGCCTCGGGGCCGTGTTCGGCGCTCACCCGGGTGTCCCAGGACCGCACCGCCGCCACGGCCCGCGCCGCCATCGCGGCCATCGCCTCCCCGCCCGGGAAGACAGCGGCGCTGGGGTGCTGCTGGACCACCGGCCAGAGCGGCTCCTTGGCGAGCTTCTTCAGCGGCTGCCCCTCCCAGCTGCCGTAGTCGCACTCGATCAGGCCGTCCTCGACGACGGGTGTGGCCTGCGGGAGCGCCAACTCCAGGGTCTGCCGGCACCGGATGAGCGGACTGGTCACCACCGCGGCGAGCGGCACCGACCGCAGCCGCTCGCCGACCGCAGCCGCCTGGGCCCGGCCCGTCTCGTCCAGCTCGACCGGCTGGCGGCCGGCCAGGCCGCCGTCGGCGTTCGCGGTCGTCCGGCCGTGTCGCAGAAGCAGAAGGGTCGCCACGGGGACCACCCTATGACCTGGGCTCCGTGCCGAGCCGTCGCGGGCTCCGGCAGCCCATGATCGACTCGGGCTTCAGGAAGTCGGGGTGTCGGGCCGCCCCGGACAGCACGACATCAACGACGTCGGGTGGATCATGCGGCGCGGCGGGCAGGCGGCACACGGCCCCCGGCTCCGCCGACAGGCGGGGCCAGGGGCCGTCGACAGTCGGTCAGGTGGCGCTGATCGTGCCGGTCAGCAGCAGAGCCAGGACCAGGGTGCCCAGTGCCACCCGGTACAGCACGAACACGTACAGGGTGTGGTGCGCCACGTAGCGCAACAACCAGGCGATTGCCGCGTAGCCGATGCCGAAGGCGATGACGGTGGCCACGATCGTCTGGGCGACGCTGGGTACGGACGTGCCCGGGGCGGACGGTTCGAAGACGTCCCCGAGGCTGAACACGCCGGACATCACCACCGCCGGGATGGCCAGCAGGAACGAGTACCGGGCCGCCGCCTCCCGGGTCAGGTTGAGCAACAGGCCGGCGGTGAGCGTGCCACCGGAACGCGACACCCCGGGGACCAGCGCCATGGCCTGGGCGAAGCCCATCACGATGCCGTCCTTCATCCGGAAGTTCTCCAGGGTGCGGGTCTGCCGCCCCCAGTACTCGGCGAAGGCCAACACGAACGCGAAAACGATCAGCGTGGTCGCCACCACCCAGAGGTTGCGCCCGGCGGTCTTGATCTGATCCTTGAACACGAAACCGAACAGCCCGATCGGGATCGAGCCGACGATCACGTACCAGCCCATCCGGTAGTCGAGGCTGGAGCGCACCGACTTGTCCCGGATACCCAACAGCCAGGTCCGGGTGATCCGCCAGATGTCCTTCGCGAAGTAGATCAGCACGGCCGCTTCGGTGCCGAGCTGGGTGACCGCGGTGAACGACGCGCCAGCGTCACGGTCGAAGAAGATCGCCGAGGTGATCCGCAGATGCCCCGACGAGCTGACCGGGAGGAACTCGGTCAGTCCCTGGACGATGCCCAGGACAATGGCTTCGACCCAGGTCACTCGCCGACTCCCGAGAGGTCCAGAGCCTCGGCGACGGTGCGCAGGGTCTGCACACCGCTGTCCCGGTCGGCCACGAACAGGGTCACCGACAGCGTGGTGACGCCGGCGGCGGCGTACTCCCGCATCCGCTCGGCGATGCGCTCCTTCGGGCCGAGCAGCGAGGTGCGGTCGATGAACTCCATCGGCACGGCGGCGGCGGCGTCGCGCTGCCGCTTGGCCAGGTACAGGTCCTGCACCTCGCGGGCGGCGTCGCCATAGCCCATCCGGGTGGCGAGCTGGTTGTAGAAGTTCTGCTGACGGCTGCCCATCCCGCCCACGTAGAGCGCGGCGTACCAGCGCACGAGTTCGGCGCAGGACGCCACGTCGTCGCCGACCACCACGGGCACCGACGGCACCACGTCGAACCCGGCCAGCTCCTTGCCGACCTTCGCCCGCCCGGCCCGCACCGAGGCGAGCTGCTCCTCGGCGAACTCCGGAGCGTAGAAGACGGCCAGCCAGCCGTCGGCGACCTCGCCGGCCAGCTCCAGGTTCTTCGGGCCGACCGCGGCCAGGTAGATCGGGATGTGCTCGCGGGGTGGGTGGAAGCCCAGTCGCAGGGCCTTGCCCGGGCCGTCCGGCAGCGGCAGCGTGTAGTGCTCACCGTCGTACGCCACCTCCTTGCGGGCGATGGCCAGCTTGACGATGTCGACGAACTCGCGGGTCCGGGCGAGCGGCTTGGCGAACCGTACGCCGTGCCAGCCCTCCGACACCTGCGGGCCGGAAACGCCCAGGCCGAGCCGGAACCGGCCGCCGGAGAGCGCGTCGATCGTGGCGGCGGTCATGGCGGTGGCCGCCGGCGTACGGGCGGGAATCTGCATCACCGCAGCACCGACGTCGATCCGTTCGGTCTGCCCGGCCATCCAGGCCAACATGCTGGGCGAGTCGGAGCCGTACGCCTCCGCCGCCCACACCACCGAGTAGCCCAGCCGGTCCGCCTCCTGGGCCAGCGCCAGGTGGTCGGCCGGTGTGCTCCACGCCGTCTGATATCCGAGACTGAGCCCGAGTCGCACTGGTCCTCCCCCATCCGTGGCACAGGTCGCACCAGGTTACGCAATGCCGATAACAGACTCGATCACCGGCTCGACACCTTTGATCCCCCCTCCATCGGGGCAGCCCGGGGCGGCGGAACCGGCAGAACCGGCAGAGATACGGGAGCGAGGATATCCGTGGCGGCAGGTTCGAAATAAGGTTCACCCATGCAACAGCGACCGCTCGGCCGAAGCGGGCTGGCGGTTTCCCGGCTCGCGCTCGGCACCATGACCTGGGGCCGGGACACCGACGCCGACGATGCGGCCGCCCAGCTGAAGAGTTACCTGGACGCGGGCGGCAACCTGATCGACACCGCCGACGTGTACGGCGACGGCGACGCCGAGTCGGTGATCGGCTCCCTGCTGGGCTCCCTCGTCCCCCGCGAGGAGCTGCTGATCGCCACGAAGGCCGGGTTGCGCCCCGGCAGTGGTCGACGCCGCGACGGCTCCCGGGGGCACCTGCTGCGCACGTTGGACGCGTCGCTGCGCCGACTCGGCACCGACCACGTCGACCTGTTCCAGGTGCACGGGTACGACCCGGACACCCCGCTGGAGGAGACCCTGGCCGCCCTGGACCACGCGGTGGCCAGCGGAAAGGTCCGCTACGTGGGGGTGTCGAACTTCTCCGGCTGGCAGACCGCGCGGGCCGCCGCCTGGCAGACCGCCTGGCCGGGGCGGGCTCCCGTGGTCGCGTCCCAGGTGGAGTATTCGCTGCTGGAACGGGGCGTGGAGCGGGAGGTGCTGCCCGCGTGCGACGCGCTCGGCCTCGGCGTGCTGCCCTGGTCGCCGCTGGGCCGGGGGGTGCTCACCGGCAAGTACCGGCACGGCCGTCCGGCCGACTCCCGCGCCGCGTCGCCGCACTTCGAACGATTCGTCGCCACGTACCTGGAGCCGCGCTGCTCCAGCATCGTGGAGGCGGTGGCGACCGCGGCCGGTGGGCTCGGCGTGTCGCCGCTGGAGGTGGCGTTGGCGTGGATCCGGGACCGGCCCGGCGTGACCGCGCCGATCCTCGGCGCCCGGACGGTGGGGCAGCTGCTCGGCGCGCTCCAAGTGGAACGGATCACACTGCCCGAGGAAATCACCACCGCGCTGGACGACGTCTCCGCGGTGCCGGTCGGCTACCCCGAACGCGACGGCTGACCAGCGCGCCGGGTAAGGGCTGACCCGCCGGCCGGGTCACGGTTGACGAGCGCGCCCGGTCCCGGCCTGACGAGCGCGCCCGGTCACGGCTGACGAGCGCGCCGGGGTCACGGGGTCGGACGCTGTCCGGGGAGGTCCTGGATCGCGGTCAGGAAGCGCGACTGGTCGTCGCGGAGCGCGGGCTGGGTGAGCCGGATCCACGAGCCGTCGTCGAAGACGACTGTGGAGGCGAGTTGCACGAGCCCGCTCGCGCCCCGCTCGGAGTCGACCCGGGCCACCCGGTCGCGGCGCACACTCCACAGCACCCGCGGTTGACGCCGGTCGGGACGGTCGGCGTCCGGTCGGGGGCCCATCCGCAGCAGATGCAGGTGGGTGTCGGTGACCGCCAGCGGTGTGCCGCTGTAGCGCTCCAGGAAGAGCAGCAGGCTGCCGGCGAGGGTGGCGAGGTCGCCGCTGAAGACGTACCGGCGACGGTAGGCGATCTCGGCGAGCTGCTCGGCCAGCGGCCGGTACTGGCTCAGCCGGAACAGCGCGCGGAACGCCTCCTGCTCCTCGGTCAGCGGGATCGGCTCCCGCTGGGCGGGTTGGTGGGGCAGAGCCGGCTCCGGCGTGGCCAACTCCGGCACGCCGGCGGCGAGGGCGCCGGCATTGCCCGGCAGCAGCAGCACACCCGCGGCCAGCCGCACCGGCGTGAGCACGGCGTCGACCCAGACCACCGGGTTGACGATGTTGAGCAGCCCGAACAGCACCTTCGGGTCGAGCGCGTCGGCCAGTTCCGCGCCGACCTCGTCGGCGAGCTGCCGACCGGCCCGGTGGGTCTGCGACATGCGCACCGGCCCCAGCCCCACGTAGCGGAGCTCCTGCCCGGTCAGCAGCGGCGCCACCAGGGCGCGCTCCGGCTCATCGCTGGTGCGGAACTCGTCACGCAGCTCACGGGCCTTGTCCCGGGCGGCCCGCGCACCGCCGAGCACCGCGTCGGTGAACCGGCCCAGCCGACCCCGCTCCCCTGACATCACCCGTCGCCTCCCTAGCGGCCCGCCGGCTGGCCCGCCGGCGGCTGCCCGAAGACATTCTGGTCGATCCAGTCCGCGCCGCTCTGCACCGCCTGGTCGATCTGGTCGCCGACCTGGTCGCTGCCGGGAACGGAGAGCCCGCTGGTCAACGCGACCGTGCCCCAGGTGACACCGTGCACGACCGAGTTCGGCACGTTCCACGGCAGGTTGGTCGCCCAGTCCCGGGCGATCACCCGGGCGCCGTCGGCGAACCCGTGCGTCCGCAGCGCGCGGGCCCGGTCGAGGGCGCCCATGTCGAACGGGGAACCGGACTTGCCCAGCTTGTAGGTGCCCTTGGTGGGGTCGAGGAACTTGTGGTGCCACTTGTCGAGCTTGCCGGCGGCGCGGCGCTTGTCGGCGTACTTCTTGCCGGTGCGCAGCGCCTTCTGCATGTCGACCAGCTTGTCCAGGTGCGCGCGCAGCTTGCGCAGGTACAGCAGAACCCGTTGGAGCAGGCGGATGACCTTCTGCAGGTGCACCGCGAGCGGCCGGATGACCTTCAACATCCGGGTGACCACGATCAGGCCCCGGGTGACGGCCACGCCCACGCCGGCCGCCCAGGACGCGCCCATGGTGATCGGCGCCATCAGCAACGCCGTCACCAGCGTCACCAGGAGGAAGTTGACGAACTCCACGCAGATGTCCACGAGCACGTCGTGCACGGTCTGCAGGCCGTCGGCGACACTGCGCAGGTACTCCGCGGTCGCGGCGAACTGCTCCGCCACGTCGAGGAGTTGCTGCTCCACATCGGCCAGCCGCTGGCCGTACGCCACACCGGAGGGTGAGCGCCACCCGGCCTGCGCGGACTCCCGGGTCCCACGGTGCCCCTGCGCCAGGTCGCGCACCTGGGTGGCGAGCGCGTCCCACTCGGCGGCCTTCGCGCGCAGCACGGCGGGCTCGCCGTCGACCAGGTCGACGAGCTGGATCAGCGGCCACGCCAGGGTCCGGCAGACACTGTCGACGGCGTCCTGCACACCGGAGAGCGCGCTGTCGAGGCCGTTCCACAGCTGGACGGCGCTACCGGCGGGCCCGCTCATCCGGGCAGCCCCGCCTGGATGGCCTTGAACCCGGCGTCGAGCTCCCGTTCGTTGTGCTCGTACGCCTCGGCCGTGTCGGCCAGCGCCTTCGCGACCCGGGCGAACGCGCCGTTCGCGGCGGCGAACAACTCCTTACCGCCGGTGACCTGCTCGGCGTACTTGTCGCGGAGCATGTCGCTGGCGAACGGCAGATGGCCGAAAGCGTCCGACGGCACGTCGCCGGCCGAGACGATCTGCCCCTCCAGCGCGGCGAGCGAGCTGGCGACCTGCTTGGCGGCCGTCTCCAGTCGACGGACCGCCAGCACGTCGACATCGATATCCGATGGCATGCCGTTCCTCCCCCCATGAGTCGAGCGCACCGACGATACGATCTTCCGGCCGCCGGGCACCACCCGGTCGCACGATCCACGGGGAGGAATCTCATGACGGACCCGACGTCGGCGTTCGACGCGCTCGCCGGGCGGATCGCCGACATCGAGCGTCGGTTCGCAGGCCTTCACGACGATCTGGCCGAGCTGTCCGGCACCGCGGCCGACGAGAGCGGCCTGGTCTCGGCGACCGTCGACGCCACCGGCGCACTGACCGGTCTCACCCTCGCGCCCGCCGCCCTGCGCGCTGGCACGGAGGGGGTGGCCGAGCTGGTGCTCGACGCGTACCGGCGGGCTCGCGAGGTCGCTTCCGCGCACGTAGACGAGCACACCGAGGGGTTGGACGTCGCGCTCGGCGCGGGGCTCGGCGACCTGTTCGGCACGCCGGGGGACTTCTCGGCGCTGGGCCGGCTGGAGGAGACAGTGGCCCGGCTCGGAAGGCTGGACGATCGTCTGCCGGGCGCACCGGCGTGACCTCGCCGTCGACGTCGCCGACCTGGCCGCAGATCGCCGCTCGGCTGCGCGACACCGTCGCCAGCTGCGACCGGGACACCGACCTGGAACTCACCGCCGGCCCGCGCGGGATCCGGCTGCTGGTGCGCCGCCAGGTGGTTCGGGTGATCTGCCCCGGCCACGACCACGCACGCCTGGCCGCGCTCGGCTGGCACCGTTCCAGCGGCGACGAGGGCTGGTGGTACGAGGCTCCGCGCACTCCGGAGCAGGTGGAACAGCTCAGTGTCTTCGTGACCCGTACCGCCGCCGAGGTGCTGACCGACGAGCCTGGCGCGCTCTCCTGCCGGGCGCTGCCGCCGGCAGCAGGCCCCGGGCCGGCAGCGCCGCCAGCAGGGCGACCGGCCGCCAACCGGCCGTCAGCGGCCGAGGCGGCACCCGTCGACGCCGAGCCGGCGGCGGTGGTGGCACCCGTCGAGGCGGCACCCGTCGACGCCGAGCCGGCGGTGGTGGCGGTGGCGGCACGCGTCGAAGCCGAGCCGGCGGTGGTGGCGGCACACGTCGAGGCCGGGCCGGCGGTGGCGGCACGCGTCGACGCGGCGGAGGCGGAGCCGGCGGTGGCGGCGGTGCTCGCCGCGGCCGTCAGCCGGCGTGACCTGCCCGGCTACCTCGCGGCGCTGGCCGCCGCCACGGTGTGCGTCCCGCTGGCCGGGGAGCCGACGCCGGATGCCGACTTCCCATGGACGGTGCTCAACGACGCGACAGGCGCGTCGCTGCTGCCGGTCTTCACGTCTCCGGGGGCACTCGCCGCGTTCACCGGGGACGGGGTGCCGTTCGGCGCGCTGCCCTGCGCCGAGCTGTTCGAGGACTGGCCGGACCCGTCCTGGGGGCTGGCGGTCGACCCGGGCAGCCCCCGGGCGCTCACCTTGGCCGCCCCCGCCCTCGCCGCCCTACTAACGGCAAACCTCCCCACCCCCTGACCCACAGCCCGTCGCCCACCGCCCACCGCCCATGGACTCGTGGTGCCCGATCTTGTGCAATCTCAGACCCTTCGTCGCCCACCACAACTCCATGATCGACGGGGCTGGAGGGCGATGCGCGCGGCGAGTGGGCGCCAGGGGTGGTGAGGGTTCGTCGCCTATCGCGTCGATCTTGCAGTTTTGGTTGCCGCTATAGGGCTGGATGCCCGTTTTGTCGCGACAGGAAGTGCAAGATCGACGCGGCGGGGGCGGGGCGGAGCGGCGCGGAGCGGGGCGGGGCGGCGGGGCACGGCGCGGGGCGGGGCGGGGCGGCGGGGCGGGTGTGGGGCACGGCGGGGCCGCGTTGTTGGTCACTCCGGAGGGGGTGGCGAACGGCCGCTGGGCTGGGCAGCATGGATGGCATGGACTACGAGTACGCGCCGCTGCGGCTGCCGCCGAACGTCGACCGGTTGACCGCCACGGCGCAGTTGGCGATCCAGGCGGAGTTCTCCGGATGGGAGTTGGCCCGGGTACGGCTGTACCGGGACGGCACGCGCCAGGTGGTGCTGCGCCGTCGGCGGGTCAACCAGCCGCAGCCGGGCCTGTCGTACTGACGACCGGGCGGTGCCGCCCGGGGCCGGAGCCGGCCCCGGGCGACACCCGGCCTAGTGCTGGTGCCCGGCCTAGTGCTGGTGCCCGGCGTGGTCGTGGTCGTCGTCGAGCTCCAGGAACGGGTGCTCGTCGAGCCGACCGACCAGCCGGTCGTCGGCCGCCGGTTGGAACGGGCCGACCGCGTCGTCGTCTTCGAACGACTCCAGGTCGACCGGGGTGCCGACCTCGCTGACCATGACCACCCCGTCGAGGGGTTCCAACTCGGGGACGTCCAACGCGCCGAGCGAGCCGTCACCGCTCTGCAGCAGCTCCAGCACCGCCTCGCCGACGCCCTCCACCGGAGCCGGCTCGTCGTCCTCCGGGGTGCCCTCGCGGCGGGCCGCCTCGGCCGCCCGCAGCAGCGCGGAGACGCTCGGCACCCGGTAGTCGCGACGCTGACGAACCGAGATCACCCGGGGGTGCGGGTCGCTGGCCTCGGCGCCCTCGCCGCCGCCGAAACGCTCGTCGGCCTCGTCCGGGTCGATCGAGTCGACATCCCACGGCGTCACCTCGCCGAAGGCGTCGAGCAGCCGCTCGTCGTACGCGTAGGAGGCGTTGTTCAACGCCACGTACGCCTGCCAGACGTCGTCGTCGTCGACGCGGCCCTGCGCGGCGCGTACGGCGGCCAGGTGGTGGCGGGCCGCTTCGATCACCCGCTCGAGAGCGGCGTCCAGCTCACCATGCTGGTCGGTCATGTGGGGCAGTCCCTTCACGATGGGGGGTTGCGCGCCGGCGGCCACGGCCGGACACGACTAGCAGGTGCGCAGGAACCGGTCGAGAACCCGCACGCCGAACTGTAGTCCGTCCACCGGAACGCGCTCGTCGATGCCGTGGAACAACGCCGAGAAGTTCAGGTCGGCGGGCAATCGGAGCGGGGCGAAGCCGAAGCAGCGGATGCCGAGCTGCGAGAACGCCTTGGCGTCGGTGCCTCCGGAGAGCATGTACGGAACGGGCCGCGCCCCCGGGTCCTCCGCGCGCAGGGCCGCCGACATGGCCTCGACCAGGTCACCGTCGAAGGTGGTCTCCAGCGCCGGCTGCCGCTGGACGTACTCGATCGCGATGTCCGGGCCGACCAGCTCGCGCAGTTGCCGCTCCAGCAGCTCGGACTGGCCGGGCAGGCTGCGGCAGTCGATGGTGGCGGTGGCCCGGCCGGGGATGACGTTGTCCTTGTAGCCGGCGCTCAACCGGGTCGGGTTGGCGGTGTTGCGGATGGTCGCGCCGATGATGTTGGCGATGGGGCCGAGTTTGGCGATGGCCGTCTCCGGGTCGTCCGGGTCCAACTCGATGCCGAGCAGGTCGGAGACCTCCGTCAGGAAGGCCCGCACGGTGTCGGTGACCACGACCGGGAAGCGGTGCCGGCCGATCCGGGCGACCGCCTCGGCGAGCGCGGTGACGGCGTTGTCGTCGTGCATCATCGAGCCGTGCCCGGGGCGGCCCTTGGCGTGCAGCCGCAGCCAGTCGATGCCCTTCTCGGCGGTCTCGATGAGGTAGAGCCGCTGGCTGTCGTTGACCGAGTAGGAGAAGCCGCCGACCTCACCGATCGCCTCGGTGCAGCCGTCGAAGAGGTCACGGTGGTTGTCCACCAGGAAACGCGCCCCGTAGTCGCTGCCCGCCTCCTCGTCGGCGGTGTACGCGAGCACGATGTCGCGCGGGGGTCGTACGCCGGTGCGCTGCCAGTGCCGCACCACGGCGAGCACCATCGCGTCGAAGTCCTTCATGTCGATCGCGCCCCGGCCCCAGAGGTAGCCGTCGCGCAGCTCGCCGGAGAACGGGCCCACCGACCACTCGTCGGCGTCGGCGGGCACCACGTCCAGGTGCCCGTGCACCAGCAGGGCGCCCCGGCTCGGGTCGGTGCCCGGGATGCGGGCCACCACGTTCGCCCGGCCCGGCGCGGACTCGTGCAGGACGGACTCCACGCCCACCTCGGCGAGCTTCTCCGCCACGTACTCGGCCGCGAGGCGCTCGCCGACGCTGGTGTCGTTGTCACCCGTGTTGGTGGTGTCGATGCGCAGCAGGTCGCGGCAGAGGTCCACGACCTCTGCGGTGGGGTCGGGTCGGGCGGGGGCGGCATCGCTCGTCATCGCCTCTTCATACCAGCCCGAGCTGGTCGACAGGCCGGCGCGGGTGCACGCATCGACGGGTCGGTTTCGCCGTGGCCGCGTTCGGGTATCGCCGCCCACGACCGTACGTCCCGGCCGGAGCTTCCGCCCGCCAGTCGAGGAGGGCACCATGTCCGCTGTTCCCCTGCCGCCGCTGCCGCCCGCGCCCGCACCCGAGGAGGGCTACCGGCCCGGCGGCAGCAGCATCGCCGACATCGTGGACCGGGAGCACCGGCAACTACTGGCGCTGCTGGAGCAGCTCTCCGGCCCGGACAGCACGCCGCAGGAGGGGCTGGCGGTGCTCACCGCCGCGCTGTCGCGGCACCTGTCCGCCGAGGAGCAGTACCTGCTGCCGGCGGTGCGTGCGGCGCTGCCGACGGCCACCGAGCGGGTGGACGCGGAGATCAACGCCGACGCGGCCCTGCTGAACGCCCTGAAGGGACTCACCGACGAGTCGTTGACCGAGGTCACCGAGCGGGTCCGTCGGCATGTCGACGGGGTGGGCGCGCTGGTCACCGAGCTGCGCGCGGTCGCGACCGAGGAGGAGCTGATCCGGCTCGGCAACCGGCTGGAGATCGCCGAGGAGGCCGCGCCGACCCGACCGCATCCGGGCACGCCGGCCAACCCACCGTGGAACCGGATCGTGGAGCCGGCGGTCGGGGTGGTGGACAAGGTCCTCGACGCGGTGACGCGGCGCCCGACGTACCTGGCGGACCTGCCGGAGCCACCGCGCGAGCAGTGACCGGCGACAGCCGGCAATGCATTCATTATCACCGATCCACTCGGGCTATTCCGCCAGCAGACCCCGTAGTCCTACCGTCACCCTATGAACCTGGAGCTGCGTCACCTGCGGGTGGTCTGCGCGATCGCGGAGACGGGAAGTGTGACGAAGGCGGCGTCGGCGCTCGGCCTGGCGCAGCCGGCGCTCACCGCCCAGCTTCAACGCATCGAGCGGACGTTGGGCGGCCCGCTATTCGACCGGGACCGGCGCGGGGCCCGGCCCACCGCGCTCGGTGAGCTGGTGCTGGCCCGCGCCCGGGTGTTGCTGCCGGCGATGAAGGGGCTGCAGGACGAGGCCGCCCGGCTGGCCGGGGCGGGTGACACGCCGCCGTGCTACCGGTTCGGTGGGGTGAACAGCCCGATCCTGGGTCGGCTGGTGCACCGGTTGGCGGCCGAGCAGCCGCCCGCCCAGATCACCACGTACGCGTCCTGGTCGGTGGACGAGTTGGCGCAGTTGGTGGCGGGCGGTCGACTGGACTTCGCGCTGGCCGGCGTGTGCGGCGACGCCATCCCGTCGGCCGGGTTCGGGTTGAGCTGGCAGGAGGTGGCCGTCGACCCGGTGCTGGTGCTGCTGCCCGAGACCCATCCCCTCGCGGCGCAGGACGAGGTACGCCTGGGGGACCTGCGTCACGAGCAGTGGGTCGCCGCGCCGGGCGACGGTTGTTTCGCCGACTGCTTCGCCGCGGCCTGCGCCCGCGCCGGCTTCACCCCCCGCAAGGTGTACGAGACGGACATCCGCGGCTGCGTCGACCTGGTGGACGCCGGGGTGGCGGTGGCCCTGTGCCAGGCGACGTTCCGCCCGGTGAGCGGTCTGGTCACCCGGCAACTCGCCGGGACGCCGCTGCGCTGGCGGCTCCTGCTCGGCTGGCATCCGGACTCCCCCGCCGCCCAGAGCGCGGGGCTGGTGCTGGAGACGGCCAAGGCGGCGTACGTCGACTCGTTGGCGCCGCATCCGGCGTACCTGGCCTGGCTGCCCCGCAACCCGGGGTTCGGCGTCCGGCAACCCACCGGGGTCCGACCGGGCTGAGCGGCCGGTATTCCCGGCCGTTGGCGGTGCGAACCGCCGTGGGCCGGGTATCTGGCGGACATGACCGACCTCTACCCGCCCGCCGACGACCGCGAACTGCTGCGCCAGGCGGCTGCCGCGCACACCGCCGCCACCCGTGCGGTGGAGGCGTTCCTGCGCCGCCTGCCGACGGTGCCCGACCCGGCCGATGTGACCGAGTACGCGAACCTGCTCACCCGGGAGGACCAGACCCGCGGCGACCGGGACGCGGCCGCCGACGCGGCGGGCCTGACCATCGGCAGCCTGGAGCCCGACCAGGGGCAGTAGCACACGGCGACGGTGCCGTCCCGGGTCGGGACGGCACCGTCGTTCGTGAACGTGGCTCAGCGTTCGACGAGCGGGTCGTGACCCAGGTCGAGCAGGGAGTGCCGCCAGGTGTCGTCGGCGTTGCCACGCGAGGGCTTGGCGTCCATCAGCTCGCGGATCCGCTCGACCGCCTCCCGCATCACCTCGATGTCTTCCGGGGTGAGGTCCACCTTGCGCTTGTTGAGCACCTTGAGGATCTCCCGGCCCGGCTGGGGCAGGTCGAGGTTCGGGTTCGGGCCGAACGAATTTTCCCCCGAACCCCGGGTCAGCAGCCAGGTCCGCAGCTGCTCCGACGGGACGTTGACCTCGGCGTGGAAGTCCTCCCAGAGCACTTCCACCTCGGGGTCGATCCGCGTTTCGCGTACCATCAGGTCTCCTCTCCGGGGGGCGGCCCGGACGTCTCCGGGTCGTCCTGGTCGGTCTTCGGATGCAGGCCCTCCGCGGGCACGCGTGTCCGGCGGGGGTTGGCGGTGGGCGCCGCCAGGATCGGGTCGGGATGCTCGTCCTCGTCCCGGGGTTTCCCGGACTCCGCGGGCTCGTGCGGGTCCTCGTGTTCGTCCCTTCCCGCCGACCCGCTCATCGCGGGTGTGTGGTCGTGGCGGCGGTGTACCCCCGCTCGCCCGCGGTCACGTCGAAGGTGAGCGCGCCGTCGCGGACGTCCACCGTGACCTTCTGCCCCGGCGAGATCGCCGACTCCAGCAGCATCCGCGACAGGTGGTTGTCCACCTCCCGCTGGATCACCCGGCGCAGCGGGCGGGCGCCGAACTCCGGCTGGTAACCGTGCTCGGCGAGCCAGTCGATGCCGGCGGTGGTGAACTCCACCTGCAGGTCCTGGGCGTGCATGCGGCGGCGGGTCTCCTCCAGCAGCAGCGCGGTGATGTCGCGCAGCTGCTCGGCCTCCAGCCGGCGGAAGATGATGACCTCGTCGATGCGGTTGAGGAACTCCGGGCGGAAGTTCTCCTGCAGGCGGCGCATGAGCCGCTCACGCAGCTCGTTGCTCTCCTGCTCGCTGCCCACGTCCCCGGTGCCGAAGCCGACCGAGCGTTGGGCGCCGGTGATCAGCTCGGAGCCGAGGTTGCTCGTCATGATCAGCACGGTGTTCTTGAAGTTCACCGTGCGACCCTGGCTGTCGGTGAGCCGCCCGTCGTCGAGCACCTGGAGCAGGATGTTGAACACGTCCGGGTGGGCCTTCTCGATCTCGTCGAGCAGCACCACCGCGTACGGGCGGCGGCGCACCGCCTCGGTGAGCTGACCGGCCTCCTCGTAGCCGACGTATCCGGGTGGGGCGCCGACCAGACGGCTGACCGTGTGCCGTTCCTGGAACTCGCTCATGTCCACCCGGATCATCCGGTCCGCCTCGCCGAACAACGCCTCGGCCAGCGCCCGCGCCAACTCGGTCTTGCCGACTCCGGTCGGGCCGAGGAACAGGAAACTGCCCATCGGCCGCTCCGGGTCGGCCAGCCCCGCCCGGGAACGGCGTACGGCCTCGGCGACCGCGGTGACCGCGTCGTCCTGACCGACCACCTTCTGGTGCAGGTGGCCCTCCAGCCGCAGCAGCCGGTCGCGTTCCTCCTCGGTGAGCTGGCTGACCGGGATGCCGGTGGCACGGGAGACCACCTCGGCGATCTCCTGTGGGCCCACCTCGGGCACCTGCGAGCCGGACGAGTCGCCCTCGCCGTTCGCACGACGGATGGCCTCCTCCAGCTCGGCGATCCGGTCGCGCAGCGCGGAGGCCCGCTCGTACTGCTCGTCGGTGACGGCCTGTTCCTTGTCCCGGCGTACCTCGTCGAGCTCCTGCTCCAGCTCCCGCACATCGGACGCGGGGGTACGGGTCCGCAACCGCACCCGGGCGCCGGCCTGGTCGATGAGGTCGATCGCCTTGTCCGGCAGGAACCGGTCGGTGACGTACCGGTCGGACAGCTCGGCGGCGGCGACCAGCGCCTCGTCGGTGAAGCGCACCTGGTGGTGGGCCTCGTAGCGGTCGCGCAGCCCACGCAGGATGGCGATGGTGTCGTCGATGCCGGGCTCGGGCACCAGCACCGGCTGGAAGCGTCGGGCCAGGGCGGCGTCCTTCTCGATGCTCTTGCGGTACTCGTCCAGCGTCGTCGCGCCGATCACCCGCAACTCACCCCGGGCGAGGGCGGGTTTGAGCATGTTGGAGGCGTCCATCCCGCCCTCACTGCCGGCGCCACCGGCCCCGACCAGGGTGTGGATCTCGTCCATGAAGATGATCAGCTCGTCCCGGTGCGCCCGGATCTCGTCGATCACCTTCTTCAGCCGCTCCTCGAAGTCGCCCCGGTAGCGGGTCCCGGCGACCAGGCCGGCCAGGTCGAGCTGGATGACCCGCTTGCCGAGCAGGGTCTGCGGCACGTCGCCGTCGCAGATTCGTTCGGCCAGCCCTTCGACGATGGCGGTCTTGCCGACACCGGCCTCGCCGATCAGCACCGGGTTGTTCTTGGTACGCCGGGACAGGATCTCCACGGCCTGCTCGATCTCGTCGGCCCGGCCGATCACCGGGTCGATCTGGTCGTTGCGGGCCAGGTCGGTAAGGTCCTGCCCGTACTGGTCCAGGGTGGGGGTGCCCCGGTCCGGCTTGGGCCCGGTCATCGGCCCGCGCTCGGCGTTGGCGGCCTGCAACGACTCGGGTTGGATCCGGCCGGCGGCCAGCATCCGCCCGGCCGGCGACTCCGGGTTGAGCGGCAGCGCCATCAGGATGTGCTCCGGGCCGATGTAGTTGGCGCCCATCGCCCGGGACAACTGGTGGGCGTCGAGCAGCGCCCGCTTGGCGGCCGGGGTCAACGACAGGTTGGGCGGCACCTCCCCGCGCGGCGCGCCGTCGCCCTTTCCGCCGAGGGCGTTGAGCAGGGTGTCCGGGTCGGCACCGGCCCGGCGTACCAGGTCGCGCAGTGGTTCGCGTTGCAGCGCCGCCCAGAGCAGGTGGTCGGTGTCCAGGTCGTTGCTCTGCCGTTGCGCGGCCCGCCGGGCGGCATCGGCCAGCATCTCCCGGGCGTCGGCCGTCATCAGTCGGGTGATGTCGACCCGGTGCGGTGGTCGGCGCCCTCCCTCGCCCCGGCCGAAGTACCTGGCCAGGAATTCGTCCCACGGGTCGGAGCCGATGTCACCGGGTCCCATCATGTCTGTCCTCCGCAGTAGGGCTCGGCACGGTCGGCAAGGGCTACCCGGCGCGCGGCCCGACAAACGCCGCAGGTGGCGGAGCACCGGCATTCCGGGAGTGGCGTCGGGCCGGGGCCGGCCGATGGTGGCAGGCTGACGTCATGGATGAGACCCCGCTGCTGATCGTGGATGGCGCCAACGTGGTGGGCTCCCGCCCGAACGGGTGGTGGCGGGACCGGGCCGGTGCCGCTGCCCGGTTGCGCGACTCGCTCGCCCCGGTGGCGACCGTCGGGCTACCGGCCCGGCTGACCGCCCCGGTGGAGGTGGTCCTGGTGGTCGAGGGGGCC
Organism: Micromonospora sp. CPCC 205558; assembly: GCF_036902955.1. Classification (NCBI taxonomy): domain Bacteria; kingdom Bacillati; phylum Actinomycetota; class Actinomycetes; order Micromonosporales; family Micromonosporaceae; genus Micromonospora; species Micromonospora sp. CPCC 205558. The sequence continues at coordinate 25,779 of NZ_JBAKHR010000027.1, forward strand.
GCGCGCGACGTGCCGGGCACCGAGGGCGTCCGGGTGGTCTCCGCCGCCGGCTCCGGCGACGACACGGTGGTCGAGCTGGTGGAGGGCGCGCCACGGCGTCGGCGGCTGGTGGTGACCGCCGACCGGGAGTTGCGCGGGCGGGTGACGGCGCTGGGCGCCGAGGTGTACGGCCCGCGCTGGCTTCGCGAGAACCCGACCAGCAACTGAGAAATTCTCGCACTGGGACTCCCACAGATCGGACTCCCGGCACTTCCGGTGGCCTTCCGGACAGGCGGGTAGGAACACCGCCAGGGCGGATGTTCTTTCCCGACCGCCGATAGGCTCTAATGGAGATCTCCCCGCCCCCAGGAGGTTTCGCCGTGGCGAGCGTCGCCGAGCTGAAGGCTGCCATCGATGTCGCCCTCCAACAGATCGGAGACGGGCAGACAGCCGTGCAGGCGGCCGGCGAAAAACTGTCCGAGGCCCAGCAGACCCTGGCCGGTGCGCTGGAGGGCAGCGGGCACGAGACGGTGGAGGCGGCCCAGGCGTCGCTGACCCAGGCCAGCCAGGAGCTGGAGGAGTGTCTTGCCGCGACACTTGTCGCGGTGGAGCAGGCACAGCTCTACGTCTCCACCCTGTAGGCCGCCGTGTCCATCATCGAGGATGTCGGCGGGCAGGTCCGTGCCGCCACCGAGGAGTTCCCGCATGCCCTGCTCGGGCAGGCGCTGGAGAAGTTCGGCCTGGCCGCGGAACGCCTGCGCTGGGTACGGCAGGAGTCGGCCAACCCGATGGGGGTGCCCGAGCTGTCCGCCGCCACGGAGCACGCCGAGAGCGCCGGCTACGCGCTGCGGGTGGCGCAGGAACAGCTGTCGGCCTACCTGACGGCGATCGGGCTCGGCGCGGACGGCGCCCCGGCCCCCCGCCCTGAGCAACGCGCTCCCCGACACGACACGCCACCGGTGTCCGGGCCGAACGTGGTCGCGCCGGAACCGGCCGAGCAGGTGCGAATGCGCCGCTGGTGGTCGGTGCGGGTGGCCGAGCTGACCGGCGGGCGCGAGGGCGCCGACGACGAAGCCGACGAGCGGGTGGACGACTCCCAGGAGTTGCTGCGCCGAGTGGTGGGTGGTGTCCGCTCCGGCGACCGGGACCGGCTCCGCAAGGAGCTGCGCCGGGCCCCGGCCGACGTCGGGCTGGGCATGGCGGCGCTGGCGCCACCGCTGCTGCGCGAGCTGGCCGGTGAGCTGCTGGGGCACCCGCCTCGCGCCACCGACCTCGGGCGGCTGCGCGGCGAGTTGGACGGCCGCGTCCGTGACCTGCTGCCCGGGTTGCCGCCGCCGGTGCTGGAGACGCTGCTGACCCGGATGTGCCGGATGCCGCCGCCGCGCGCCTCCGGGGAGCCACCGCACGCCGCCGACTCCGCGGTGACCGCCGGGGTGGCGACCGGGCTGCTGCTCGCCCGCCTCGGCCGGGACCTCCCCTCCGACGGCGCGAGGGACATGGCGGGTGCCAACCAACGCTCGGATGGCCCGCCGCCGCGCTCCGGTGGCCCGCCGCCGCGCTCCGGTGGGCTGCCGCCGCGCTCCGGTGGGCTGCCGCCGCGCTCCGGTGGGCTGCCGCCGCACTCGGGCAGCCCCTGGCGGGACGCGCCGACGCGTCGGGGCTCCGATGGCTGACCGGCGCGGCCAGCTGGCCAGCCGGGTCCGGGACCTTCTCGCCGAGGCGCTGGGCGCCACCCGTACCCGCCTGTCCGCCGCCCAGGCCGACCTGACCGCCGGGCGGGAACGACTGGCCCGGGTCCAACGGGCCGCCTCCGCCGTACCGCAGCGGGTGGGCGCCCAACGCGACCGCCGCATCGCCGAGATCGACGCCCGCTACTCCGCCCGGATCGCGGAGCTGGCCCGCCGGGCCGCCGACGCGGCCCGCCAGGAGGCGCCCGGTTGCGCGGGAGCCGACTGGGCGGGGTGGACGCCGACGCCGGCCCGCCGCGCCGAGCCGCCCGGCGCGCTGCGCGTCGGCACGGTCCGGATCGACGGCGTCGACCCGGTGCCCGCGCTGGTGCCGCTGCTCGACGCCGGGCACGTCCACCTCTCCGGGGACGACCGCGCCGGCTGCGACGCGGTGGTGGCCGCGTTGCTGCTGCGGGCCGTCGGCCGCGCCGACCCCGGGGCGGTACGACTGATCGGGTACGACCCGGACCAGCTCGGTGGTGGCCTCGCCGGGTTCGCCCCGCTGGGCACGGCGGGGCTGCTCACCTTCGTCGGCCCCGGCGGGCTGGGCCCGTTGTTGGACGACCTGGTGGAGCAGATCCGCCGGATCAACGAGACGGTCCTCGCCGGCGAGTACGCGTCGCTGCGCGAACTGGCTGCGGCGACCGGCCGACGACCCGAACCGTGGCGGGTGGCGGTGCTGCTCGGTGGGGAGGAGCTGAACCGGCACGAGCGCGGGCAACTGGATCGGGTGGTGCGTGCCGGCGCGGCCTGCGGCGTACACCTGGTGGTGCACGGTGCCCGGTTGCCGGACGATCCGACGGTGACCCGGGTGGCGGCCGGGGTGTCCGGCGCGCGGATCGGCGGTTCGGCCGGGCTGCCGGTCCGGTTGGACCCACCGCCACCGGCGGCGCTGGTCACCGAGACCTGCCGGGACGTCGCCGCCCGGGTGAACGCGGGCCCGCCGCCGATCCCCTTCACCGACCTGCTGCCCCCGCCCGAGCTGATGTGGCGGGAGGACTCCGCCGACGGGCTGACCGCGCCGATCGGTGAGGGCCCGCACGGCCGGCCGGTGCGGGTGACGCTGGGCGACTATCCGCCGCACGCGCTGATCGGCGGGCCGTCCGGCACCGGCAAGACCAACCTGATCTTCGCGTGGATCGGCGCTCTGGCGGCCCGCTACTCCCCCGCCGAGCTGGAGTTCTACCTGCTGGACTTCAAGGAGGGGGTCTCCTTCGCACGGTTCGCGCAGGGCAGACGCGACCCGAGCTGGTTGCCGCACATGCGTCTGGTCGGCATCAACGTCAACACCGACCGGGAGTTCGGTCTGGCGCTGCTGCGCTTCCTCGCCGAGGAGTTGCGCCGACGTGCCGACGCGGCCAAGAAGCACGAGGTGACCAAGCTGGCCGAACTGCGGGCTGTCGACCCGACCGGGCACTGGCCCCGCATCGTCGCGGTGGTGGACGAGTTCCAGATGTTGCTGGCCGGCCGGGACGTGGTCGCCCGCGAGGCGGCCGACCTTTTGGAGGACCTGGCCCGGCGCGGCCGGTCCCAGGGCATCCACCTGGTCCTCGCCTCGCAGGACGTGCGGGGCATCGAGGCACTGTGGGGCCGCCCCGCGTTGGTCGCCCAGTTCGCCCTACGCATCGCCCTGCCCAAGGCGCTGCGCATCCTCGCCGAGCGCAACGACGCGGCGCAGTCGCTGCCGCGCTGGCACGCGGTGGTCAACGCCGAGTCGGGAATGGTGGAGGGCAACGAGATCGCCCGCATCCCGTCGGCCAGCGACTGGGAGACCTGGAGCGAATTGCAGCACCGGCTGTGGCGGATGCGGGCCGCCGACGCCGCGCCCGCCCGGCTCTTCGACGGCGACGCGATCCCCCGGCTGGCGGACGCCCCGGACTTCCGGGCGCTCGCCGTGCCTCCGGACGGGAGCGCGCCCCGCAATCCCGTGGCGGTGCTCGGCGAGATCATCGACGTGCAGTCCCGCTCGGCGGCGCTGCGGCTGCCGCGCGCACCGGGCCGCAACCTGGCGGTGCTCGGCACCCGGGTCGACGAGGCGTGCGCGGTGCTGGACGCGGCGGCCCGGTCGCTGGCCCGCCAGCACCCGCCGGGCACCGCCCGGTTCTCCATCGCCTGCCTCGACCCGGACGCCGACCCGGTCGCCCGCGCCCTCTACGACGACCTGGCCGACGACGCCGCCTGGTACGACGAGGAGACCGTCGGCGAGTTGATGGCCGAGACGGCGGACGGGCTGAGGGGCCCGGGGATCCCGCACTACCTGCTGCTGTTCGCGGTCGACGCGGCAGCGGGTGCGCTGGCCGCCCGTGTGGGTCGGCGGACCGGCCTGGAGCAGCTGCGCCGGATCCTGCACGACGGGCCGGAGCGACGCACGCACGTGCTGGCCTGGTGGCGGGGCGTCGCCCGGATGCGCGCCGACCTGGGAGGGCCGGCTGCCCGCACGGACCAGATCGGCGCCTGGGTGGCCCTGGACGCGCACGGCGGTGAGCTGGGCTCGTCGCTCTACCCGGGCACCGGGGGCCCGGACTGGTATCCCCGCCCCTGGCGGGGGCTCTACTTCGACCGGGCGGTCCACCGCACCGGACAGGTGATCATCCCGTATGGACCGACACGATGAACGAACCGGTGACCAGCGAGACGTACGCGGCGCAGCTGCGGCGGTTGGCCGACCTCACCGCCCGGGTGCGCGAGCAGCGCGCCGAGGCGCACACCTGGCACGAGCGACAGTGCGCTACCGCCGAGCGGGCCGTCGCCGACGCGACCGAGCAGCTCCAGAGCGCCGAGGAGGAGCTGGTCGCCGCCCGTGAGCTGCAAAAGCGGGTCGACGGCGAGGTGGCCCACCTGTGGGGGTTGCTCCGCTCGCGCCTCGGTGCCCGCCGCCTCGGCGGCCCGCCCGCCCCGGCGAACGGCGTCGGGGCCACCGACCCCGTGCCACTGCTCGCCAAGGCCCGTGACCTGCTCGACCGGGCCGGGCAGCCGGGCGAGCTGCCGGGTTCGGTCAACCCGCTACTGGCGCTCTGCGGGGTGGCCGGCGGGGTGCTGGCGTACGCGCTGGGCGTCGGCGCGCGTGCGCTCGGCGTCGGGTACGGCGGCGACCTGGCCGTCGGCCTGCCGGTGCTGGCGCTGGTGGTGACGCTGCTCGGGCCGCTGGTCGGCCTGGTGCCGGCCCGGGTGCTGGCCGACCGCCGACACGCGGTGCTCGGGCCTCGGCCGATCACCGTGGTGATCGGGGCCGGTCTGCTGACGACCGTGCTGCTGCTGATCCTCGGCCGCTGATCCGACGAACGGTCCCCGGGTGGCCGCAGTCAACGACCGGACCTGGCGCTCGGGGCGCGAGACAGCGCTAGCTAGACACCGGCATTCCCGGCTCATCCCTGTTTGGACGAGTTCGGAAAAAGGCTCTGAGCCAGGGCCAAGGTTTCGGGATGGTCTGTGCCCAACACCCGCTTGCGACGTTCGAGAGTCTCCTCGTCAAGAGCGCGCGCCTCTTGGAGACTCCCCTCCCGGCGCAGAATTTCAGCGAGGATGGCCGCCGCCTGCAGAGTGCTGCGGTGGTCGGGACCAAGCCTGCGGCTGAGCTCGGCAAGGGACAGGCGACCAGACGTCCTCGCCTCGTCCAGTTCTCCGAGATTCGCGAGGTCGAGAGCGAGTTCGGCCTTGGTAATCAGGGTGTCCGGATGATCGTGACCAAGCACGACTTCCCGGCGGCCCAGAATCTGGCGGTGCAGAGCCCTCGCAGCTTCGTGTTCACCAAGCTCGGACATTCGATTAGCCAGATTGTTGGCGGAAAGCAGAGTCCTGGGATCATCGTCACCGAAGATCCGCCTCAGGCGGGTGAGAGTGTCCTGGTTCAACTGCCGTGCGTCCTCATATCTCCCGACGTCGGCCAGGGCCCTGGCGCAGTTGCCAGCCGAAGACAGGGTCTCCGGATCGTCCGGACCGAGCAGGCGCTGCAAGCGGGCAAGTGTGTCCGTCTCGATGCCCAACGCGTCGGGATGCGCCGGGGGGAGCGTCGCCGACTGACGCCGAGCTGCCCGCAGGACATCCAGATCGTCGCTGCCCAGCGATTGAGCCCATCTCTCGCGAGCGGTCCGGGCGAGCTCATTCGCTGATGCGGCCTGTCCGGACAGCTCCAGATACCGGGCGGCATCGAGAACGACACTTCGATAATCCTGGCTGCCCGCGTCGGCGGATCCGGACGCCAGCCGTAAATGCGGGCCAACGTGAGCCGTCAGGATGGACCACAGCGGCCAGAGGGTCAACTCAGAGGGGTCGTCGGATCGATTCGCGGCGAGCAACTCACCGGCCAACTGCCACTGCCTGCTTCGCGTCCGTACGGTGAGCAGATCGCGCACGACTGCCGCCGTCGTGCGGTGCACCACGAGCGACCCCCCGTCCGAGTCGAGCCGCGCAAGGCCGAATTCCACCAGCCGACCCACCGATGACCTCAGTTTGACGGGTGAGGCCTTGGCCAGGGCGCTTCGACTTCTCTCCTGCGGCATACGAGTGAGCCAGGTGAAGGGAATCGGCTCTGGTCCCAGGAACGAACACAGATTCAGGATGCCGACCCCGACGGGGTCCTCAACACCGAGCCGTTCGACGGAGAGCGCGACCACCGCGGCCAACGACAGTTGATATCCGACCGGCCTGCCGCGGTCCAGAATCTCGATCGCATGGGCTTCCATCGCATCGACGTACTCACTGGGCCGCATGCCCGTTGCCACCATGAAACCCGCCGCTTGCGCTACCGCCAGGGGCAGATCGCCCACCGCGTTCGCGACCCTGTCCGCGTCCGACGGGCTGATCCCGCTGAGCTGCGCTGTCAACAAGGACACCGACTCCGTCCGGGAAAAGACATCCACTTGAATCAACGCTCCTAGCTGATTCCAGTAGCTGGCTCGCGAGGTGATCAGCACTTGGCCAGCACCATCGGGAATGACCGGTGCAACGAGCCCGGTTCCCGGCATGTTGTCGAACACCACCAACCAGCCCCGGTGGCCGCGCAGCCAGCCCCGGGCCTTCTCGGCAGCATCCTTGACTGGTGTTCCTTCGGTTGCTTCACCCACTTCGACAGCCAACGCCGCCAATTGTTCTGTTACGAGCGGAGGCTGTTCGGCAGCGATCCACCAGATCACAGAAAACCGCTCTTTGAATCTGTGCGAATATTCGACTGCCAGACTTGTCTTACCGGAACCACCTATGCCGTGCAGACAGACGACAGATGATTCGAGTCGCAGTTGAAGTTCGTCCAGTATCTCTTCTCGGCCGGTGAACAACGGATTCCGATTCGGCATTCGACGCGGGCCTGGCTGCTCAGCCCTGGCGGGGACAGCGCTCCTGGATCTCCGGCGGGGCCACAGCAACACCACCTCGGACCCCACACACATCAGAGTTATGACGCCCAAGGTCAACCACGGATTCTGTCGTACCAGCTCAAGGAGCCTGGGCCAACGCTGCTGGTCGGAAGCTGCGTTAGCTGCAAGGCCGCCCAGCGCAGCCAATATCGGCACACCGGCCACGACCCATCCGGCCGAGCGGCAACCATCAGAACCCATGGACGAATCCCTTCGCGGCACCGTCCCCCACATCCAACAGGACGTCGCGTCTGGTGTCACTGACCGTTCACCAGGTCCTCGGGATGTGAAAGCGCCCTGGGCAGGGTGCACCCAGGGCGCTGCGCCCGCCCTCGACGCGGCCGGTCAGGCCGGGACCAGGACGGCCTCGCGGAGCAGCCGGCGGGCCAGGGTGACCCGGTCGGCGTCGTCGGGCAGGCCGGGCAGGTCACCAACCCGGGTGACGGTGCCGGTGAGCAGGGCGCGGGCGGCCGGCTCGCAGCTCGCCGGCAGGGTGATGGTGCGGTCGAAGAGCCGCACCGCCACCGTGCCCGAGTCGTGCGGCACCAACTGCCAGCGCAGGCCCGGCCGCAGGGTGACCCGCGAGTCGGCGTCCAGGGTGGCCAGAGCGTCGGCCTGGGCGAGGGGTCGGATCGGCGCCGGGCGGGCGGCCGGCCAGGCGCGTTGCCGCAGCCGCGCGGCGACAGCGCCCGGGTCGGCGCGCAGCAGCCAGTCCCGCAACGCCTCCACGGTCTCGGTCAGCTCCGGCTCGATGGCGTCCGGGTCGGCGACGTCGGTGCCGAACGGCAGGCCGGCCCGCAGCCGCTGATCGTCGGCGGCCAGCGCCAGCAACTCCTCGACCAGGGCGTAGCGGGTGAGGGCACGGATGCCCACGGTCAGGTGCAGTGAGCTGGCGTCCTGGGCCTGTGCGCTGTGCAGCCACCCCCGGGGCAGGTAGAGGGCGTCGCCGGGGGCGAGCACCACGTCCAGCGCGGCCGGGCCCTGCGCGGTGGCGCCGACCTCGTCGGCGCGGCCACCCCACGGCTGCTTCTCCAGCGGGTCGGGCAGCACCGGCGGGTGGATCCGCCAGTGCTTGCGGCCGTCGACCTGCAACACGAACACGTCGTGGGTGTCGTAGTGGGTGGCGAAGCCCTGACTGCCGGCCGGGGTCAGATAGGCGTTGATCTGCAACGGCTGGTGGAGCGCGAGACCCAGGTCGCGGGCGAAGTCGACGAGCGGCGGCCAGATCCGGTGCAGACCCTGCAACACCAGCGTCGCCCCGGACGCGTACTGCTCCAGGACCCGCTCGTCGAGCACCTGGTCGCCGATCTCGGCCCCCGCACCGCCGCCGCCGGTCCAGCGCGCCGCCGCGACCAACTGCCCGTCCTTGGCGATGCGCAGGAACGGGGTACGCAGACCGCGCCGGCTCAGCAGCTCGTCGGCGTCGGCGGGGCTGAGCAGGTCGGTGAAGCCGGCCGGGTTGGGCAGGTCGGCGGCGCGGGACAGCAGCGGTGTGTGCCCCCAGTGCGCGGCGGCGAACTTGGCCGGTTCGACCGAGACGCAGCGGGTCAGTGCCGTGGTGGTCTCGGCGGACGAAACCGCCGGGCGGCCGTGGTGGCCGCCCGGCGGGTCGAGGTACGTCATGACGTGCCGCTACCGGGCGCTGCCGTCAGCGCCACCGTCCTGCTGACCAGGAGTCGCACCACCGTCGGCGGGACCCTCCGCGCCACCATCGGCGCCACCATCGTGCTGACCAGGAGTCGCACCACCGTCGGCGGGACCCTCCGCGCCGCCATCGGCGCCACCGTCGTGCTGACCAGGAGTCGCACCACCGTCGGCGGGACCCTCCGCGCCGCCATCGGCGCCACCGTCGTGCTGACCGGGGGTCGCGCCACCGTCGGCCGGGCCCTCCATGCCGCCGCCACCAGTGGTCTGCATGTCGTCATCGTTGAGTGCCATCGGTACTCCCTCGGGTGTGCCGCCCCGCCGTACGCCGGGGTCCGTCGTGCTGCGGGTGGTACCCCACGCGCGATCTTCTCTAACCCTCACCGTAGACGCCGAACCGGGGCGACACGGGCAGTTCGCGAGCGGCGGCACAGAGTGCCAGGATGGGGTGGTGATCGTGGTGGGCACGTCCGGCTGCACGAGGGGCGGGCACGGCCCTGGCCCCGCTACGGCCGCGCCGCGCTGCGGTCCTGGGTGCGCCGGCTGACCGACGTCTTCGGCGCGGACGAGCCGGCGTACGTCTACTTCAACAACGATCCGGGCGGTGCCGCGATCGTGGACGCCGTCGCGTTCGCCGCGCTGGCCCGTCGTGCCGGGCACCCGGTGTCGCGGGTGCCCACCGCCGCCGAGGCGACCGGCGCGGACGGCTGAGCCCGCCCGACTACTGTCGGGCGGGCTCACGGTGTGTCAGGCCGTCACGGCATCATCACGGCGAGGTCCTTGGGCATGGTGTCCTTCACGTCCTGCCACTCGCCCTGGGTGACGTGGCGCCGCAGCGTGTCCAGCACCACCTGCGTCACCCGCTCCGGGCCACCTTCCGCGTCGTACGGGAAGCCCTGCCGCACCTCGAAGAGGAAGTCGTCGCGGTTGAGCTTGATCGGCACGTCGGACGGAACCCAGCCGTCGAAGTAGATGCCCCGGACCAGCACCGGCAACTGCTGGGCGAACTCCACGCTCTCGTTCACCGGCAGCCGATCGCGCAGCAGGTGCAACACCGTGCGCAGGGCCGCGTACGACTGGTTGCGCCGATCCTTCGGCCAGCCGTAGGCGTCCTCGATGTCCTTGAGGATGAGGTTCGTCTTGTCCAGCGAGGACTCGAATGCGGAGTGCATCGTGTCAGCCATTGGTCGACCCCCGTTCCGTGGTGTCCCACCGTCGGTCGTCGGCACGGCGCGGTGGCCCCGTCGGGCCACGGCGGGCGCGCACCGGGCTGCCCTGCGGGGCGCGCCGGGCGTTGTCGGCAGTGCCGACCACGTGCAGCACGGCACCACGCCGTCGATCCGTCACCAGTCGAACCGTCATCCCCGTCACCTCCGTGTCGTCTCCGGCGTCGGCCGTCAACACGCGGCCGTACCCACCGCGTCCACCCTCCCCACGGCGCGGGTGAGGTGGCACCACCCGAATCGGGTGAGGTCAGTCGACGTCGAGGAGACCGGCGAGGGTCTTCGCGTTGGTCTGCGCGTAGTCGCGGTAACAATTGTTCATGAGGACGTGGGTCTGCCCGGCCTGGTCGGCCAGTTCGCGCAGCTTCGGCGCCCAGTCGGCCAACTCCCGCTTGGAGTAGTGGTAGCCGAACTTCTCGTGGATGTCCTTGCTCGTCCACTTGTCGCTGTGCCCGTGGAACCGCATGACCGCGAGATCCGCGGTGGCGGCCAGCACCGGGGGCAGCGACGAGCGGTGGCCCTGCGGCATGTCCACACAGACGTACGGCAGTTTGTGTTCGCGCAGGAACGCCAGGGTCTCGTCGGCGTTGTCGCCGTCGAACCAGGAGGCGTGCCGAAACTCGTACACCGGGCGCAGTGGCGCGCAGCGCTTCGCCACCTCCAGCAGGTACTGCTTGTTGGCCCGCTTGATGGTGAACCAGGGAGGGAACTGGAACAGCAGCGCGCCCAGCTTGCCGGCCTCGACCAGCGGGTCCAGCGCGGACAGGAAGCGCGTCCACACCTCCTCGTACGACTGCGCGGGCAGGTCGTCGGGGTAGACGTTCTTCTTGTCGGTCTCGGGGCGCAGGTCCTTGTAGAGCGCGCTCACCCGGGTGGGGTGCCCGGTGAGCAGACTGAACGCCTTGATGTTGAAGGTGAAGCCGGCCGGGGTGCGCTCGGCCCACAGCCGCGCGGTCGCCTCAGCCGGCGGCGAGTAGTAGGTGGCGTCCACTTCGACCAGCGGGAACTGCCGGGCGTAGTAGGCCAACCGCTTCTCCGGGGTGTCCGCGGTCTGCGGATACCACCCCGAGTCCAGCAGTGTGCGGTCGGTCCAGGACGCGGTGCCCACCAGGATGTCACCCATTTTGCAAGTCCATCGCGTCGCGGACCGACCGGCAACCGCTGGTGTGCCTCAGGCCGCCCGCCGCTCGCGGGTCTGCTTGCACGTCACGCAGGTGGTGGCGGACGGGAAGATCTCCAACCGCTCCACCGGGATCGCCGCCGAGCAGCCCTCGCACCAACCGTAGGTGCCCTCCTCGAGCCGGCCGAGGGCGTGCTCGTACTGGGCGCGACGGTCGAGGATGGTGCGCAGCAGGGACTGGGCGGTGTCCCGCTCCGCCGTCTTGGTGCCGCTGTCGGCCTGGTCGTCGCCGGCGGTGTCGCCGACCTCCACCAGCCGCAGCACCTGGCTCTGCAGCACCGCCTGGTCGTACTCCCCGGTCAGCTCGTCGTAGCGCGCCTGGAGCGACTCCCGGATCTGCTCGATCTCCGTCTGGGACCGGGTGGTACCGACCGTGTCGTGGACGAGCATCGCTGCCTGCCTTTCTGGGCCTCTGCCTCAAGGTGAACCGGGTGCCGGCGGCGCGGGGCCTCGGTCACGGTCGCGTTCGGTACGCGGGCGGTCACCCGCGCTCTGTGAGCCGGGCGAGTACCCGCCCGATCAGCCGCGCAAACCGACCGGATCCGGTTGTTGTCAGCCGGGCGTGCCGGGCTCCACGAGCGCCGGTCGGCGGGGGTCGTCGGCGCGTACCACCACGTCGGCGAAGCTCGCCGGGACGACCTCCTCCGCGTACCGGTCGAAGGCCGGCAGCGCCCACTCCTGGGCTGGTGCGGTACGCCGGCGCAGCGCCGCCGGTGACAGCTCCAGGTGGACGGTCACGTCGAAGGGCAGCCCGCCGCCGAGCAGCAGCGAGCCGCTGACCAGGACGACGCCGCCGGGTGCCAGGTCGACGTAGCGGGCGCGGCTGGCCCGGTCGGCGTCGGCGTCCCAGAGCGACGGGAGCAGTCGGCCGGTGCCACCCGGACCGGCCGGGTCGAGCACCTCCCGGCGTAGCCCGGCCCCGTCGACCCAGGCCTCGTAGAAGGAGTCCGGGTTGGTGCGGCCCAACTCGAAGCGCAGTGAGGCCGGGCGGAGGAAGTCGGTGGCGCGGACGTGCAGCACCGGGCGGCCCTGGGCGCGCAGCGGGTCGACGAGCGCCGCAGCCAGTTCGTCGGCGCCGGCGGCGGGGGCGCCGTCCACCGCCACTCGCAGCCGTGCGGGCCCGGCGGCGGCGGTCGCGGCGCGGGTGGCCGCGTCGGCCAGCCGGCCGGTCAGCTCGGTGACGAGCAGGTCGGGCGAGATGGGGCGGATGCGCACCGGACCATCCTGCCCCGCGCCGGGCGCCTCGGCGACGCCGGTCAGCCGGTGCGGTCGATGGTGACCCGGGCGTCGTCGGCCAGCCGGTAGCCGACGCCGTAGACGGTGGTGACCAGCGGGACGTCCACGCCGACCTTGCCGCGCAGCCGACGCACGTGCACGTCGACGGTGCGCACGCCGGCGTGCTCGTAGCCCCAGACGGCGTTGAGCAGCTGCAGCCGGGTGAACACCCGGCGCGGGTGGGCGACCAGGTGCAGCAGCAGGTCGAATTCCAGCCGGGTCAGCGGCAGCGGCTCCTCGTCCCGCAGCACTGAGCGCGACGAGGCGAGGATGTGCAGGGCGGGAATGGTCGGGCTGATCGGGCGGGCCGGCGACCGGCTGGCGGGCGCCTGGTCGGGGCGGCGTTCGGCCGGAACCGAACCGATGATCACCCCTTCCCCCCGTTCCAGCATCTCGCGGGCGGCTTCCAGCAGCCGACGTGCCGCCGGGGTCAGCGACTCCTCACAGGCCAGCGGAATGGACAACGTCACGGTGAGCACGGGCGCGGCGGTGTTCGCCGGGCGACGCTGCCCGCCGGGAGGTCGACCGGGCACCGCGGGCTGGGACGTATGCCATCCGGCGCGCGACGAGGCGGGGCTGACCGACATGGTCCTCCTTGGGCTGGTCCGGGTATCTCCCCACGGCCCGGGACGCCGCTTCATCGATGCTTCCCGGCGCCTGGGCGAGGGTCAAGAGGCGGCTGCGTTGCATGAATGTGACAATTGACGAACGCATCGGAGCCAGATGCTCGCTCTGCGTACGAGGCCTGATGATTACAGCAGAGTCGCCGAGATGCCCCGATACGGGGGTCCCCGACCGGTTCACCAGGCCGGTCACCTCGCCGCCGGACCAGGGTTCAGCTGCGATGATCCACGCTGATCGGGGCCTCGTCGGCCAGCCGGTAGCCGACCCCGTAGACGGTGGTGACCACCTCCGAGCCGGCCAGCTTGGCGCGCAGCCGGCGGACGTGCACGTCCACCGTCCGGGCCACCGCGTGCTCGTAGCCCCAGACACTGGAGAGCAGTTGCAGGCGCGTGAAGACCCGGCGGGGCCGTTCGGCCAGGAACAGCAGCAGCTCGTACTCGATGCGGGTCAGCGCGATGACGCGGTCGCCCCGGCGGACCATCCGCGAGCCGGCCAGGATGCGGACGTGGTCCGCGTCGGCGGACGGCTCGGTGGTGGCGGGGCGCGGGGCGGGTCGCGGCCCCGGCGCGGCGTCCTCCACGGCACGCAGCTCACCCTCGCCCGATTCGGCCAGCTCGCCGAGCAGCTGCACCAGCCGGGCCAGCCGAGGGCTCAGCGGCCCCGGGGTGAGGTCGAGGGTGATGGTCAGGGTCGGGCCGGTGCGCGGGCGGGCCGGGCGCACCCCCGGGTGGCGGCGGCTGGGGATGGCGACGACGGACATGGTGCCTCCTGAGTGGCGGTACGCCCGCCACGCCGGGTGTGGCGTGACGGTCAGCGGCGCGTCCAGCCGGCGTTGACCGGGGACGCGAGGGGTGCGGGGTGGTGCAGTGGGGTCGGGCCGAGGGCCGGCAGGCCGGCGATCCGCCAGGCCGCGAACCCACCGACCACGTCAGTGGCCCGGTGCAGGCCGACGTCCTGCAACGCGGCGGCGGCCAGCGACGAGGTGTAGCCCTCCTGGCAGAGGATCACCACCGGCACGTCGTAGTCGACGGCCTGCGGCAACCGGGCTGGGCAGCGCGGGTCGAAGCGCCACTCCAGCACGTTGCGTTCGACGATGAGCGAGCCCGGCACCACGCCGTGCGCGGCCCGCTGCGCGGCCGGGCGGATGTCGACAATCAGCGCTCCGGTCCGGTACGCCAGGTGCGCCCGCTCCGGGTCCAGTCGGCGCAGCCGGGCCCGGGCGGCGGCCAGGATCTCGTCGATGCCCCGGGAGCCCGGCGGCGGCACGGGGGCGGGACAGTGCTCGGCGGTTATCTGCATTCTCGGTTCCTTTCGGTGACAGAGGATCTCGGTGCGCCGGACTACCAGGACCGGCCGGCTTCGGCGACCTCGACGACCCGCAGCCGACCATCCAGCAGGTGATAGCGGGTCATCCGCAGCAGCGCCGGCCGGTAGACGTGCACGCTGACCGCCGGCGCCGCACCCCGATTGGTCACCTGGTGCAGGTGCCGGGGGCCGAACCGGCGGCCGGCCCCGGCGGACAGCGGTCGCGGGTGGAGTCGGCCGGCGCTGACCGTCTCCTCGGTGAGCACGCCGCTGACCACCCGGAACGCTCCGGAGGAGCCGCCGTGGTCGTGCAGGTCGGTGCCCTGCCCCGGCAGCCAGCTCAGCGCCCACACCTCGTGCTCGTCGCTGACGGCGAGGCGGGCGTACCAGCGCTCGGTGGGGTCGAACCGCAGCGCGACCGGCCAGCCGTCCGGGTCGGCCCACTCGGCGGCGACGGTGAGCAGGTCGGGCTCCGGACGGTGGTGCGTCATGGCGGTTCCTCGCGGGTCGTTCGGCGGGGTGCCCTCGTACTCTAGACGGCAAAGCCTATAGGTTTAGTAGGTAATTCCGCCTGTTGGGACGCAGGCCTGTTGGGACGCAGGCCCTGCTGGGATGCCGGCCCTGTTGGGATGCCGGCCCTGCTGGGGCGCGGTCAGCCGGCTGGATCGATCAGCGCAGCACCGGCGGGTCCACCCGGTAGCCCGGCAGCGAGGGCCAGCGCACGGTCAACACCACCGACGCGCGCTCGGCGAACCAGGAATGATCCACCCCACGAGCCCACACCACGTAATCGCCCGGCGCGGCCAGCCGTACCGTCCGGTCCGGTAACTCCACCCGGAAACACCCCTCGACGAGTACGAGCAGAGTGGTGCGCACCTCGCCGGTCGCCCACCGCGACCGGGCCTGCCCGGGCGGATGCACGCCCCACTTCACCTCGACGTCGGTGCTGTGCCGGATCTCCCCCGGTGGCGCGAAGTGCCCGAGCAGCCAGCCGGCATTGGTGGCGCCGTCGACGCCCGCGTTGCCCACGTACACCGTCTCACCCATCGGACCTCTCCCCCAGCGCGCCGGCCGAGCAACCTATCAGGACCGGCGGCCCTATCCTGGACCGGTGACCGAGGACCTCGACGCCGAGACGCTGGCGTTCGCGCACCGGATGTTCGACCTGGCCCGGGCCGGCTCCACCGACGACCTGGCGGCACAACTCGACTCCGGTCTGCCGGTCAACCTCACCAACGACAAGGGCGACACGCTGCTCATCCTGGCCGCGTACCACGCCCACCCGGACACGGTGGCCGCCCTGCTCAACCGCGGTGCCGACCACACCCGGGCCAACGACCGAGGTCAGACGGCATTGGCCGCGGCGGTCTTCCGCAGCAGCACCGACGCGGTCCGCGCGCTCCTCGCCGCCGGCGCCGACCCGGCACACGGCAACCCGTCGGCCATCGAGACCGCGCGCTTCTTCGACCTGCCGGAGATGACGGAGCTGCTGCGCGTCGGCTGACACCAGCGCCGCCTGCCGGTATACAGGGTCGGTGGAAGATCCTCTGCCGGAGCAGATGCGGGCCGCCGGCACCGCGCTGCTGACCGCGCTCGACCCCGCCGCCCGCGAGAGCGCCGTGCACTCGTTCGACGACGAGGCGGCCCGCCGCTGGCTGGAGTACCGGCCCCGACCCCGACCGGGCGTCTGCCTCGCCGAGCTCGACGTCGCCGCCCGCAAGGCCGCGCACCGGCTGCTGGCCACCGCGCTCAGCCCTTCGGCGTACGCGCAGGCCATGGCGATCATCTCGCTGGAGGAGGTGCTGGACCGGGCCGAGGGGTGGCAGCGCGGGCGGCACAGCGCCGACTACTGGGTGGCGGTCTTCGGCGACCCGGCGGGCGACGACCGCTGGGCGTGGCGACTCGAAGGGCACCACCTGTCGGTGAACATGACAGTGGTGGACGGTCAGGTCTCCCCCGCGCCGATCTTCTTCGGCGCCAACCCGGCCGCGGTCCGCTACGCCGGCCGGCCGGTCTCGCGCCCACTCGGCGTCGAGGAGGACCTGGCCCGCGCCCTGCTCGACGCGCTGGGCCCAGCCGAGCGGGCCGCCGCGATCATCGCCGACGAGGCGCCGGCGGACATCATCAGCGCCACCCGTGGGCGGGTCGACGCGCCGCTGGAGCCGCTCGGGGTACCGTCGCAGCGCCTGGGGCCGACCGGCCGCGCGCTGCTCGACCAGGTGGTCGCCCTCTACCTCGACCGGCTGCCGCCCGAGCTGGCCATCCGGGAGGCCGCCCGACTGGATGCCGGCCCCCTGCACTTCGCCTGGGCCGGCCCGACCCACCCCGGGCGGCGGCACTACTACCGGGTGCAGGGCGACGACCTGCTGATCGAGTACGACAACACCACAGCGGACGGCAACCACGCGCACACCGTGCTGCGCCGCCCTGCCAGCGACTTCGGCGCCGACGTCCTAGCCAGCCACCACCAAGCCCACCCCCACTAATCCCTGCCGCACCCCGCCCTGCCCTGCCCTGCCCTGCCCTGCCCTGCCCGGCCCGGCCCGGCCCGGCCCGGCCCGGCCCTGCCCTGCCCTGCCCTGCCCGGCCCTGCCCTGCCCTGCCCGGCCCGGCCCGGCCCGGCCCCGCCCCGCCCCGCCCCGCCGATCTTGCAGTTTCGGTGGGCAAGTTGCCCAGAGTTTTGGCTTTTGCGGGCACCACAACTGCATGATCGACGCGTGTCGGGGGTCAGGGGCGGATGGCCTCGATGAGGAAACGCTGGGCGTGGGCCACGAAGGGGCCTTCGTCGGCGATGCGGCGGTGGAGCTCGCCCAGTGGCGCGCGGTAGCGGTCGACAGTGAACCCGGGCACCGTCCAGATCACCTTGCGCAGAAACCAGACCACCGCGCCGATGTCGCAGAAGGTCGCCCGCAGGGTGGCCCGCCGCAGGTCGATCACCCGCAGGCCAGCGGCTTCGGCGGCGGCGGCCGCCTGCTCGGGGTGCTGCTGCGCCGGCGGCGGCAACGGCCCGAGGATCGCCTCACTCAGCTCCCGCATGGTGCCGGCCCCGATCTGCTGCGACAGGTACGTCCCGCCCGGCCGCAGCACGCGGGCCGTCTGAACCCAGTCGGTACGCACCGGATGCCGACTGACCACCAGGTCGAACGAGGCGTCGCGAAACGGCAGCGGCCCGTCCGGCGCGACCGCCACCACCGACGCGCCGACCCGACGCAGGGTCCGTCGGGCGACCTCGACGTTCGGCGGCCACGCCTCGGTCGCCGTCAGCAGCTTCGGTGGACGCGGCACCTCAGCGAGCACCTCCCCGCCGCCGGTGTCCACGTCCAGGGCCGCGTCAGCGCGCGCCATCCGGTCCGCGACGAGCTGGGCGTACCCCCACGGTGGACGTTCCTCGGTGGCCCGGCCGGCCAGCCAGTCGAAGCCCCAACCATCGACGGGCGCGGCGGCGGCCTCCGCGATCAAATCCTCGGCGTCACGCTCGGCAATCATGACGGCCAGCCTCGCGTCCGGTCACCCCGGCGGCAACCCAATTGCCGCCGCCCGGCCGTGGCGTCAGCGGTGGACTTCAGCCGAGGCTGAGCTTGTGCTCCTCGAGGGAGGCCTGGAGGATGCCGAGGGCCTTCGCGCCCATGCCGTGCAGCTTGGCCAGGTCCGCCCGAGGGACGCCCGCGAGCTGGCGCAGCGCGGTGTAGCCGGCGCCGTGCAGGGCCCGGATGGCGGGCGCACCGATCTTCGGGAGCGTGTCCAGCGAGGAGGTCATCCGCGGATGATAGGCCGGCCAGCCGCCCGGATGCCGGCCCCGCGCGCAGGAGGCCGGCCGACCGGCGGCTCACGCGCCCACGGCAGCCTGGCTCGCGGGCCGCAGCGCGCCCAGCTCACGCCCCCAGCAGGCCCAGCTCGCGGGGCCCAGCGTGCCCAGCTCGCGGGGCCCAGCGCACCCGGTTGGCGGGCCAACAGCCGCGCCCGCCTCACGCGCCCAGCGCGCCCGGTTCCCCCACGCCCGGCGGGCCTGGCTGGCGGGTCGGGTCAGGGGCGGGCGATCTCGCCGGTGGAGCCGGCGAGCGCGTCCAGGCCGCCAGCCTCGGCGCGGCCACTGTCGAAGTGACGCATCAGCCGGGCGCCCAGGTGCACGCCGACCCCGCCGACGGCCAGCGCGACCAGCTCGGTGACCAGGATCGCGACCGACGCGCCGCGCTGCGGGGAGTGTGACCGGACCAGGCAGGTGAGCAGGAACATGGCGGCCATCATCGCGTTCACCAGGTTGAAGGCGACGGCGGTGCGGCGGGTACGGTCACCCGGCACGTCCCAGAGGTCGACCATGCCGGCCACGGCGGTGAGCGCGGCGGCGACGAGCGCGGCGATGCCCGTCCAGTAGCCGACCTCGCCGAGAAACGCGGGCCCGCCGACGACGTCGGTGAGGTCGAAGACGGTGGCACTGACGAAGAGCCCGAGCGGGAACGTCACCAGCATCGGTTGGATCGGGTGCCCCTGCACCCGCAGCCGGCTCTGCATCGGTCCTCCCCCTGGTCGGCGCAGCTCACCTGAACCAGAGTGCTACCCGGGGTCGGTCGAAGTGAAACGATGCCGCCCGACTCGCCGCAGACCGGACGAACGGACACCACCCGCCCTGATCAACTCGCGTTTCAGGAAACCGCGCTGTCCGGCAGCCGAGGACACCCCGCCATCCGGACCGATCCACTCGGGTTTCAGGAAACCGCGCCATCCCACAGGCCTGGACACCCCGCTTTCAAGGAACGCGAGTCGATCACCGCAGGCGACCCGCGCGGACCGGGGCGCACCGCACGGGCGCGGGCACGCGGGGGTGTCAGGTGTCGCGTGAGCGGGAGACCGTCCGGACCAGTCGTTCGGCCACCTCGCGCAGCGGAATGTCCAGCGACGACGCGGCGGCCCGCAGCACGTCGAGGGCCTCGACCGGCGGGCACCCGCGCTGCGTCATGATCACGCCGACGGCCTGGCCGACCACACCGTCCTGCAGGAGCGAGGCGTCCCGTTCGTCGGTGAGGACGAGCTGCCGGCTGCGGTCGCGGACGGCGGCGAGCAGCAGGCCGGCGTGTTCGGCGAGCAGCATCGCGGTCAACTGGTGTTGCGGGGTCAGCAGGTCCGGGACGGCGGCGTACAGGTTGATCGCGCCGATCACCTGGTCGTCGATGTCGACCGGGGCGGAGATCACCCCGCGTACGCCGAGGTCACGGGCGCGCGCCGTCCAGGCTGGCCAGCGGGGCTCACCGTCCAGGTCGGCGGCGAGGATCATCTCGCGGCGGCGGATCGCGCTCATCGCCGGTGAGTCCGGCTCGTGGCGCAGGTCGTCCAGCCCGGCCAGCCCCTCGTCGGAGGCGGCCACCCCGGCCGGCTCGCCGGCCCGCAGCGCGGTGAACCCGCACCAACGCACCCCGGCGACGGCGTCCCGGGTGACCCGGACCAGCGCCAGCAGCGCCTCATCAAAGTCGGTCAGGGCGATCAGCCCGGCGGTCAGCTCCCGTAACAGCGCGGCTGCTTCCAGGACGCCGAGGGTCTGCACCACCGGCTCCCGCGTGTCGAGGTTCACCGGTTCGCAGCCTCCGTGCCGTTCAGCGCCCGCCCGGCAAGCATCGTCACCTGTGTCATCGTCTGCTCTCTCCCGACTCGACCGACCAGCCCTACTACCCTGGGAAACCTGGGTCGAAACGGCGTAAATCGGGGCCCCTGCCGCGCCCGGAGGCGCGACCGGGCCCCGACGGTCGGTACGTCAGCGCGAGGTGCCGCTGAGCCGCCGCCCGATCGACGCGATCAGACGGTCGAGCTCGGACCCGAACGGGTTGTCGTGCACCAGGTACGTCCAGGTGGCGGTGGGTCGGACCAGGGTGCCGTCGTCGGGCTGCCAGTCCTCATCGAATTCGGTCTCGGTGAAGGTGGCGATGGTGCGGGCCTCGATCTCTGGGATCAGGTCGTTGAACGCCGGCACCGCGGCCCGGTGGAACTCGTCCAGCGGGTCGAGCCGGCCCAGCGCGCGCAGGTGCACGCCCTCGCGGACCTCCGACAGCTCGGCCAGGTGCTCGGCCCAGAGCCGGTCCAGGTGGTAGAGCGCGATCGACCGGGCGGCGCGGGCGAGCAGATCCTCGTCCATCTCGCCGGCCTTCTCGGGCTCCTTCTCGAGCAGCATCACCGCGGCCACGTCGCTGGTCAGCAGCCGCTCCCGGCGCGCGGCGAGGGCCTTGCGCTGCTGCTCGATCACCACGCTGTAGCGCCAGGTGTTGCGGTGGATCTCGTGGTTGACGCCCTCGGCGACCCGCTGGGCGTGCTCCACCGCGTAGTCGACCTGCTCGTCGGTCACCAGGCCGTCGGCGTTCATCCGAGGCGAGGCCGGCACCGAGTCGGCGGCGTGCCGGACGACGAGGTCGTCCTCCAGGCTGACGAAGAAGACCGAGCCACCCGGGTCGCCCTGCCGGCCGGCCCGACCACGCAGCTGGTCGTCCACCCGGCGGCTGTCGTGCCGGCCGCTGCCGATCACGTACAGCCCGCCCAGCTCGGCGACCCGCTCCTGGTCGACCTGGTCGCTGCCGCCGAGTCGGATGTCGACGCCCCGGCCGGCCATCTGAGTGGAGACGGTCACCGCGCCGTACGCGCCGGCCTCGGCGATGATCGCCGCCTCTTCGTCGTCGTTCTTGGCGTTCAACACGACGCAGGGCACCCCGGCGGCGTTCAGCCCAGCGGCCAGCCCCTCGGACTCCTTGACGTCCAGGGTGCCGACCAGCACCGGTCGCCCCTTGGCGTGCGCGCGCTGGATCTCGTCGACGAGCGCCTCGTCCTTCTCGGCCCGGGTGGCGTAGATGCGGTCCGGTTCGTCCTCACGGACGCACGGGGTGTTCGGCGGGATCACCGCGACCTCGAGGCCGAAGAACTCCCGCAGTTGGTCGCCGACCAGCACCGCGGTGGCGGTCATCCCGCAGACCTTCGGGTAGAGCGCGATGTACGCCTGCATGGCGATGGTGCCGAGCACCTCGCCCTCGGCGGTGGCGTCCAGGCCCTCCTTGGCCTCGACAGCGGCCTGGAGGCCGTCCGGCCAGCGGCGGCGCTGGGCCACCCGGCCGCGCATCTCGTCGACCAGCTCGACCGTGCCGTCCCGGACGATGTAATCCACGTCGCGGTGCAGCAGGGCGTGCGCGTGCAGCGCCACGTTGACAGCGGAGAGCTGCGCGACGTGCTCCTCGTCGTAGAGGTCGATGCCGAGCTTGGCCTCGATGGCGGCCAGGCCGGCGGAGGTGAACGCCACGCTCCGCCCGTCCTCGGCGACCGTGTAGTGCTTGCCCTTGCGCAGGCCACGGACCAGCGCGGCGGCGGCGTGCACCGGGTCCTGCTCGCCCGGCACCGCGCCGGCCAGGACCATCGGCACCCGGGCCTCGTCGATCATGATCGAGTCGGCCTCGTCGACGATGGCGGTGCTCAGCGCGGGCTGTACCCGGTCTTCCACGTCGGTGACCAACTGGTCGCGCAGGTAGTCGAAGCCCGCCTCGCTGACCGAGACGTAGGTGACGTCGCAGGCGTACGCGTCGCGCCGCTCCTGCGGGGTGGAGGCCTCGTTGACCCAGCCGACGGTGAGGCCGAGCAGGGTGTAGACCGGCTCCATCCACTGGGCGTCACGGCGGGCGAGGTAGTCGTTGATGGTGAGCACGTGCACCGGGCCGTTGCCGAGCCGGACGTGCCCGTACGCGGCGATCGTGGCGGTCAGTGTCTTGCCCTCACCGGTGGCCATCTCGGCGACCTTGCCGGAGAGCAGCGACATCGCGCCGAGCAGCTGCACGTCGTACGGCCGCTGGTCGAGGCCACGGCGGGCGGCCTCGCGGCCGACGGCGCAGATCTCCTCGTAGTCGGCGGCGGCGCTCGCGGCCTGGGTCAGCTCGGCGTCGTCGAGCGCGGCGAGGTCAGCCTCGCGCGCTTCGATAGCGGGGAGCAGTTTCTCCAGCGGAGCAAGATCCACGGTCGAGCCGGGGCGCTGGAGGAACCGCCGGAACTTGCTCTTGAACCGTTGAGACACACCCATGAGCGGCAACGGTACGCGATTCGGGGCGCGGAGTGCGGCCCGGCCGCCCGGCAAGTCGGCCTCGCTGGGGCGGAGTCAGCTGACCAGCAGCTGATGGCTGGCGAGCTCCCGGTACAGCGGGTCGGTGGCGGTCAGTTCGGCGTGGGTGCCCACGGCCACCACCCGACCGCCGTCGAGGACGACGATCTGGTCGGCGTCGACCACGGTGGCGAGTCGGTGCGCCACGATCAACAGCGTCCGACGGACGGCCACGGCGTCGATGGCGCGGCGCAGCGCGACCTCGTTGCGGGAGTCGAGGTTGCTGGTCGGCTCGTCCAGCAGCAGCACCGGCGGGCCGGCGAGCAGCGCGCGGGCGATGGCCAGTCGCTGCCGCTCACCCCCGGAGAGCAGGACGCCGCCCTCCCCCACCTGCACGTCGAGGCCCTGCGGGGTGCGCCGCGCCAGGTGCCCCAGGTTGACCTCGTCGAGAACCTCGCGCAGCCGGTCGTCGGTGGCGTCCGGGGTGGTGATGAGCAGGTTCTCCCGCAGCGTGCCGGCCAGCACGGGGGCCTCCTGCTCGACGTAGCCGAGCCGGGCGCGCAGCGCGTCGCGGGGCAGGTCCCGTATGTCGGTGCCGTCGAGTCGGACCGCGCCGGCGCTCACCTCGTAGAAACGCTCGACCAGGGCCAGCAGTGTCGACTTCCCGGCACCGGAGGGGCCGACCAGGGCGGTCCGGGTGCCGGCGGGCACCGCGAAGCTGACCTCGTGCAGCACCGGCTCGCCACCCGGGTAGCCGAAGCCCACCCGGTCGAACTCGATCATCGGGGTCGGGCGGCGCGGGGTCGCGGTGGCGGGCGCCGGCCGGTCGTCCGCGCCCTCCGCGGGCACGGCGAGGATCTCCTCGATCCGCTGGAGGGCGCCCAGGCCGGACTGCAACTGGGTGTACGCCCGCAGCACCTGGCCCAGCGGCAGCGCCAGCAGGAACAGGTACATGACGAACGCGACCAGGTCACCGACGGAGATCGCCCCGGCGGCGACCCGCGCCCCACCGATGCCGAGCACCAGCAGGAACGCGCCCTGCACGGTGACCGAGCCGATCGGGCCGACCAACGCCTGCACCCGGGCCACCCGCAGCCCCGCCGTGTACGCCTCCCGGGCGCTGCCGGTGACGGCCTCCGTCTCCCGGGTCTCGGCGCGGCTGGCCCGGATGGTCCGCGCCGCGGAGATGGCCCGCTCCACCGCCGAGGTCATCTCGCCGATCCGTTCCTGGGCGGTTCGGGCCAGCGCCCGGACCCGGCGGGCGAACGTGGCGGCGAAGGCCAGCCCCAGCGCCACCCCGAGCAGGGTGACGCCGAACAGCAGCGGATCGAGCAGCACCATGGCCGTGCCGGCGCCGACCACCGTCACCGCCCCGGTGACCGTCTCGAAGAGCCCGGAGGTGACGACCGCCCGCAGCAGCGTGGTGTCCGAGCCGACCCGGGAGAGCAGGTCGCCGGTGCGCCGGCTGTCGTACTCGGCGATGGGCAGCCGCAGCAGGTGACCGGCCAGCCGGCGCCGGGTGCCCAGCACCAGCCCTTCGGCGGTGCGTTGCAGCAGGTAGTCGCGCAGCCCGCCGATCGCCGCACCGAGCACCACGAGGACCACCAGCACCGCCACCAGCCGGGACACCCCCTGCTCGGCGCCGATCCGGTCGAGCACGGACCGGGTGAGCAGCGGCTGCGCCAGCGACGCCGCCGAGCCGATCAGCGACAGCGCGCCCACCACGACCAGGGTGCCGCGGTGCTCCCGCAGGTACGGCAGCAGCGCGCCCAAGCCGACCGGCCGGCCCGCAGCGGTGCCGCCGGCCGACCGGTGTGTCGAGGTGCCGCCGGCCGACCGGTGTGTCGAGGTGCTCATGCCGGGAACGGTAGTCCGCCGCGTCACCCGGGCGGGCGCGCTCGGGCCGGCCCGGTCAGGTGGCGAGTACCACCTGAAGTTCCTGACGGCGACGGTCGGCCAGGTCGGTGAGGAGAGCGGGCGCCTCGTCGAACGGCACCACCGCCGAGACGAGGTGCTTGCGGATCATGTCGCCGTACGTCCTGAGCAGGTCGATGGTCTCGGCGGAGAGCCGTTCGCGGTCCCAGGTGGGTGCGAGCCCGCGCGGCACCCGGCCGATCTGGGCGCAGCGCAGCGACACCCCGTTGTGGTGGAACTCCTCACCGAGGCGGACCTCGTCCGCGCCGCCCTGATAGAAGGCGAGGTCGATGACGGCGCCCTGGGGCCGCAGCAACCGCAGCGCGAGGTGCAACGCCCACGCCTGACCCCGGCACTGGAACACCACGTCGGCGCCCCGGTCGCCGGCCCCGTGCGCCCAGCGGGTCTTGAGCACGACAGCCGGGTCGTCCGCGTCGGGGTCGAGGGTTTCCAGGCCGAGGGCCTCGGCGACCCGGCGGCGGTGCGGGGTGGGGTCGAGCACCACCACCGACGCGGCGCCGTTGCGCCGGGCGAACAACGCCGTCAGCAGCGCCACCACACCGGCGCCGACGACGGCGACCCGTCGGCCGCGTACCCCGTCGCCGAGCGCGCGGACGTCGGTGCCGTGCAGGTCGGCGGCGGCGTGCAGCAGACCGTTGGCGCAGATCGGGCCCATGTGCGCGACGTAGACGCCGAGCAGCGGGTCCAGGTCGTCGGGCAGCGCCACGAACCGTTCGGCGACCGGGTCGGCCAGCCAACCGGTGCGGTGCCCGTACGTCATGGCGCCGACCGTGCCCACCGCGATCGCCGGGGTTTCGCTCTCCACCACCCGGCCGACCTGCATGTAGCCGAGTCGGTTCACCGGGTAGGGCGTGCTGGCCGGGCCCGGCTGGAACAGCCCCAGGCCGGCGTTCCAGGTGACGTTCAGGTAGGGGTTCGTGCCCTTGACGTAGCTCAGCTCGGTGCCGGCGGAAACCCCGCTGAACAGCGTCTCGACCCGGAACGTGCCGGGACGCAACGGGGCGGCGTCCTGCTCGACCAGCTCGACCCGGCCGGGGCCGGTGACCACCACGACCCTGTCACGCATCGACTGTCACCCCGCTGGCGAGCGCCGCCGGCGCGGTCGGGGTGGTCAGCCGCACGGTCGTTCCGGTACGGGCCGAGTCGGCCACCGCGAGGGCCAGCCGCTGGGTCGCGAGGGCCTCGGCGTACGGGACGCGCACGTCGTCGCCGACGCCGCGGACGGCGTCGACGAAGGCACGGTCCACCGCCACCCGGGCGGCTTCCGGGTCGGCGGGGAGGTGTCGTTCGCCGTCGGCGTCGCGGATCGACAGCCCGTCCTCGGTGATCGCGAGGGCCAGCCCGTCGGCGAGAACCTCCAGGCCGGCGCGGTGCTTCCAGCCGAGGACGCAGGCGGCGCTGAGCGTGCCGACCGCGCCGTCGGCGAAGCGCAGCGCGGCGGTGGTCACCGAGTCGATGTCGGCGCCGTCGACCGGCGGCGGTGTGCCGTTGCCGTACGCGGTGACCTCGGTGACCTCGCCGGCCAGCACCCGGATCAGGTCGAGCACGTGGGCGGCCTGCTCGACCACCGGGCCGCCGGAGCGGTCCCGCCGCGACCACCACGCCACCGGCGGCACCTTGTCCAGCCAGGCGCCGCTGACCATCCGCACCGGGCGGTCGGCGAGCAGGTCGCGGGCCTGGTCGAGCACGCTCAGGTAGCGCCAGTGGTGGCCCACGGCGGTCCGCAGCCCGCGCCGCGCGACCAGGTCGGCGATCCGCTCGGCGGTGCTCAGGTCGACAGCGACGGGCTTCTCCACGAACATCGGCAGCCCGGCCTCGATGATCGCCTCCTCGGCGGGGCCGTGCGCGAACGGCGGCACGCAGACGTACACGGCGTCCAGACCGGTGGCCAGCAGCTCGGCGACGTCGGCGCAGGCCCGCCCGCCGTGCCGTGTGGCCAGCGCGGACGCTGCCTCCGGCGCGACGTCGGTGACGCCGACCAGTTCGACGTCGTCGAACCCGGCCAGCACCCGCGCGTGACGTTGGGCCACGCCGCCGGCTCCGACCAGACCCACCCGGCAGTTCCGCATCCCGACACCCCTTCGAAGACTTTTCATCTGCGCTGGGAGCAGTCCCCTGGGATGTGCGCAATCAAACGTTCATCACCCGGGAACGCATTGACGTCCGGTCTGTGATCAAGCTGTTGCCCAGAAAGCGGTTAGCGCGTGATGAGGAATGGGAACAACCAATTTCGGTTTTTCCACGCACGAACGGAGGGGTGCCCGTGCGGGATACGACATCGAGCGTGTCGCCGGTGGTGGAGGCGTGGGCCACGTACCGGACGACGTCGGCGGCGGACTGGCCGACACGTCGGCTGATGCGTGCCAAGGGTGAGACCCGGGTCAGTGTGGTGCTGCCGGCGCGCAACGAGGAGGCCACCGTCGGCGCGATCGTGTCGACCATCCGGGAGCACCTGATGGATCGGGTCGCCCTGGTCGACGAGCTGATCGTTGTTGATTCCCGCTCGACGGACCGGACCGCGCAGGTGGCCCGCGCCGCCGGCGCGGAGGTGGTCAGCCAGGACGCGATGACCCGCGGGTTGCCCCGGCTCACCGGCAAGGGCGACGCGCTGTGGGCCGGGCTGGCCGCCGCCGAGGGAGACGTGGTGGCGTTCATCGACGCCGACCTGCGGGAGTTCCGGCCGCACTTCGTGAGTGGGCTGGTCGGCCCGCTGCTGACCGACCCGTCGGTCGACTTCGTGAAGGGCTTCTACCACCGGCCCCTGGTGGGCACCGCCACCGTGGAGCAGGACGGCGGGGGTCGGGTGACCGAGTTGATGGCCCGCCCGCTGCTCAACCTCTTCTGGCCGGAGCTGGCCGGCTTCGTGCAGCCGCTCGCCGGCGAGTACGCGGGCCGCCGGGACGTGCTGGCCCAGGTGCCGTTCGTCTCCGGGTACGGGGTGGAGACCGCCATGATGATCGACCTGCTCGATCTGGTCGGCCTGGACGCGCTGGCGCAGGTCGACCTCGGTGAACGCAAGCACCGGCACCAGGACACCGCCGCCCTGGGCCGGATGTCCGCGCAGATCATGTTGACCGCCTGGTCCCGGTTGCAACGGCGTGGCTGGGCCGCCCCCGGGTTGGCGCCGGAGGCGTTGCTGACCCAGTTCCGTCGCGGTGGTTCGGACACCCTGCCGAATCTGGACCGCGAGATCGTGGTCAGCGACGTGTCCATCGACGAGCGCCCGCCGCTGGCCGAACTGCGCCACCGGCTGCCCCGCCGCCGGGTGGCCGCCGCGTGAGCGCGCAGAGCCTCACCGTGCTGATGAACGCCGGCCCGTGGCTGTCGGTGCCACCGCCCGGTTACGGCGGCATCGAGAACGTGATCGCCACGCTGGTGCCGGAGCTGCGGCGACTCGGCGTACGGGTGGTGCTCGCCTCGGTGGGCAGCAGCACCCTGCCGGTCGACGAGCAGGTCTCGGTCTTCGCCGATGGCCAGTTCGCCGCGTTGCAGCGGCCGTACAACCAGGTCTGCGGGATCGCCCAGGCGCACCTGGCCGGGGTGGTCCGTGAGCTGCACTCCCGCGACGACATCGACCTGGTGCACGATCACGTCGAGGCGGTCGGGCTGGCCACCCTCGCCGCGATGGGCCCGGCCGGGCCGCCGGCCCTGCACACCCTGCACTGGGACCTGGCCAAGCACCCGGCGCTCTACGGCAGCCTGGACGGCGGCGACCGGGTCCGGGTCAACGGTGTCTCCGCGTCGCAGCTGGCCCGCGCCCCGCTGGCGCTGCGGGAGCACTCGGTGGGGCACGTGCACCTGTCCACGCCGCTCGCCGTCGACGCCGACCGGGCACCCCGGCCGGAGAAGGGCGAGCACCTGCTCATCCTGGGCCGGATCAACCCGGGCAAGGGGCAGGACGTGGGTGCCCGGCTCGCGCACCGGGTGGGTCTTCCGCTGGTGCTGGCCGGGCCCGTCGGGCCGTACCATCGGCCGGCCGACCTGGCCGCCGCGGGCGACGAGGCCCGGCAGAACCCGGACGTGCGGTTCTTCCTCGACGAGGTGGCCCCGCACGTCGACGGGGACCTGGTCCGCTGGGTCGGCACGGTGGCCGGCCAGGAACGCGACGACCTGCTGGCCAGCGCCCGCGCGTCGCTGTTCCCGCTGCGCTGGGAGGAGCCGGGCGGCACGGCGGTGGTCGAGTCGCTCGCCCTGGGAACGCCGGTGGTGGCCACCGCCCGGGGGTGCCTGCCGGAGTTGATCGAGCACGGCCGCACCGGGCTGCTCACCGACGACGAGGAGGAGCTGGGCGACCTGCTCGTCGCCGCCGAGTTGCTCGACCCGGACGAGTGCCGGCGGGTGGCCGCGCGGCGCTTCACGCCCGCAGTGATGGCGCAGCGCTACGTCGAGCTGTACGAGCGGGTCCGTCAGTCGGCGCGGACGCCGAGGTTGCTGCCGGCCTGACCGACCGCGCGGCCGGTTTGTCGGTGGCGGCAGCGGGTAGCCGGCAGCGCTTCTGCCCGCCGCGCGACGAGGAGCCGGGGAATGGTCGGACCGATGGCGCACTCCCGGGCCCGACCCAATCCGGCCGACGGCAAACCGCCGGTCCGTCGCGCGGCGGCGACGGTGGGGGTGCTGTTCCTGCTGGTCGGCGCGCTCGGCTTCGTGCCGGGGATCACCAGCGGCATGCAGGCGCTGCGCTTCGCCGGCCACGATTCGGGCGCGTACCTGTTCGGCGTCTTCCAGGTGTCGGTGCTGCACAACCTGGTGCACCTGGCGTTCGGGGTGGCGGGTCTGCTGCTGGCGCGGACGGTCACCGGCGCTCGGGCGTTCCTGATCGGCGGCGGTGCGGTCCTCCTGGTGCTCTGGCTGTACGGGCTGGCGGTGGACCGCGACACCGGGGCGAACGTGCTCCCGGTCAACGACGCCGACGGCTGGCTGCACCTGGGGCTCGGCGTGGTGATGGTCGCGCTGGGCGTGCTGACCGGCCGGTCCCGGCACTGAACTGGCGTCGCGGGCCGTGACCCGGCTCGCTCCGCCGTCGGTCCGGTTTGATGGGGAAGGACCTCGGGTAGTTGGCAGATCCCGACCCAGCAGCGAAGTGAGGCGCCGATGTCGAGCCGGATCACCTGCGAGGTGCGCACCACGGCACCGGTGGCGGTCGTTCGGCTAGCCGGCACGCTGCACCTGGGCACGATGCGCTCGGTGCACCACGCGCTGACCGAGGCGCTGGTCGATCAGCCGGAGGCGCTGGTTGTCGACATGGCCGAGGTGAGTGTGGAGGACCGGTTGGCGCTGTCCGTCTTCGCCGCGACCGCCCGTCGGGCCGAGGAGTGGCCGGCCGTACCGGTGCTGCTCTGCGCCCCGTCGCCGGTCGCCGCACGGTGGCTGGCCGAGTCGACCACCTGTCGGGTGCTGCCGGTTTCGGCTGACTGCGCGGAGGCGACCCGGTTGGCCGGCGCGGCGTCCACGCCGCGGATGCGGGCCCGCCTGGAGCCGGTGGCCGAGGCCTGCCGGCGGGCCCGGGAGTTGGTCACCGACGCGTGCGCGCGGTGGAACCTGCCCGACGCGTCCGGCCCGGCCGCGTTGGTGCTCAGCGAGCTGGTCGGCAACGTGGTGCGCCACGCTGGCACGCCCATGCAGGTGACGGTGACCCTGCGCCCGCCGTACCTGCACCTGGCGGTGGTGGACGGCAGCAGCGCCGAGGCGCGTGCGGGCGACACCGACC
This sequence comes from Micromonospora sp. CPCC 205558, assembly GCF_036902955.1. Lineage (NCBI taxonomy): Bacteria > Bacillati > Actinomycetota > Actinomycetes > Micromonosporales > Micromonosporaceae > Micromonospora > Micromonospora sp. CPCC 205558. Next base: position 55,782 of record NZ_JBAKHR010000027.1, read on the forward strand.
TGCGTGCCGAGGGCGGGCGCGGGCTGATGCTGGTCCGGGAGCTGGCCCAGCGGTGGGGCAGCGTGCCGGCCGGTCAGGGCAAGGCCGTCTGGGCGATGCTGCCGGCGACCTGAGGGTTCGGGGCGCTTGCACCCGGTACCGGCGTTCTGACCGAATTTACCGCTCTGGCCTGGTTACATGGTTCGAGGGTCGGGTAGGCACGCCCGTCCTTTCTGCCGTAACGACGGGGTGAGCAGCCATGCCCAAGCGGGTAACCACGGAACCCGGTCGCGATCGAGGCCCGGCGATCCTGGCACCGGCCCGGTTCGGAGGGTTCCCGGGAGCGGTGCGGACACCGATCCCCGGCAACTCCCTGATCAAGTTCCTCGCCACCACCGACCACAAGCAGATCGGCCTGCTGTATCTGCTGACCTCCTTCGGCTTCTACGTGTTGGCCGGCCTGGAGGCGATGTTGATGCGGGCCGAGCTGGCCCGCCCGGGGATGCAGTTCCTCTCCCCCGAGCAGTACAACCAACTCTTCACCTCGCACGGCGCGGTGATGCTGCTGCTGTTCGCCACGCCCGCGGCCTTCGGGTTCGCCAACTACATCGTGCCGATCCAGATCGGCGCGCCGGACGTGTCGTTCCCCCGCCTCAACGCGCTGGCCTACTGGTTGTACCTGTTCGGTGGGCTGATGGTGATCGGCGGGTTGATCACACCGCAGGGGTCGGCCGACTTCGGCTGGACCGCCTACACCCCACTGAGCAGCGTCGAGAACTCCCCCGGGGTGGGCGCGAACATGTGGGTGCTCGGCCTTGTCGTCTCCGGGCTGGGCACCATCCTCGGCGCGGTCAACCTGATCACCACGATCCTCACCCTGCGCGCGCCCGGCATGACCATGTTCCGGATGCCCCTCTTCACCTGGAACATGCTGTTCACCAGCCTGCTCGTGATTCTCGTCTTCCCGCTGCTGGCCGCCGCCCTGCTGGCGCTCTCCGCCGACCGGTTGCTCAACGCGCACGTGTACGACGCGACCACCGGCGGCCCGATGCTCTGGCAGCACCTGTTCTGGTTCTTCGGCCACCCCGAGGTCTACATCATCGCGTTGCCGTTCTTCGGCATCATCACCGAGATCATTCCGGTGTTCTCCCGCAAGCCGCTCTTCGGCTACACCGGGATCGTGCTGGCCACCGCCGGCATCACCGTGCTGTCCATGACGGTGTGGGCGCACCACATGTTCGCCACCGGTCAGGTGCTCCTGCCGTTCTTCAGCATCCTGAGTTACCTGATCGCGGTGCCGACCGGTGTGAAGTTCTTCAACTGGATCGGCACCATGTGGAAGGGGCAGCTCACCTTCGAGACGCCGATGCTGTTCGCCATCGGCTTCCTGGTCACCTTCCTGCTCGGCGGGCTCACCGGGGTGCTGCTGGCCAGCCCGCCGGTCGACTGGCACACCCACGACAGCTACTTCGTGGTGGCGCACTTCCACTACGTGGTGTTCGGCACCGTGGTCTTCGCCCTCTTCGGCGGCTACTACTTCTGGTGGCCGAAGATGACCGGGCGGCTGCTCGACGAACGGCTCGGCAAGGCGCACTTCTGGACCATGTTCATCGGCTTCCACGGCACCTTCCTGGTGCACCACTGGCTGGGTAGCGAGGGCATGCCGCGCCGGTACGCCGACTATCTACCCACCGACGGATTCACCACCCTGAACACGATTTCCACCATCTTCGCGTTCATCCTCGGCCTGTCCACCCTCTTCTTCATCTACAACGCCTGGAAGTCCTGGCGGTACGGGGCGATGGTGACGGTGGACGACCCGTGGGGCTTCGGCAACTCCCTCGAGTGGGCCACCAGTTGCCCGCCGCCGCTGCGCAACTTCGACCGGATGCCCCGGATCCGGTCCGAGCGCCCCGCCTTCGACCTGAAGTACGGCCCGCTCGTCGCCGACCTGGGCCGCGACCTGCCGCAACGCACCACGAAACCGCCGCAGCAGTTCGCCGACGAACTGCGGCTGGAACACCACTTCCCGGAGTCGCCGGCCGCCGAGGGCGCGCACGGTGCCCGCGACGCGACCGACTACCAGCCGGCGCCGCGCTCCGGCGCCCGGCCGGTGGACGTGCCGGAGCCCGAGGGCGTCCGCCGGCCGAGCTTCGAGCAGAGCGACCCGCCGAAGGACGCCGAGGACGCGCCGAAGCCGCACGAGCGCTGGCGGCACCCGCACAGCGACGGCAACCCCGAAGAGCACTGACCAGGGGTACGCGCAGAAGGGCCGACACCCAGCCGGGTGTCGGCCCTTCGCCTGTACGGGTGCGGTCAGTCCCGGGCCGGTGCGAGGCCGGCGGCGGTGAGCGAACGGCGCACGGCGGGCTGGACCCGGGTGAGCCGCAGCGGCACCCCGGTCCGCTCCGCGGCGTCCCGCCCGGCCATCAGCGCGGCGATCCCACCGGCGTCGAAGCCACCCGCGCCGACCAGGTCGACGACCACCTCGCTGGGCTGGCCGGTGACCGCCTCCAGCATGGCCCGGCGCAGCTGGTCCGCGCCGTCGCGGTCGATCTCGCCGCCCACCTCGACGACCACCGTGTCACCGTTCTGCTTGACCGAGATTCGGGTCTTGCCCGGGTCGGGTTCGGCGGTGCCGTTCTGCCACGGCGGCGGCGCGTCGGCGAGCATCGCCTGGCGCAGCCAGGTCAGCGCCCGCGACAGCAGCCGGGACACGTGCATCTGCGAGATGCCGAACCGGGCGGCGATCTCCGCCTGGGTCTGGTTGCCGTAGAAGCGCATCGCGAGGATCCGCCGCTCACGCCAGGGCAGTCGGTGCAGCAGGCCGCTCACCGTCACCCGGTCGTCGACCGACTCCAGGGCGTTGTCCGACTCGCCGACCAGGTCTCCGAACTCGGCGGAGCTCTCCCCGCCCACCGGCGCGTTGAGGGAGGCCGGGCTGTAGCCGGCCGCCGACTCCAGGGCGGCGAGGATCTCCTCCTCCGGTGTCTCCAGCCGGGCCGACAGCTCGGCCACCGACGGGGCCCGGGACAGCTCGCTGGTGAGAGCGGCGGTGGCCTGCCCCACCTCGAGGATCAGGTCCCGCAGCCGGCGGGGCACGTGCACACCCCAGGTACGGTCCCGGAAGTGCCGTTTGATCTCGCCCACGATGGTGATCGCGGCGTACGCGGTGAACGAACCCCGTTCCGGGTCATAGCGGTCGACGGCGTTGACCAGCCCCAGCCGGGCCACCTGCTCCAGGTCTTCCAGCGGCTCTCCGCGACCCCGGTACCGGCGGGCCAGCCGCCCGGCGAACGGCAGCGCGAAACGCACCAGGTCGTCCCGAGCCTCCCCCCGCCGCTCCGGCGGCAGCCCGGCGATCCGGGCCGCGTACGCCATCGCCGCCGCGTCGAGATCCTCCAGACCCCGATCGTTGGGTGGTGGTGTGGTCGTGGTCGTGCTCGTCTGTCCGAACATCCGCGCCTCCCTCAGGAAGGTCCCCCGCCCGGATCGGGAAACCGGTCGTGCGCGTGGTCGAGCCACGCACCGGGCCGGAAAGTGGGTCAGTGACTGGGATGCCAGCGGGCGACACCGCATCTACGCAGCGCAATTAGTCCGTCGCAGCCAGCGATGTTCCCGCTCCGTAGGTACTCAATCACGGGACCCCGGGTTCGCGAGGATGTTTCGGCGTGCTCCGTCTCAGGAGACCAACAACCCCTGGTGGCCGCCGCTGTCGCGGAGCACGGCCAACGCCTCGGCGACCCCCAGTGGGGGCGGCACGGGCAGGTCGTACGGCTGGGCGCGCAGCACCTCCGTGGCCCGGCGGGTGGGCACCGAGGTGACCGGGTAACCCCGGGCGGTGGTGCGGTCCAGCGCCCGACGCCGCCGACCGAACCCGGCGACGGCCAGCCACTGCGGCAACCCGGCCAGCGCGGGCGAACGCACCCCGGGCGGCTCGGGCAACACGTCCACCGAGCTGAACGCCTCGCTGCCGGCCAGCCACCACTCGGCCTCGTCGACGCTGCGGCGGGTGGCGTTCTCGCACCAGTACGGCACCAGCCCCGCCCGCATCACCTGCCACGGGTCGAGCAGTCGGCCGCATTCCACCACCAACCGGTCACCGGTCTTGCCGGCGCGGCGCAGCCACCGCCGGTACAGGTCGGCCACGCCCGCGCTCAGCGCCGCCGGCCGGGGCACCAACACCCGATGCAGCGGGTGCTGGTGCTGGGCGGACCAGTCCCGCGTGGCCAGTTCGAAGCCCGAGTCGACGCCGTGCTCGGCGTCAGCCGACGGTACGGACACCTCCGGTGGCTCCCACCGGGTCGCGTCGCCGCCGACGGAGCGCAGCACCTGCCGCAAGGCGTGGCTGTCCCGGTGGAAGTCCACCGGGTCCAGCCCGCTACTTGGGCAGCCGACCTGGAAGCTGTGCCCCGGCCCGCGCTCCAGCACCGGCCAGGTACGCGCGTCGCGGACCAGCAGGACGGGCGCACCGGGCATCAGCCGGTCGGCCAGGAACTGCGCGTACGCGGCCGGTAGGGCCCGCCACGCGGCGGTCAGCGAGACCGTCGCCCCGGTCAGCGCGCCACGGCTGGCCGGGCAGTGCACCTGGCGCAGGTGCAGGTCGGCGTTGCCGGCGAGCAACCGGCTGGCGAGGGCCGCACCGTGCTCCACGGCGTCCGCCGGGCGGTCCACCCCGCCCTCGGACCAGTGCACGGTCATCTCGAAGCCCGCCGGCAGCCACGGCACGCCGAGAGCCACCGCGAGGTGGGCCGCCGCGCCGTGCGGAGAGCCGATCAGCACCCCGGGGTAGCGCCGCCGGGGGTACTGGTCGACGAACCAGCGGGCCACCCGGGCGGCGTCGACCTCGTCGACCTGGGCCACGGTCAGCGCGACCCGACCGGCGGCGCGGGTGGCGGCCGCCCGGCGCACCGGCTCGGGGGCGCCGGGGAACCGTGACGTCGGCCCGGTGTGCCCGAGGTCGGCGCAGTCGACCCCCCGCAGCGCCCGGGCGGTGGCGGCGACCAGCACCCGGGCGGAACTGCCCACGGCCACGACCCGGTCGCCGGCGAGACCGGCGCCATCAGCCGTGAGCCCCTTGTGCACCTTGTGCACCGGCCCCACCTTGCCTCTTTCGCTCACCACGCGGCCGGGCTTCCCGTCCCGATGGGGTTCAAACGGGGCATCACCCACCCGGCGGCACATTCCGCTGGTCAGCGGGGTGCCCCGGTCATCACTGCCGTTCGGGCGGCTCGGGGTTTCGGCGGGGCCAGGAGGGGCACTTCCGGGGCCATGCGCACCGACGACACCAGCGAGCCAGCCGCCGCCACGATCACCCCGTACGAGGACGGACCGCTGCTGGTCCGTGGCGATTTCGCGCTGGTCACCCCGAACGGCGAGCGCATCGACGCGCGCAGGGGCACGGTGGCGCTGTGCCGGTGCGGCAAGTCGGCGCTCAAGCCGTTCTGCGACGGCACCCACAAGGTGGTCGACTTCCGCGCGGGCACCGCCCGCGAGGGCTGACCCCACGTCGCCGTCACGCAGCGAGAGCGGTCCGGATCAGACGAGCGCGGGCGGGGCCACCGCGGGCAGCACGACGAGCGGAACCGTCGGTGGCGGGGCCGGCGGGGCCGGCGCGCGCAGCGAGCTACGGCCGGCGGCCCAGCTGTCCAACAGGTGCGCGGCGAACAACCGGTCCACGGCGAGCGCGGCCGCCGCGCCGAAGAGCACGTCGCAGGCGAGGGCCGGCTCGACGCCGACCAGACCACCGCACATGTCGTGCGCGGCGATCTGCTCGTGCACCGCGTCGGCCTCGACGTGCTCGTCGAAGAAGCGGGTAGCCACCTCGTCGAAGCCGAGCCGGCGCAGCCCGTTGCCGTAGCGGCGATTGGGCAGTGAGGAGGTCATCTCGAACGCGGCCAGGTGTCCGAGCAGCGCGCCACGCAGCCGTCGGTGCAGCCCGAACAGCGACATCAGATTGTTGGTCGCCAACGTGACCGCCGGCGCCACCTCGACGTGGGCGCCGTAACTGGTGTCCACGCCCAGCCGGTCGAGGGTGCGCCGGAACAACTCGGCGTGCATCCGGTCCAGCCGCCCGTTGCCGTACTCGTCGGTCTGGATCTCCACGAGCGCGGCCTTGGCCGGACCGCCGAGGCGGGGCAGCGCCCAGCTGTGCGGGTCCGCCTCACGCAGGTGGTAGACGGAACGGTGGGCGACGAACTCGCGGAACTGTGCGAGGTCGGCGCGCCGTTGCAGCCACGCGGCCAGTGCTGGTCCGTCGTCGGCCGCCACCAGTTCGGCCAGGCCGGCTGGCACCCCGGCGGCGGGCACCGACGGCACCCCGACCAGTCTGCGCAATGCCGCCTCGAAGATCCGTTCGCAGCGGGCGCGCAGCGCCAGCAGGCTCGGCTGCCACTCCCACGACTCGTCCACCCCGAGCCAACCCCGGTAGTGCAGCTCGTAGCAGAGGAACAGCGTCAGCTGAAGGTCCTCGTCGACGATCGGGTCCGCCGGGTCGAGGTCGATGCCGAGATCGGCCGGCAGGTCGTACGGCGGACGTCGCAGCGCCTCGACCACCGCCGCGGAGAGCGGGCCGCGCGACCTCGGCAGGGTCGCGGGACCGTAGCGGCGGTCGGCGGGCTCGGACATGGGACCTCCAGCGTCGTCGGGCCGCTACTGATGCCCTGGCCGGCTACGGCTAAACGAGATCTTCGGCGCTCACGGTGACCTCCACCTGCTCGCGGACCTTCCGGGCCGGAGCGCCCTCGGCGTACAGGCTCCGCAGGTCGGCGAACGCGGGCTCCGGCGGCGCCAGCGACACCGCCGGGTCGACGACCGCCTCCAGTACGCAGGGGCGGTCCGCGGCGAGGGCCTCGTCCCAGGCCGCGCCGACCAGCTCCGGGCGATCCACCCGCACCCCGTGCAGCCCCAGCAGGCGGGCCCAGCCCGCGTACGGCACGTCGGGACGGCGATGCGTCGGGTCGGACGACGGCTCTCGCCCGCCACCCATACCGTTCTGGTCCCGGTTGTTGAGCACCAGCACCACCAGCCGGGGGTCGCGCCACCGCTGCCAGAGGTGCGACACGGTGATCAGTTCGGCGAGCCCGTTGAGCTGCATCGCCCCGTCACCCACCAGCGCGACCACCGGTTGGTCCGGGGCGGCGAGCTTGGCCGCCACCGCGTACGGCAGCGCGCAGCCCATCGAGCCGAGCGTGCCGCACAGCTGCGCGTTGACCCCGGGTGGCAGGGTGAGGTGCCGGGCGTACCAGTAGAGGACCGAGCCGACGTCGACCGCGACCGCGCCGGTGCCGGGCATCCGGGCGGACAACTCCTGCAGGACGAGCTGCGGGTTGACCGGGTCCGCGGCGGCGGCGACCCGCTCGGCGGCGACCTCCCGCCACCGGTCCACCGAACTCTCCACCGTGGCGCGCCACTGCTGCTCGGGTCGACCGCGCACCCGGCTCAGCAGCGCCCGCAGGGTCTCGGCGGCGTCACCGACCAGCGGCACGTCGGCCGGGTAGCGGGTGCCGATCCGGCGGCCGTCGATGTCGATCTGCACCGTGCGCGCCTGCTCCGGCATCGGGAAGTAGTCGGTCCACGGGTCGTTGGTGCCGACCATCAGCAGGGTGTCGCAGCCACCCATCAGCTCGGCCGCCGCCGGGGTGCCGACCTCGCCGAGCACGCCGGTGTGAAATGGCAGCCGCTCGTCGAGCACCGGCTTGCCCAGCAGAGAGGTGGCCACCCCGGCGCCGAGCCGGTCGGCGATCTCGATGATCTCGGCGGCCGCGTCCCGACCACCCTGGCCCACCAGGATCGCGGTCCGTTGGCCGCCGCTGAGCAGTTGCGCGGCGGCGTCCAGGTCCGCGTCGTGCGGCAGGACCCGGGCCAACGGCTCGCCGGGGGTCGCGGTGATCACCCCGGCGGCGTACGTCTGCAGGTCGGGTACCAGGGCCTCCTGCAACTGCCGGGGCAGCACCACGCAGGTCGGGCTGCGGGTCGCCGCCGCCGTCCGGAACGCCTGGTCCAGCAACGCCCCCACGTCCTCGGGGCTGCGGCCGTACCGGACGAACTGGTTGCACACGTCCCCGAAGAGCCGGCTCAGCCCGATCTCCTGGTGCGCGCCGCCGAGCGGCCCGGAGATGTCCTCCCCGACGATCGCCACGACCGGCTTGCTGTCCAGCTTGGCGTCGTAGAGACCGTTGAGCAGTTGGACGGCGCTGGGCCCCTGGGTGGCGAGGCAGACCCCGATGCCGCCGGTGAACTTGGCGTGCCCGGTGGCCATGAACGAGGCGGTCTCCTCGTGCCGGGCCGGGATGAACGCCGGCTCGCCGCCGGTGTGGTCCAGCGCGTCGACCAGTGGAGCGATCGCCTCACCGGGGTACCCGAAGGCGCGGGGCACCCGCCAGGCCAGGAGTCGCTCCACCACGACGTCCGCCACCGAGCGGTCAACCATTGCCCCGCCCCGGTGTGCTGGGGTCGACGTAGCGCAGTACCGCGCCCACGCCGTCGGTCAGGTCGGGCGCCTCGTCGGCGCCGAGCACGGTCAGTGCCGCGTCGGTGCCGCAGAGCGCCCGGACCAGCGCCGCGTCGGCGCGTACCCGCTGCGGGTCGGCCACCGACATGGCGGCCAGCTGCCCCGGGTCGACGGCGATCTCGGTGGGTTCCGGGCCGATCCACAGCTCGCCGTTGGCCGACGGGTCGTCCACGATGAGCATCATGTCGACCTGGTTGCGTTGCAGGGCCGAGACGACCGCGTCGAGGCCGCCGCCCACGTCCTCCTGCACGCCGAACTTGTCCAGCGCGGCGGTGATCCGCTGGTCGGCGACCTCCGCGATGGTCTGCACGGTGAGGTCGTCCAGCATCGTCTGGTCGGCCCCGCCGCCCCGGGACCCGGCGTCGGTACGGACCACCAGGTCCTGCCAGCGCTCCGGCATCTGGGCGGCGATCATTCCGGTGGCCCGGACGTCACCGGCGACCACCACCACGTCCGCGCCGACCCGGTCGGCCAGCTGCACCGTCGCCGCGGTGACGTCGCCGGCATTCTGGTGCCACGCCTCCATGGCCGCCCGCTGGTAGCGCGACTGGGACCAGCCGCCGGGCTTCGCCCGCCGCAGCGGGTACTCGTCGCGGCCGGCGACGTGGGCCCGCCGGGGCACCCCGCCGGCGCTGACCGCCATCGCATCGGCACCGACCCGGTCGGCGACCACCCGTACCCAGGCCACCTGTTCGCCGCGCTGGGCGAGCAGCGGCATCACGTGCGGCAGCGGGCTGTAGCTAGCCAGATCGCGCAGTGGCGGCGCGGAGAGGTACTCGGAGAGCACCACCCGGCCGTGACTGGCGAAGACCGCCAGGCCGTAGTCCCCGACCATCGGATCATGGCCTCGGATCACCCGGTCCAGCGCGGCGATGCTCGCCTCGTCCGCCCCCTGTTCGGCCAGGCTGCGTTCCAGGGCACGCCAGCGCAGATCCAAGGCGGGGTGGGCGTCCTCCGTGTCCGCGGAGGCGTCCAGATACACCGAGCACCACGGCCCGGGACGGTCGTAGAGCGGGCGCAGGAAGGACAGCTGCATGCTCGACCCCTTTCCAGCTCGGCCCCCCGCTTACCCGGGTCGCCGGGGATGTCACCTCGCGGCCGTGAGCCCGTGACCAGGTTTCATTCACGTCGTTCAACCGGAGACGTCGATACGATCTGTGAACACAAGCGGACTCTCGGTGGTGGAGATGGACAGCGGACTCGATACCCGACGGATCGTGCACCCGACGGAACGAATCGTCACAGGGCGGCTGATCCGCCTGCTCGACGGCTACACCCGCGAGGTACGCGTCGGTCAGCCGGTGCTGGTGGCGGTGCTCGCCGCGGCGGCCTTCGCCCGGTTGCCCGCCCTACTGTTGCGCTCGCTCTTCTCCTTCGGCGGTGGTGGCACCCGGCGTCGCTGGAAGGAGCTGAAGCAGGGCCCTGAATACCTGGTCACCCCGGTGCGGCTCCGTAACACCGCCGGTCAGCTCTGCGAGGTGGAGCTGCACGGCCACCTGCCGCAGAGCGCCCTGCACCCGGCGGATCAGGTGCAGCTCACCCTGCGCCAGCAACGCGATCCGGAGTTGCCGCCCCGGATCGAGCGGATCGTCAACCTCACCACCGGGCAGTTGCTGACCCCGCGTACCGCGACGCTCTGGTCGCACCTCGGGCCACCGCTGCTGTTGCAGGCGTTCCTGGGCGCGCTGCTGCTGGCCGGCATCGCGGCCTGCTCGGCGCTCACCTGACCCCGTCGCGGCCCGATCAGGGCCGGACGGCCGGCCCTGGCGGGCTCGCGCCTCAGCCGACCGGGGCGGGCTCGCGAGCCGGTTGCTGGTCGACGCCGAGCATTCCCCGGCGGCGGGCCCACCGCTCGAAGGCCAGGGTGGCGAACGGTGGCACCGCGCTGACCAGGGCCACCGCCGTGGCCAGCAGACTCCACCGGTGCAGCCGGGCGACGGCCAGCACCAGCAGGACGTACGCGACGAACAGGCCGCCATGGATCGGCCCGAAGATCTTGACGCCCAGTTCGTTGTCCGGCGGGCCGTACTTGACCAGCATGCCGACCAGCAGGGCCAGCCAGGAGCAGGCCTCGGCGATCGCCGCCGCGACGAACAGCCGGGTCACCTTCTCGCGCATTCGCACGCCACCACCTCTCGGCCCGCAATGCTATCGGTGCGGTCTGGCCGGGGTGGCGGGGCGGGGCGCTGGGTAGGAAAGGACCATCGGGTCTTCCCTCACCCGCCGATCACGTGCGAGGTTAGGGGGACCAGCGGTGACGGGGTGGTGACCATGGGCGAGGACGTCGGCGTGCGAACCTTCAGTCGAGAGGATCGGGCCCGCTATCGCGAGAAGGTCCGCCGCTGCCTGGATGTTTTCGCGGAGATGCTGCGCGAGTCCCGTTTCGACCTCGACCGGCCGATGACCGGCGTGGAGATCGAGCTGAATCTGGTCGACGAGGCGTCGAATCCGGCGATGCGCAACGCCGACGTGTTGGCGGCCATCGCCGATGAGAGCTTCCAGACCGAGCTGGGCCAGTTCAACGTCGAGATCAACGTGCCGCCGCGCCGGCTGACCGGCTCCGGCACGGCCGAGTTCGAGGAGTACGTGCGGGCGAGCCTCAACGCCGCCGAGGTGAAGGCCCGGGCGGTCGGCGCCCACATGGTCATGATCGGCATCCTGCCGACGCTGCGCCCCGAGCACCTGACCGCCGAGACGCTGTCGGCCAACCCCCGCTACAAGCTGCTCAACGAGCAGATCTTCGCGGCCCGCGGCGAGGATCTGCCGATCGCCATCAGCGGGGTGGAACGCTTGGCGGTCACCGCCGACACGATCACCCCGGAGGCGGCCTGCACCAGCACCCAGTTCCATCTCCAGGTCAGCCCGTCGCAGTTCGCCGACTACTGGAACGCCGCCCAGGCGGTGGCGGGCATCCAGGTCGCGGTCGGCGCGAACTCGCCGCTGTTCTTCGGCCGGGAGTTGTGGCGCGAGACCCGCATTCCGCTGTTCCAGCAGGCCACCGACACCCGGTCGGAAGAGATAAAGGCCCAGGGGGTACGCCCCCGCGTCTGGTTCGGCGAACGCTGGATCACCAGCGTGTTCGACCTGTTCGAGGAGAACGTGCGCTACTTCCCGGCGCTGCTGCCGGTCTGCGACCCGGAGGACCCGGCGCAGGCGCTCGCGGCCGGCGAGGTGCCCAACCTGGCCGAGTTGCGCCTGCACAACGGCACCGTCTACCGGTGGAACCGCCCGGTGTACGACGTCTCGCGTGGCCGACCGCACCTGCGGGTGGAAAATCGGGTGCTGCCCGCCGGCCCGACCGTGCTGGACACCATCGCCAACGGCGCCTTCTACTTCGGACTGGTTCGCGCCCTCGCCGAATCGGACCGGCCACTGTGGTCGCAGATGTCGTTCAGCGCCGCCGAGGAGAACTTCACCAGCTGCGCCCGGCACGGCATCGACGCGCAGGTCTTCTGGCCCGGTCTGGGCTACCTGCCGGTCACCGAGTTGGTGTTGCGCCGGTTGCTGCCGATGGCGCATCACGGCCTGGACCGGTGGGGTCTCGACGCGGCCGAGCGGGACCGACTGCTCGGCATCATCGAGCAGCGCTGCCTGACCGGCCGTAACGGCGCGACCTGGCAGGTGGAGACGCTGCACCGGCTGGAGACCGCCGACCACCTGGACCGGCCGGCGGCGCTGCGCGAGGTGGTCCGGCACTACGTGGACCTGATGCACAGCAACCGGCCGGTGCACGAGTGGCCGATCCCGTGAACGCCCCGGGTGGCCCGATCGGCGCGGGGCTCAGCCGCGCGGGGTGGGCACTCCGAAGAGGTCGATGATGCCGCCGGGCAGCTGGGCGAGCAGGTCGTGCCGCTCGTCGTCGTTGAGCGCCTCGGCGACAGTACGCAGCACCGCCTGGGCATGTTCCCGCACCTGGTCCGCGTTCGCGACCTGCTCCCGGTCGCCGACGTGCTTGAGAAACTCACCGACGTCCCACCGGCGACCCTGTGGATTGCGGGTGACGGACGCGTCCAGCCGATCCGGTAGCTGCGCTGCCAGGTTGTCGGCCTCCTGGCCGGCGAGCCGTTCACCGAGCACCGACAGGACGGCCTGCACGGACCGCACGGCCTCGTTCTCCCCGAGACCCGCGCGCTGTCGTACCGTGGCGATCATCTGGTCGTACTCCATGCCCTGCTCCTTCCGTCTCCTCGACGGGCCGTGCGGCCTGCCGGCGGACGAACGGGGCGAGTTCCCCGGGTCTCCGGTCACAAACGGGGTGGCCCACCGAACCGGACGCTCCGCCATCAAACGGTCAGGCCCCGCGGGGGCGGCGGGTCGTCGCGCAGCCGGCTGTAGAGGTACCCGTCGCGCCACTGACCGGCCCGGAACTCGCTGGCCCGGATGACGCCTTCGAGCCGAAAGCCGGCCTTTTCCAGCGACCGCTGCTCGGCCACGTTCTCCGGGTGGGTGCCGGCCTGGATGCGCTGCGCCGGGGTGTGCTGGAAGAGGTAGTCGCAGAGCAGCGCCTGCGCGCGCCAGCCGATGCCCCGCCCCCGCCACGGTGGCAGCAGGACGATGCCGATCGACCAGTACGACGCCCGACCGGCGTAGCGCCCCGCGCTGTAGCTGACGATGCCAGCGGCGGCCCGTTCCTGTTCGACCTCGACGATGAGCCGACCGTCGTCCTCGCCGAGGTAGCCGTCGACGGCGAACCGCCGCGCCGGCGCGCCGGCGTCCGTGAAGCCGGCCCAGTCCAAACCGATCAGGCCCGGCTCGGTGCGTAACCGTCGGAACATCGCCAGGTCGGGCTCGGCAACCGGCCGCAGGCGGATAGTAAGGTCGGCCGAGGCCGGCAGCGACCTGCCACCACTGTCCATGGCGACACGCTAGCTGCCGGACGTTGGGAGGCGCGCCCCGCGTTTGCGCCGTGTGCCCGCGGTGGTGGCCGCGGTGGCGGCCAACGCGGTGGCCGCGGTGGCGGCCAACGTGGTGGCCGCGGTGGCGGCCAACGTGGTGGCCGCGGTGGCGGCCAACGTGGTGGCCGCGGTGGCGGCCAACGTGGTGGCCGCGGTGGCGGCCAACGTGGTGGCCGCGGTGGCGGCCAACGTGGTGGCCGCGGTGGCGGCCAACGTGGTGGTCGGGTCCTTTGGAGCTGAATCGTCTGCGACATCACCCGGCCGGACCGTTACGACATCACGGATCCGGCCGCTCGACTCCCCGGCAGGGGGGGGCACCCCAAACCAGCCGGGCCGAATCGTTTACGACATCAGCTCCAAAGGCAACGCGCAAGGCACTCCCCGCCGGCAGCCCTGGCCGCCAGTCAGGCAGACCCGGCCGCCAGTCAGGCAGACCCGGCCGCCAGTCAGCCCTGGCCGCCAGTCAGACCTTGAGCAGCACCTTCGTGCAGTCGTCCTGCTTCTTTTGGAAGATCTTGTAGCCCTTCGGGGCGTCGCGCAGCGGCATCCGGTGGCTGACGATGAAGCTCGGGTCGATCTCGCCGCGCTGGATGCGTTCCAGCAGCGGTCGGGTGTAGCGCTGGACGTGGCACTGACCCGTGCGCATGACCAGCGACCGGTTCATGAACGCGCCCATCGGGAACTTGTCGACGAAACCGCCGTACGCGCCGACGACCGAGACCACCCCGCCTGAGCGGCAGGCCAGGATCGCCTGCCGCAGCGCGAACGGCCGTTCCGTCTCGACCCGCGCGGCCTGCTTGGCCCGGTCGTACGCGTACATGGCGGTGTTGCCGTGGTGGCTCTCCAGGCCCACCGCGTCGATGCACGCGTCAGGACCCCGGCCGGCGGTCATCTCGTTGAGCGTGTCCAGCACGTCGACCTCGGAATAGTTGATCGTCTCGGCGTCGATGTGCTCCTCGGCCAGCCGCAGCCGGTACGGGTACCGGTCGATGACGATCACCCGTTCCGCGCCGAGCAGCCGGGCGCTGGCCGCGGCGAGCAGCCCGACCGGCCCGGCGCCCCAGATGGCGATCACCTGCCCGGGTTTGATGTCGCACATCTCGGCGCCCATGTAGCCGGTGGGGAACACGTCGGCCAGCATGACCGCCTGGTCGTCACTGATCTCGTCGGGCACCTTGATCGGGCCGACGTCGGCGAACGGCACCCGGGCATACTCGGCCTGACCACCGGCGTACCCGCCGAGCAGGTGGGAGTAGCCGAAGATGCCGGCCGGCGAGTGCCCCATGATCTTCTCGGCGATGCCGGCGTTGGGGTTGGAGTTCTCGCAGACCGAGTAGAGGCCGCGCTGGCAGGACGAGCAGTGCCCGCAGGCGATCGGGAAGGGCACCACCACCCGGTCGCCGGGGGCGAGGTTGCGGACCTGCGGGCCCACCTCCACCACCTCGCCCATGAACTCGTGGCCGAGGATGTCGCCCTTGCGCATCGCGGGGATGTAGCCGTGGTAGAGGTGCAGGTCGGAGCCGCAGATCGCAGTGGTGCTGATCCGGACGATCGCGTCCCGGGCGTTCATGATCTTCGGGTCGGGTACGTCGATGACCTTGACGCTGTCGGCGCCCATCCAGGCGGTGGCCTTCATTCTCGGTCCCTTTCGGAGCTCGGACGATCAGCGACGGGACGCCGGCAGCGGCTGGGCGGGACGCTGCATGGCCTGTTGGCGTACGGAGATGCCGTTGGGGCTGCCCTCGGAGCGGACGACCTCGCCGGTCTCCAGCACCTGCTTGAACCGGCGCAGGTCGTCGCGGACCTGCTGCTCGGGTTCCTCGCCGAAGAGCTTCGCCACCGCCCGACCGAGCGCGCCGGCTGGCGGCGCGTAACGCAGTTCCACCCGCACCTCGGTGCCCCGGTCGCCGGGTCCGGGCACGAACCGGACCCGGCCGGCGTTGGGTACGCCGCTGCCGGGCAGCGACCGCCAGGTGATCGACTTGTTCGGCTGGTCGTCGATGATCTCGGCGTCCCATTCGACGCGACGCCCGGCTGGACCACGGGCGATCCAGTGCGAACGGCGCAGGTCGTCGGCGCGTACGGACTCCAGGTGCGCCATGAACCGGGGCAGGTTCTCCATGTCGCGCCAGAACCGGTACGCCTCGGCGGGCGATCGGTTCACCGTCACCGCGATCTCCATTCGGATCACCCGGGCGCGGGCCCGTCGAGCCCGGCCGACGCGTACGGCGGCGAGCAGGTCGACGGCGGTGATGCCGGCGATGGCGAGGGTGGTCAGCGCTACCCGGTGGCGGCGTTCACCGCTGCGGTCGGCGAGGGCCCGCCCGAGCAGGGTGAGGTCCATCGCGTCGCCGGCGACCCGGCTCCAGGCCCAGCCGGACGGGCGGCGGCCGCTGAGCAGGCCGGCGGCGCTGCCCAGCTCCCGCAGGCCGATGGCGGAGAGCACGGACCGCGCGGCCGGGGAGTCGTCCACGCCGGTGAGTCGCGCGACGGGGCCGGGGGCGACGAGCGCGCCCACCCCCAGGGCCAGGCTCAGCAGGCCGAGCGCACCCGGCAGCGTCGCCGGCACCGGCCCGTCCAGCTCCGGCAGGAGCACAGTGTCGACACGACTCATGTCCGGTCCCTTCCGGTGGGCGTCGCCGTCGGTGCGGCGGGGCGGCGGTGGTTCCGCCCCGTGACGCTATGCGGTACCCGTGGCCTATGCGTCACTTTCGGGCATAACGCGGTATTCGCGCGGCACGAGCGGGTTGTCGGTCCTCCGCAGTCAGGAACACGACATTGACCGATTTGGATCATCTACTGACCGTTAGCGTCTGGTCACCACCGCCACGACACCGGAGGGACCACGCCCGTGAGCCGCACACTCCTGCGCCACCTCACCGCGACCATCGCCGTCGCCCTGCTCGTCGTCGATGCCGCCGCGCCGGCCGCCGCGCGTACCCCCGGATCGGTGTCCTCCGGCGCCGTCCGCACCGTGGTGCGGGACGCGGCGACCGGCGCACCGGTCCCCCGGGTCTGCGCCGCGCTCGTCCCGGTGGACGCCGAGGCCCTGGCCGCGGTCACCCTCGGTGAGGACCAGCTCGGCCGGGGTGGGGGTTGCTCCGACGACCAGGGCGTTCTGGTGACCAGCGAGGTCGCCCCCGGCGGGTACCGGCTGCTGGTCAACGCCATCTACCCGCCGGGGTACGGCTGGCAGTGGGTCGGCCGGCACGGCGGCACCGGTGAGCGCGAGCGGGCGCACGTGGTCCAGGTCCGCCCCGGTGCGGTGGCCAGTGCGCCGACCGTCCGACTCGACCCGGCGGGCGCCGTCGTCGGGGTGGTGACCGACGCGGCGACCGGCGCGCCGGTGCCGCGCGCGCGGGTCATGGTCGTGCCCTACGTAACGGACCCGAAGAACGACGACCACGGCCCGATGACCGACGAGGAAGGGCGCTACACGATCACCGGCCTCGGCCCGTACCACTGGCCGGTGCAGTTCGCCGCAGCCGGTCTGGCGACCGTCTGGTCGGGTGGGGTGGGCAGCCGGCAGCAGGCGCGGCCGGTGCGGGTCCGCGCCCAGCAGACGGCGACCCTGAATCAGGCGCTGCCCTCCGGGACTCCGCTCAGTGGTGCGGTGGTGGTCGACGAGCTGCTCACCTACGCCCAGGTGATCGCGTTCGACGCGGCTACCGGGGACCTGGCCGGCGTGGCGGACGTGGGCAGCGGTTACGTCCTGCGCCTGCTCCCCGGGCAGCGGGTGAAGCTGCGCTGCGACTGCGCGTACGCCCCGCCGGTCTGGCACCGCGACGCCGCCGGCTTCGACGCCGCGACTCCCGTGCGGGTCCGGCGGGCGCCGGTCGTGGTGGATTTCAACCTCGGCTGACCCGGCTGCTCGTCGCCCTCGAAACGGGGGCGCCGCCCGGCGTTAGGAGTTGCCCGGATCGGGTAGCCGGCATCCGCTCTTACCAGCGCCCGAGGAGGTGGGATGTCGGAGGCCAGCGCCTTCTTCGAGCGGTTGGCGGTCGCCGGCCCGGATCCGCGGTTCAGCAAGGTCTGTGGGAGCGTGCGATTCGACATCCGCGACGGCGGCCACCTGGAGCAGTGGCGGCTGGACATCGATCATGGCCAGCTGCGGGTGGCCAGAGGCGATGGTCCCGCCACCACGGTGGTCAAGGTGTCCGCGCAGTTCGCGGACGCGATGGCGCGGGGTGAGGTGAATGGGCTGGCGGCGATCGCCCGGGGCGAGATCATGGTCGACGGTGATCTCGCTCTGGCGTTGCGCATCGGGCGGCTGTTTCCGCGAGAGTCCGGGCCGCCTCAGCGCAACGATCCCGACAGTGGGGCGTGATCGATGAGGGACATCGTGGGCACCACGGCGTGCATCGACGGGAACACCTTCATGGTGTCCGACGCCAGCGGGGACGTCGAGTCGTCCCCGAGCACGCCGGTCGGCCTCTTCGCCGCCGACACGCGCTTCCTGTCCCGCTGGAGGCTCACCGTCGACGGCGAGTGCATGACCGCGCTGTCGGTGGACGACAGTCAGTACTTCGAGGTCACGTTCTTCGCGGTGCCGGGCCGGGCGGTGGACTACGTGGAGGCCGACGTGTCGGCCATTCGGCGCAGGCGCATCGGCCCGGACCTCACCGAGTCGGTCACGATCTTCAACTACGGCGAGCGGGACATGACCCTCGACGTGCGGCTGGAGGTGGAGGCGGACTTCGCCGACATCTTCGAAATCAAGTTCGACGTCGGCGACAAGGCCGGCGCCTACTACACCCACGTCGGCTCGGACGAGTTGCGCCTGGGCTACCGGCGGGGCACCTACCGACGTGAGGTCGTCGTGTCGGCGAGTGAGCCCGCCACGTTCGACCCGGGCGGCCTTCGGTTCGCGGTCCGGCTGCGCCCGGGGCAGCAGTGGTCGACCCGGTTGCAGGCCGTCATGCTGGCGCTGCGTCCGGACGGCGTCGACCTGCGCGCCGCCCTGCGCGCCCAACGGCCGGACGACTCCACCCTGCCCACGAGCGTGCGGGACTGGGTCGCGGCGGCCCCGACCCTGGACACCGATAGCGTCAGCCTGCAGCAGGTCTACCACCGCAGCCTGGTGGATCTGGCGGCGCTGCGCTTCGCCCCGCTCTCGCTCGGCGGCGCGAGCGTGCCCGCGGCGGGGTTGCCCTGGTTCATGACCCTCTTCGGCCGCGACAGCCTGTTGACCTGCTTGCAAACCCTGCCGGTCACTCCGTCGCTGACCCCACCGACACTGCGGATCCTCGCGTCGCTGCAGGGCGTCCGGATCGACGACGTGCTGGAGGAGGACCCGGGCCGGATCCTGCACGAGCTGCGTTACGGGGAGTCGGCCGCGTTCGAGGAGCAGCCGCACTCCCCCTATTACGGCACTGTGGACGCCTCGCCGCTGTTCGTGGTGCTGCTCGACGAGTACGAGCGGTGGAGCGGCGACACCGCGCTGGTGCTGGAGTTGGAGCAGGAGGCTCGCGCGGCGCTGGCCTGGATCGACAGGTACGCGGACCTGACCTCGACCGGCTACGTGTGGTACCAGCGACGCAACCAGGCCACCGGTCTGGACAACCAGTGCTGGAAGGACTCCTGGGACAGCATCTCCTACGCCGACGGCCGGCTGCCGGGCTTCCCGAGGGCCACCTGCGAAACCCAGGGGTACGCCTACGACGCCAAGATCCGAGGCGCTCGCCTGGCCCGTACCGTCTGGGGTGACAGTGCCTACGCCGAGCAGCTGGAGAGCGAGGCGGCGGCGTTGTACGACCGGTTCAACCGGGACTTCTGGCTTGAGGACCGCGGTTTCTACGCTCTCGCGCTCGACCACGACGGCACACCCGTGGACAGCCTGTCGTCCAACATCGGGCACCTTTTGTGGAGCGGCATCGTGCCGCCGGAGCGGGCTCCCCGGGTGGTCGAGCACCTGATGGGTCCGGAGCTCTTCTCCGGCTGGGGGGTGCGGACGTTCGCCGAGGGGCAGCGCCGCTACAACCCGCTCGGCTACCACAACGGCACAGTCTGGCCGTTCGACAACTCGTTCATCGCCTGGGGTCTGCGCCGTTACGGGTTCGCCAACGAGGCGGCCCGCATCGCCGAGGGCATTCTCTCGGCCGCCACCTACTTCGAGGGTCGGCTACCCGAGGCGTTCGGCGGGTTCGACCGCGAGACCACTCGGTTTCCGATCCGGTACCCGACCGCCGGCAGTCCACAGGCGTGGTCCAGCGGCGCCACCATGCTGCTGATCCGCACCATGCTCGGTATCAACCCGCACGAGGACCACCTGGCCGTCGATCCGGCGCTGCCCACCACCTTCGGGCGGATCGCGCTGCTGGACATCCCCGGCCGGTGGGGCATGCGCGACGCGTTCGCCCGGCAACGCCCCGACCAGCGCTGACGATCACCGGATGGCGCGGAACGTGCGCCGGTAGGCATCCGGCGGCACGCCGACGGTGCGGTGGAAGTGTCGGCGCAGCGTCGCGGCGGTGCCCATGCCGGCCGCCTCGGCGATGGCGTCGATGCTGTCGTCGGTGTTCTCCAACAGCTCCTGCGCACGGCGGATCCGCTGCGTCGACAGCCACAGCAGTGGGGTGGTGCCGGTGGCCGACCGGAAGTGGCGGGCCAGGTTGCGTGAGCTCATGTTCGCCTGCCGGGCCAGGTCCTCGACGGTCAGCGGCCGGTCCAGGCGGGCCAGCGCCCAGGGGAACAGTGCGGCGAGCGGGTGGTCGTCGCGGGCCGGCACCGGGGTGGTGACGTACTGGGCCTGACCGCCGGCGCGGTGCGGTGGCACGACCAGGCGGCGGGCGACGGCGTTGGCGACTGTCGAGCCGTGGTCGCGGCGGATCAGGTGCAGGCACAGGTCGATCGCGGCGGCCTTGCCGGCGGAGGCGAGCACGGTGCCGTTGTCGACGTAGAGCACGTCCGGGTCGACCCGTACCCGGGGGTAGCGGGCGGCCAACACCTCGGTGTGGGCCCAGTGGGTGGTGGCCCGCAGCCCGTCGAGCACCCCGGCGGCGGCCAGCACGAACGCCCCGGTGCACAGCGAGACCATCCGGGCGCCCGCCCGGTGCGCCGCGCGGACCGCGTCGAGCAGGTCGGGGGGTACGTCCGCGTCGACGTCCTCAATCGACGGGACGATCACGGTGTCGGCGCGGGCGAGGCGGTCCAACCCGTCGTCGGGTTCCAGCAGGAATCGGCCGACCCGGGCCGGGCCGGGGCCGCAGACCACCAGGTCGTACCAGGGGTCGGCCAGGCCGGAGGGGTCGCGGGCGAAGACTTCGCAGGTCAGGGCCAGCTCGAAGTGCAGCATTCCGTCGGTGGCGGCGATCGCGACAAGAGCCATGTCCGAAACTGTACGGGGGTTGGCGTTCCCGACACTGGTCGGTCGTCGACCGCTACGGGAGGCTGGTCCCAGTCGATCTTCCGAGGGGGCAGTGATGGGCCAGAGCGTGGCGGTATTCGGGGCGTACGGGCACACCGGACGGTTCGTGGTGACGGAGTTGTGCGAGCGCGGGTTCGGTGCGCTGCCGGTGGGCCGTGACCCGCACAAGCTGGAGGCCTTGGCACTCCCCTACCGGGTGGCGTCGGTCGACGATCCGGCCTCACTCGACGCGGCGCTGAGCGGCGTGGACGCGGTCATCAACTGCGCCGGCCCGTTCGCGTCGACCGCCGCCGGCGTGATCGAGGCCGCGCTGCGCGCCCGGATCCCGT
Source organism: Micromonospora sp. CPCC 205558 (assembly GCF_036902955.1). Taxonomy (NCBI): domain Bacteria; kingdom Bacillati; phylum Actinomycetota; class Actinomycetes; order Micromonosporales; family Micromonosporaceae; genus Micromonospora; species Micromonospora sp. CPCC 205558. The sequence continues at coordinate 76,863 of NZ_JBAKHR010000027.1, forward strand.
ACGTCGACGTGGCGGCCGAGATCGAGGCCAACGTCGACACGTTCACGCAGTTCACCGGCCGCGCCCGATTGACAGGTGTCGCGGTGGTCCCGGCGATGGCCTTCTTCGGTGGGCTCGGCGACCTGCTCGCGACGACGGCCATGGGCGACTGGACGTCGGCCGACGAGGCACACGTCGCGTACGGACTGAGCAGCTGGCACCCGACGGCCGGGACGGTCGCCGCGGGCGCCGTCTCCCGCGAGCGTCGTGATGGCCGCCGGGTCCGCTACACCGGCGGCCGGCTGGAGTACCACACCGGTGACCGGGAGCTGCCGAGAGTGGACTGGGACTTCCCCGCGCCGCTGGGCCGCCGCAGCGTCCTCGGCGAGTTCACCATGGCCGATGTCGTCACGATCCCCCGGCACCTGGACATCCCCGAGGTACGCACGTACATGAGCGTCGACGCCGCCACCGACCTGGCCGCCGCTGCGGCAGCGCCGGTCGCCGTCGACGAGCGGGGCCGGTCGGCGCAGACGTTCACTGTCGACGTTGTCGTGCGTCGCGGCGACACGCACCGCCGAGTCGTGGCCAGTGGTCGGGACATCTACGCCGTCAGCGCTCCCCTGGCCGTGGAGGCGGTCGGACGCATCCTCGATGGTCGGACGAGGACGAGCGGCGTCGCCTCCGCGGGCGAGATGTTTGACGCTCCCGACTTCCTGCGCGCGCTGTCGCCGGCCATCTCCGTCACCCATGGCCCCCTCGCCTGAGCGAGGGGGCCACTGTCGTCACACCCGACTCGGGTGCGCCACGAGGTCAGACAACCACGTTGATGCCGGCCGCCTTGCACGCGGTGGTGATGTCCTCGCCGGCCTTCTCGAAGGCCGGGTTGTCGGCGGCGGTCGCCGGGTCCGCCGAGCTTGCGGCCTTGGCCGCCTCGGCACCGAACGTCCGCAGGGCGGCCGCGACCTTGCCATCACCGGTCGCGGCGGCGGTGGTCACCCTCTTCTCCAGCTCGGTCAGGATCTTCTTGAAGTCCTCGGCCGACGGCTCGCCAGCCGTGGCGACCTTCACCAGTTCCGCCTTCATCTCGGTGCTGGCCTTCTTCACCGCCTCGCAGAGCTCCTTGTCGCTCGCGGCGCCCGCCGCGGGTGAGGAGGGCGTGGCGGCGGCGGAGGTGGCCACCGCTGACGGGGCTGCGGACGTGGGAGCGGGCGTGGCGGAGCCGGCGGTCGTCGCCTTGTCGCTGTCGCCACAGGCGGCGAGGGCCGTCGAAACGGCAACGATCAACATGGCGGAAGCAAAACGGGAAGATTTCACGGAGGCGGACGATAGCCGAACTCCACACGATGATCAATTTGTTCGGCGACTCGCCCACCTGCGAGGCCGTCACCCGATCCTGGGCCACCTCGACCGCGGCGGCCGGCCGGAGCGCCGATCTGCCGGTGCGTCCGAGTACGGCATGAAAGACTGTGGGCGCCCTCGGCCGTCGACACCAGTCCGAGCCCCCCTCCACGTTCGGCCGTGACAAGCACCGGTGCCCGGCGCGTGGAAGGGACAGGGATGCAGCCAACCTGGCTCGTGGCACTCTCCTGGGCCTCACTCGCGGTCGGCGTCGTCAGCTTCACGATCGTTTTCGCTGACACCTATCTGCGCGGGCACCGTCAGCCGGTCAAGGTCATGGAGATCGTCTGGTTGGTGACCGTCCTCTACGTCGGTCCGGCGGCCGTCCGCCTCTACTGGCGCTGGGGTAGACCCGAGGCCCTCTCGCGACGGCGGCCGGAGGGTCGGCCTCGACGACCCCGCAAGAGCCACATCGTCACCCAGCTGTGCCGTTGCGGCTCGCACTGCGCCCTCGGTTTCGTCGTCGCCGAGGTCGCCCTGTACGTCGTCGGCTTCGACGCGGCCCACCACGCGCTCTGGGTCGCTTACGCCGGCGACTATCTGATGGCGGTGGCGATCGCTGTTCTCTTTCGGGTCTTCGACGGGCCTCGTCGCGGCGTCGCACGGATCGGGCCGGCACTGGCGACCGTCGTCAAGGTCGAACTGCTGACCATCACCGTGTTCGAGGTGGTGCTGTTCGTGTGGCTGACGCTCGCGCATGACATGGTCTTTCCGGGGCCACCCCTAGGGCCCGACAGCCCCACGTTCTGGTTTGCTGGCCAGATCGGGCTTGTCGCCGGCTTCGTCGCGGCCGCGCCCGTCGCCGCCTGGCAAATCGGCCGAGGACTGAGGGGCGCGCAGCGCTGATGTCGCCAGCGGATGAACGGGGAGATCCACTCCCTGCCGCTTCTAACGTATATCGCACCCGGGGGCTTGCCGCAAGGCCCGGGTCCGGGCGCAGAATCAGCGGCCGGACCAGCACAAACGAGGTAACGGGGGCGCGACGTGGGTGTGTTGTCGGTGGACGAGGGCCACAGCGACCGGGAGCTGTTGTGGGATCTTCGGGAGGTCGACGGGTCGCAGGTGCCAAGCGTCGGCGGCAAGGCCGCGCACCTGGGCGACCTGACCCGAATCGACGGGGTCCGGGTGCCGCCCGGGTTCTGCCTGACGACGGCCGCCTTCCGGCGGGTCATGGCGCGGGTGCCGTCGATCGACGATCGGCTCGACCGGCTGTCGCGGCTGAGCCCGGATGACCGGGAGGCGATCGGCACCCTCAGCGCGGAGATCCGCCGCAGCATCGAGGAGACCGCGATTCCGGCCGACCTGGCCGCCGCGATCACCGGCGCGCTCGCCTGCTTCGGGGAGCAGGCCGCCTACGCCGTGCGCTCCAGCGCGACGGCCGAGGACACGCCCACGGCCTCCTTCGCGGGCCAGCAGGACACCTACCTGAACGTCGTGGGGTCGCAGGCGATCCTGCGGCATGTAAGCCAATGCTGGGCGTCGCTGTTCACCGAGCGGGCCGTCAGCTACCGCCTGCGCAACAGCATCGACCACCGCACGGCCCAGATGGCTGTCGTCGTACAGCAGATGGTTTTTCCGGATGCCTCCGGCATCCTGTTCACGGCCGACCCGGTCACGGGCAACCGGAAGGTCGCGACCGTGGATGCCAGCTTCGGCCTCGGCGAGGCCCTGGTCTCCGGCCTGGTGAACCCGGACGTCTTCACGGTGCGCGACGGCGAGGTAGTCACCGGGGAGGTCGCCGCCAAACAGCGTGCCGTCGCTGCCCTGCCGGGCGGCGGGACGCGGGAGGTGGCGATCGACGCGCAGCGGCAGGACCAGCCGGCGCTGACGCACGCACAGGTCATCCGGCTGGTGCGGCTCGGGCGACGGATCGAGGCGCACTTCGGCCGCCCGCAGGACATCGAATGGTGCCTGGTCGACGACGACTTCCACATCGTGCAGAGCCGACCGATCACCACGCTCTTCCCCATTCCCGCAGCGGCTGACCAGGAGAACCACGTCTACCTGTCGGTCGGCCACCAGCAGATGATGACCGACGCCATGAGGCCGCTGGGGCTGTCGATGTGGACATTGACCGCCATCGCGTCGATGCGGGAGGCCGGCGGGAGGTTGTTCGTCGACGCCACCCGGTTGCTGGCCGCACCCGCGAGCCGCGCCAGCTTCCTGGAGATGGCGGGCCGGACGGATCCGCTGACGAAGGACGCGCTGGAGAGCCTCCTCGACGGCCGGGACTTCATCCCGACGCTGCCGAACGGCGGCGGTCCCGGCACGCCGACAACCGGCGGTGCGCCCGCCCCGATCGAGAACGACCCGGCCATCGTGACCGAGTTGATCGCGCGCAGCGAGGCGTCCATCGCCGCCCTGCGGCGCGACATCGCGACGGTGACCGGCCCGGCGTTGTTCGACTTCCTGCTGGCGGCCTTCCAGGAGCACAAACGGGCCGTCAGTGACCCGCTGAGCATGCAGGCGATCATGGCTGGCATGGAGGCCACCTGGTGGCTCAACGACCGGCTGCACGAGTGGCTGGGCGAGCGCAACGCCGCGGACACCCTCACCCTCTCCGCCCCCGGCAACATCACGGCGGAGATGGGGTTGGCGCTACTCGACGTCGCCGACGTGATCCGTCCGTATCCGGAGGTGGTGGCATTCCTGGAGGGCGTCGAGGACGACGGCTTCCTCGACGGGTTGCCGGCACTGCCGGGCGGGACGGAGGCGCGCGCCGCCATCGAGGGATACCTCGACCGGTACGGCATGCGGTGCGTCGGCGAGATCGACATCACCAGGCCACGGTGGAGCGAACGCCCCAGCACCCTCGTACCCGTGATCCTCGACAACGTCCGGCTCTTCGAGCCGGGCGCGGCCCGGCGACGCTTCGCGCAGGGACGGCAGCAGGCGCAGCACAAGGCGCAGGAGGTGCTGTCGCGCCTGCGGGCCCTGCCGGACGGGCAGCGCAAGGCCGAGGAAACCGAGCGGATGATCGACCGGGTACGGACCTTCGTCGGCTATCGGGAGTACCCGAAGTACGGCATCATCAGCCGCTACTTCGTCTACAAGCACGCCCTGCTGGCAGAGGCCGAACGCCTGGTGCGTGCCGGCGTGCTCGCCGAGACCGACGACGTCTTCTACCTCACGTTCGAGGAGTTCCACGAGGTGGCGCGCTCACACCAGGTGGACCACGAGCTGATCCGGCAGCGCAGGGACGCGTTCCGGTGGCACCAGGCGCTCACACCACCCCGGGTGCTGACCTCGGACGGGGAAGCCATCACCGGGGCGTACCGGCGCGACGACGTGCCGGCTGGCGCGCTGGTCGGTGTGCCGGTGTCCGCCGGAACGGTCGACGGACGCGCCCGCGTCATCCTGGACATCGCACAGGCCGATCTCGAAGCCGGTGACATCCTCGTCACCGCCCACACCGACCCGAGCTGGACGCCTCTGTTCGTCGGCATCGCCGGCCTGGTGACGGAGGTCGGCGGGGCGATGACCCACGGCGCGGTGATTGCCCGGGAGTACGGTTTGCCGGCGGTCGTCAGCGTGCTCGACGCCACCCGGCTGATCCAAGATGGGCAACGCATCCGCGTGCACGGCAGCGACGGGTACGTCGAGATCCTGCCCTGACCGACGGCACTGGAGGAGGAACAACAGATGGGTGCCTCTGTCCGAGGTCTGGCGACCCTGGTGGTCACGGCGTCGACCCTTGTCTCGTTGGTGGGGTGCAGCAGCAGCAGCAGCAGCAGCAACAGCAACAGCAGCAGCGGCGACGGCGACGCGACCGAGGCGCGACCGACGCCGAGCCCGGAGGTGACGCTCACCCCGTCACCGGCCGCCGACCGGGAGTTCCAGCGGTTGGAGCAGCAGTTCGGGGCGCGGCTGGGGGTCTACGCCGTCGACACGGGCAGCGGCCGCACTGTCGAGTTCCGCGCCGACGAGCGGTTCGCGTACGCCTCGACCTGGAAGGCGTTGGCCGCCGCTGAGGTGCTCGACGGCGCCACCGACGCCCAACTGGATCGGGTGGTGCGGTATTCGGCGCAGGATCTGGTGACGCACTCCCCGATCACCGAGAAGCACGTCGGCGAGGGCATGAGCCTGCGCGCCCTCGCCGACGCCGCGGTGCGCTACAGCGACAACACGGCCGGCAACCTGCTGCTGCGTCACCTCGGCGGGCCGGCGGGGTTCGAGTCGAAGCTGCGCGCGCTCGGCGACACGGTCACCGACGCCGCCCGCTACGAGACCGCGATGAACGAGGGAAAGCCTGGTGACAGGCGGGACACCAGCACCGCGCGGGCACTCGCCGGCGATCTCCGGGCGTACACCGTGGGGGTTGCGCTGGAACCGGCGGACCGTGACGTGCTGCGCGGCTGGCTGCGGGGCAACACCACCGGCGCGACGCTGGTCCGGGCCGGGGTGCCGGCCGGCTGGGTGGTCGGCGACAAGACCGGCACCGGCGGGTACGGCACCCGCAACGACATCGCGGTGATCTGGCCGCCCGGCAGGGCTCCGATCGTGCTCGCGGTGCTGTCCAGCCGTGGCAAGAAGGACGCCACGCCGGACGACGCCCTCATCGCCCAGGCCACCAGGGTGGTCGTCGCCCAGCTGCGGGCATGAGGCCGTCAGGTTGCGGCGCAGCTGTCGTACGCCGTCTACCCTCCGGATGAGGCCGTCGTGCCGCGATCGGGCATGGTCCTTCACCGGTCACGGCCAAGGAAGGAATCATGCGGTTCGAAGTCCTGGGGCCACTGCGGGCCGTCGACAGCTCCGGATCGGTGGTGCCCGCCGGCAGGCATCAGCACGAGGTCGTCCTCGCCTGCCTCCTGGCCGCCGGCGGGCAGGCGGTCGCCGACAGCACGTTGCTGGAGGCCCTGTGGGGTCGCGACCCGAGCGACAGCAAGCAGGTGGCACTGCGGGTCCTCGTCCATCATCTGCGCCGCACCCTGGGCACCGGATCGATCATTCGCGCGGCCGGCGGCTACCGGATCAGCCTGGCCGGCCATCAGGTTGACGCCGACGAGTTCGTCGCGCTGGTCGACGCGGCCGCACGCGACGAGGCGCAGGGCCGACTCGCCGAGGCGCGTGACCGCTACCGGGCGGCACTGCGACTGTGGCGGGGTACGGACGCCTACCAGGGCACCGCCGACACCGATCAGGTGCGGGCGGTCTCCCACCACCTGGGCGAGCAGCGTCTGACCGCCTACGAGAGCTGCGTCGACATCGAACTCAGCCTCGGCCGGCACCGGGAACTGTGCGCCGAACTGTCGGCCGTGGCCACGGAGAACGCGCTGCGCGAGCGCCTCCAGGCGCAACTGATGCTCGCGCTCGTACGCAGTGACCGCCGGGCGGAGGCGTTGCTCGTCTACGAGCGGACCAGGCGCATCCTCTCCGACGAGCTTGGGACGGATCCGGGCACCCGCCTCCAGCAGCTGCACACCGCGATCCTGCGCGGCCCCGCCCCCGCGGCCGTACCGACCGCCGCTCCACCCACCGCGGCGCGGCCGGCGCAGTTGCCCGCGCCACCCAGCGATTTTGTCGGGCGCGACGACGAGCTCGCGGCCCTCGATGCCCTGCTCGCGCCATCCCGACCCGGTCAGCGTCCCGGTGGCGCGGTGGTCGTGACCGGGTCCGGTGGCATGGGCAAGACAGCCCTGGTCACGCACTGGGCCGACCAGCACCGGCAGCGTTTCCCCGACGGGCAGCTCTATCTGGATCTCGACGATGACGTCCCGGCGACGGTGGCGCTGGCCAGGGCCCTGGTCGATCTCGGCGTCGCCCCCGACGACGTGCCACAGCAGGCCGAGACACGCGCCGCGCAGCTGCGATCGCTGCTGTCGCGCAGCACGGTGCTGGTGGTCCTGGACAATGTGAGCAGTGCCCAGCAGGCCCGGCCGTTCTTCCCCGGCACCGGCGACAGCCGCCTGGTGATCATTAGTCGGAATCGGTTGGACGGGCTCATCGCCCGCGAGGGCGCTCGCCTGCTCGTCCTCAACCCGCTCCACGTCGACTCGGCCACCCGTCTGCTCGGCGCGATCGCCGGGATGCCCGGCGGCGCGGACGACGACATTCGTACCCTCGTGATGTTGTGCCACGGGATGCCGTTGGCAATTCGGATCGTGGGCGCCCACCTGCGGCTGGGAGCCGGGCCGGGCACCCTCGTCGTCGCCCTGCACGACGAGCGCACCCGACTGGCCCGGCTCAGCACCACCGACGGCGATGTGAGCGTGCGCGCGGTCATCGCGGTGTCGTACCGGCGGCTGGCCGCACCGGCACGTCGGCTGTTGCGCCGTCTCGGCCTGTCGGATGCCCACACGATCCCGCCCGGCGCCGCGGCCGCACTCGCCGGCATCGTCGCCGGCACCGTCCTGACGGACCTGGTCGACCGGCTCGCCGAGGTCAATGTCGTCACGATCGAAGCGGACAGCCGGATCAGCCTCCACCAGCTGACCCACATGTTCGCCCACGAGCAGGGCCAGCTCGAAGACACCTCGGCCGATCGGCGGGCCGCCGAACGCCAACTGCTCCGCTGGTACGGGCACGTGGCCCGCCACGCGCAGCAGCGCATCAGGCCGACGGCCGGCGAGGCCCACAGCGCTGGGGTCTCTGACCCGGAGCATCTCTTCCTGCCTGACCTGCCCGACACGCTCACGGCGGTGGAGTGGATCGACACCGAGGCGGACACGATCATCAGGTTGATCGCCCAGCACGGCGGGACCCACAGTGATCTCGTCTGGCCTCTTGCCGTCAACATCCGTGGCTGGTTGCAACGCCGCGCACCCCGCGACACCTGGATCAGCGTGGTCGAGCACGGCATCCGGGCCGCCGCCCTGGCCGGCAGCAGGACCGGCGAGGCCACCCTGCACGGGAGCCTGGGCGTGGCACACAGCCTGCTGCTGCAACGCGCTGAGGCCCGCGCGGCGTTCCAGCACGCCAGCGCGCTCTTCGCACAGGGCGGCGACGACGCCGGCAGGGCCGACGTGGAGGCGAGCCTGGGTGCGATGCTCGCCGACAGCGGGGCGCTCGACGAGGCGCTCCCGCCACTGCTGCGGGCACGACACCTCGCGACCCAGCTGAACGACCCCGACCTCACCTTCAAGGTCGAACTCAACCTCGGCTACCTGCATCGACGGGCCGACCGTCAACAGGAGGCCCGTGACGCGTACACGGCGGCGTTGTCGGCCGCCCAACGGTCCAGCAACCGGGACTGGTTGTCGGCGAGCGTGCACACCAATCTCGGCCGGCTGCATCTCCTTCAGGGTGACCTCGATCAGGCCGGGCACCACTACGACGAAGCGGTCCGGCTCGCGCGGAGCACGGGTGACCGGATGCGGGAAGCCTGGGCGCTGCACGGATGTTCCGACGTCTTCGCAGCCCGACGGAACCTCCCGGCCGCCGTCGCGGCCCTGCACGAGGCGGTCACGATCCTCGAAACTCTGGGCGATCGTCGGCTCCCCGAGATGCGCGCCCGGCTGTCGGAGCTGCTCTCGGACAGCCCGGCCGGGCAGCCGCTGCCGCAGACGCAGACGTAGCCCACCCGTCGTCTCGACAGTTTCCGGCACCCCCGCGTGGTGGCCCTCGATCCGCCAACCGCACGTTGGCGTCTCCACCTCGTAGCCAACATCGAGCCAACACGCTGTTGGGAGACTGCGCCCTGGTAGTCAGTCAGCGCCCGTACGAAACAGACGGGGGTGGTCGGCGCGGTCGCACCGGTCACGGCGTACGGCTCTGGTCGTGCTACCTACCGCCCGATTCGTACGCGAAGTGGAAGGGACCCTGTCTTGTCTCTGTCGAAGAAGGTTGTCGCGGTGGGCGCGGCCCTCAGCACGGCCGCGACGCTCGGCGTGGCTACCCCGGCCAGCGCCGCCTCCAACTACATCCACAACGCCACCAACCTCGGCCTGGGGGTCATCCACGTCCAGGACGGCAACTACACGCACGGCAACTACGACGTGATCCTCCCTGCGGGCCGCAAGACGACCGATTTCTGGCCGACCGCCGCCGGCTACTACATCGGCCCCGGCTACTGCGGGTACGAATGGACCCTCACCGGCGGCAGTTGGCTCCTGACCAACGACAACGTGGCTCCCGGGAAGCACTTCATCCCCACCACCCGCACCATCCAGGTGCGCGTGGAGCGCTGCTGACCCCGGGCCCCCGCCGCGTTCGCCCTGAAGATTCACTCGGGTTTCAGGAAGTTGGGGTGTCCCCGGCACCGGGACACCCCGACTTCCGTAAAGGCGAGTAAATCACGCGCGGCGGGGGCCTTTCAGCTCTTGGCCTTGCTGCGACGGGTCCGCCGACGGGAGGCGTCGTCGCCGCCGCCGGCCAGCCGGGTGAAGGTGAGCATGTTCGCCAGCGCCACGGCGATGATCGCGAGGCCAACCTGGATCGCGAGCACGACCCAGTCCCAGCGCAGCACCCACACCTGCACGTTGGCTCCGTCGTCAATGTGGAGCGCCCTGGCGACCACGGTGCCCAGCACCGCCGAGCCGACGCCGATGACGAACGTGGCGAAGAAGCCGATCCGCTGCCTCCCCGGCAGGATGAGTCGACCGAGCAGGCCGACGAGCGCGCCGATGAGCACCGCGCCGAGATAACCAGTTACCAGCATTGCCGTCTCCCCTCCAGCAGTGCCCAGATACATGCCCGAATCTCACGTTGCCGGAAACCCCGCCCCGCTCAGGGGCCGCGGGCATGTCACCCCGACCCACTACGCTGGCGGAGCTTTCACACCAGAACGTAAGGACGCAGATGGCCCGCCCCTACAAACCCGGACCGAAGCAGTTCGTCTTCACCGTCGGCGACGGCAACGATCAGCACGTCTCGGTGGGCGACCCGCAGGAGGCGTACGAGGCGTTCTCTGCGTTCTTCCGGGGCCAAGAGTCCGACACCTACACCATCAGGGACGAGCCGGCGGGGCAGAGTTTGGCGCTCATGCCGCGGCTGGGGGTGATCTCCCGAGTCAAGGGTGCGGACCAACCCCGGTCGGAACACCTCCAGGTCGACAGGCCCAACCGCTACCTGCCGAGCGCGATGCTGTTCTTCGAGAACGGATATGCCGGCCTCGACCACTTCGGCCAGTGGTTCTCCGACCTCTCCGACCTCAACGCGTCACCGGAGACCCGCGGTGCCGCCCGCGCCGCCACGTTCACCACGGAAGCAGCGGCGATCACAGAGGTCGGCCGGATCTGGGCCGATTCCGGCATCGTCGACCCGAGCGACACGTACTACGTCTTCTTCGACTCTCATGATGTCGACGACGACCGGGCCGAACGAGCCGAACTGCTCCAGTTGACCGCGTTCCTCGGTCTCGAACGAGTCGACGCCCCGGCCCAGGCCGCCGGGGGCGAAGTCTGGGTGCGCACCGACCCGCGCCTTGAGGTCGAATGTGCACGGTGGGCGTGAACGGATGAGGGACGTCGTCTTCGCGCGTAGCGGCAGTGCCTGGATCCCGAACGTGATCCGGGACGGCGGCGAACTGAAGCTGATGCTCGCCGCCGGTGCCGACGCCAACCACGACCCTCGCCCGTTCACGTTCCCGATCTCCGAAGCCCATCTTGCGGTGATCCGGGAGGACCTGGCCAGACACCTGCTGCTCTGGAGTGCGGTCCTTCCGCTGTGCGACGCGGCCGGCACCCAGGGCTCGCTCGACGAGAACGCCGCCGTCGCACTCCTGGACCCGGTCCTGCTCTCCCCGCCCGCCGACGTCGACGCGCTCTTTCGGCGCATCCGGTGGGACCGGACCCGGCTCGTCGCCCACAGCGCCGACATCGATCTGCTAGAGCGCGGTCAGGTCTGCGAGGCGATGCGCGCGGCGACGGAGCTGTCGAACGAGAAACGTGCGCAGGAGGATCACGCGAACCGCCGTCGCACCGAACGCGGCGTAGCCCTCGGGCCGCTCGACGCTGAGATTCTGAAGTACACGGGCCAGTATCTGCATGGCGCGACCGTTCCCCGGCGGAACCCCGACGCCGTCGACCCCGCGCTGCTGCCCCAGGTCATGCGGGTGATCGCCACCGCCGAGCAGGCGTCCGCCGGGATGCGGATCGGCCTCGATCCGCGGGTCGGTGCCGGTGCAGCTGCCTGATCCATCTTCTATCGGTTTCCGTGCCGGCCGTACCGCGCGACCATGGTGCGGACGGCGTCGTCCACCACCGCGATCACGCGGTCCGGGGTCACCGTCCATCCCGGGATCAGCAGGCTCGGCCAGAACAGGTAGTTGGAGATCATCCCGAGGAACTGCGTCGTGGCCATCTGCGGGTCCGTGATGTCCGCCGTCCCCGCGTCGCGCTCGGCCATGAGGTAGGCCCGAACTGTCTCGAAGTACGGCAGCTTGCCCTCCGCGAAGTGCGCCTTGGCCAACTCCGGGAAGCGGGGCAACTCGGCGATGACGATGCGGAACAGATCCGCCATCCCCGGTCGGCCCAACAGCGCCGCATAATGCCGCCCGAGCGTGGTCAGGCCGGCTACCAGGTCGCCCGCTGACGGCATTTCGGCGTCATCACCACCGGCCCAGGAGTCGATGACGATGGCATCGAACAGGGCCGCTTTCGTCGGGAACTGCTTGAACAGCGTCGCCTTCGACACCCCGGCTTCCTCGGCGATGCGGGCCAGCGACGCCCGGTCGTAGCCCAACTCGAGGAACAGCTGCGTGGCGGCCTGCACGATCAGCGCGCGCTTCTCCCGAGCCACCCGCTGGTGATAGGTCGTCATGCGGCCATCATAGCGAGGTGAGTGGGTTGACTCACCACTCACGGCGGCGTACCGTTGCCATGGTGAGTCGCCCGACTCACCATCTGCCTCTCACGGAGGACCGCATGTCCCGCTTCATCGCTCAAACAGCTCTCGTCACCGGGGGCACGGGTGGGCAGGGCGCCAGCCACGTACGGGCCTTCCACGCCGAGGGTGCCAACGTCGTCATCGCCGACATCGACGTTGAGCGCGGTGCCGCCCTCGCCGCCGAACTGGGTGACAGAGCACTTTTCGTACGCCTCGACGTCTCCGACGAGAAGTCGTGGGCCGACGCCGTCGCGGCGACCGAGGAGACGTTCGGCGCGCTCACCATCTTGGTCAACAACGCCGGAGTGCAGAACCCGCCAGCCCTGATCGAGTCCACCGATCAGTCCACGTGGGCGCGCATCCTCGACATCAACCTCACCGGCACGTTCCTCGGCATCAAGACCGCCACACCAGCGCTGCGACGAGCGGGCGGTGGGGTGATCGTCAACATCGCCTCCGTCATGGGCACCGGAGGCACCGCCTTCTACGCGCCCTACGTCGCCAGCAAGTGGGCCATCCGCGGGCTCACCCAGACCGCCGCCCTCGAACTGGGACGCGACAACATCCGCGTCAACACCATCCACCCCGGCGTCGTCGCCACCAAGTTCATCACCCAACCAGCTGCCGGGGCCGACGCGCCGATCGCCGACTTCTACACCCCCGAGCCGTTCGCCGTTCCCCGGTGCGGGCAACCCGCCGACATCACCGCAACGCTGCTGTTCCTCGCCTCGCCCGACGCCGCGTTCATCACCGGCGCCGAGCACATCGTCGACGGCGGGCTGCTCCTCGGACCCGCCCTGAAGAACGAGGCCGCATGACGTCGCTGTCGCACCTACCGCCGGAGATGAGGCGAGCCATCGAGATCACGCCCGCGGCCGGCACCCGCGAACGGATCGTGGACATCACGACCACCGGCCGGCGCACCGGACGACCCCGCCGCATCGAGATCTTCTTCTACCGCGCCCACGGCGCCACGTACCTCTGCAGCGGCGCGGGCGGAGGCCCCACCGACTGGAGCGCGAACCTCCGCGCGAACCCCGCCTTCACCTTCCACCTGAAGAACGGTGTCAGAGCCGACCTACCGGCTCACGCCATCCCCGTCACCGATCCGGCCGAACGAGCGGCGGTCCTCGCCGCCATCGTCGACGACCTCAACCAGCCTCACGATCCCGGCACGATTCGGCCGACACGGTTGGCGGACTGGGCCGACAGCAGACTGATGCGCATCCATTTCGACTGAGGTCGCAGGTCGCCGGATGTCACCCGCGCGGATGCGGATCCTTTTGGCGCCCCGTTCAGTCCTCGTCCTGCCACCTGCGCACATCAGTCTGGTCGTGATAGGGCATCCGGTCCGGCGTGGTGATGAATTCCATCGTCGTGCCCCACGGCGTGCGGCAGTAGCAGACTCTGTTTCCCGGACCTTGTTCAGTTGTATAAGGAATAGGGCGAGGCTCCGTGAGGGGGGTGCCTCCGGCCCTTCTGAGGCGCTCAACCGATGCATCGATGTCGTCGGTGTAGAGGCCGAAGTGCGTGATGCCGAAGTCGCTCGGTCGGACCGGCTGGGCTTGTTCGGGGCCGTGCATTTCGAAGAGCTCGAAGTCGGGTCCGGTTCCGATCTTGACCATCGCCTGCGCGCGCACGACCGTTCCAGGGTAGGCGCCGACGGCCCGCTCGAATTCGGGTCCCTGCCTCGGCGGATCCTGCGGTCCGAAGGACTGATAGATCACCTGGGCGCCGAAAGCTTCCACGAAGAACGTTTTTGCGGCTTCGATGTCCGGCACTGTGATGCCGATATGATTGACGCCGCGAATGACAGGTGCGCTCATGACAGCTTTCCCTTCTTATTTAACCGATCGGCGCGGTCGCAGAGTGTCACTTTGCCTTGAGGAAATTGGTCAGAGCGGCCGCGACGTCATCCGGCCGTTCCTCCGCGAGATAGTGGCTGGACCGCGCAACCGGGCCGCCCTTCACGTTGCCGGCGAACTCTTTGAGCATCGGCACCATCTGCGCGCCGAAGCGCTGCTCCCCGCCGAGACCCAGCACCGGAATCTCGAGCGGCTTCTTCTTGTACTCGAGCGCAGCGGCATGGTCGGCGGTGAGGGTCCGATACCATTCCAGGCCGCCGCGGGTGCGGCCAGGAAGCGCCATCGCTTTCGCGTAGATGTCGATGTCCGCCGGGTCGAAGGTGCTGTGATCGTAGAACCGCTCAGCCATGAAGGTTGACACATAGTCGTACTCACGGCCGTGGATCAGGCGCTCGGGTAGATCCCGGTTCATATGAAAGCTGAAGTGCCAGAGGCTCGCGGTCGCCGCCTCCCATCCGGTCCAGCCGGGCAGCGGAACGTCGAGGACGGCCAGGTGGGTAACAGCCTGCCGATGGATGGCGGCCTGCGGCAGGGCGACCATCCCGCCGATGTCATGTCCACACACGGCGTAGCGCTCATGCCCAAGGGCAACCATGACGTCGTGCGCGTCGCCCGCCATCGTCGCCTTGTCATAGCCGTCGAGGGGGCAGTCGGAGAAGCCCGCGCCGCGCAGATCGATGGCCACCACGCTGAAACGCTCAGCCAGCAGCGGCATCACACTGTGCCAACCCCACCACGTTTCCGGCCATCCGTGCAGCAGAAGGACCGGCGGGCCCGAGCCTCCCGTGACGGCGTTGATCTTGATGCCATTCGCCGGCACCAGTTGCTGGGTAAACCCCTTCAAAGCTGCGATCATGATCGCTTCCCAGTGAGATGTTGACGTTCGAAAGAGCTCGCGGCCAATGCTCAGGGCTGGTCGAAATCGGTGGCGATCGTGATGTCGCGCCAGGCGTCGATATCGCTGCTGCCGCCGCCACGAACCGTCACTTCGGCCATGATTGAGCGGTTCTCAGGCGTCTCAGACCAAGCTACCGCGACCAGGTAGTACTAGGGTCGAACCATCCGGGACAGCTCAACAACCCGGCCGGATTCGCCCTGCGCCGACGTCAGCCCCTGAATCCAACGTGACTGCATGATGCTGATTGTCGGACTCGACGAACGAAGCCCGCAGCCGATCGGCAGACTTACCCGAGAGGGCGAGCGCCTGGCCATGGCTGACGGCGGAGCCGGCGAGCTGATCGGCGTGGTTGACAAGGAGTAGCGACGTTGAGTGACACCGATCTGAGCGCCCGCAGCGACCGGGGCAGTGAGTACGCCAACCTGTCCCGCCTGGTCCGAAACGCCGGACTCCTCGACCGACGACCCCGCCGCTACACGGTGCGGGTGACGGTGGTGCTGGGTGGTCTCGTACTGCTGGGCGTGCTGTTCGTGCGGCTCGGGTCGTCGTGGTGGCAGACGGCTACCGCGGCCGGCCTCGCGGTGCTCCTCGCGCAGCTGGCGTTTCTCGGTCACGACGCCGGACATCAGCAGATCTTCCGCTCCCGCCGGGCGAACGACATGGTCGGCCTGGTGTGCGCCAACCTGGTGACCGGGATCAGTTACGGGTGGTGGGTCGACAAGCACAACCGCCACCATGCGAATCCGAACACCGAAGACCGCGACCCCGACCTCGCGGTGGCTCCGCTGTCCTTCACCCCCGGTCAGGCCGCGGCACAGCGCGGCCTGCGGGCGCTGTTCGTCCGGCACCAGGCGGCGCTGTTCTTCCCTCTGCTGCTGGCGGAGGGTCTGCACCTGCACGCCGCCAGCGTCCGGGCGATCGTGCGCCGCAGCGGGCTCAGGCGCCGACGAACCGAGGCTGCACTGCTCGTCCTGCATTTCGCCGGCTATTTCGGGGCCGTGTTCCTGGTCCTGAGCGTTCCGCAGGCGATCGTGTTCATCCTGGTCAACCAGGCCCTCTTCGGGCTCTACCTGGGCAGCTCCTTCGCCCCCAACCACAAGGGCATGCCCATCCTGACCAAGGCCGACAACCTCGACTACCTACGCCGACAGGTCCTCACCTCCCGCAACGTGCGCGGTGGCCCGCTCATCGATGCACTACTCGGTGGGCTCAACTACCAGATCGAACATCACCTCTTCCCCAGCATGCCCCGCCCCAACCTCCACCACGCCCAGCCGCTGATCCGCCAGTTCTGCGCGGACCACGACGTCGCCTACCGCGAAACGACTCTCATTCAGTCCTGGGCGCAAGGGCTGGCACACCTACGGGCGGTGGGCCGAGCCAGCTAACCCAAGTCATCAACCTCGGAAAGCCCAGTGGAGGATCAGCAGGGGGTCAGCTGCCAAGTCACCTTCGTGACATTGACCGGCATATACAGGTCGCCCCCGGTCCCGCCGGCAGGAGCACAGGTCTTGAAAGGAATCGACGAGCCAAAAGTGAACCCGGATATCACGGCGTCGCGGCCTGTGCCGTTGTAGAAGTTGAATCCCTGGATGCTGCCGGTCCACTCGCTGTTGGTCGTCAGAGACGGCGTCTCCACGGGACCCTGCGGCGGGTGATTCCAGTTGGGCCAGATACAGAGCATGCCCTGCGGGCAGTTCCCGGACCCCCAGCCTTGTATCGACACTCCGGGTGCTGCCGCCGAGGTGGCGGGGGCGGCGGCCAGCACGCCTGTGACGGACGCGGCGATGGCGATGGCGATGGATTTCAACAGCACGGTTCACCTGCTCCTAAATAGACGCCTGTCGTTGTAGATTTACACTACTGGCGGAAATTTGACAGGTCAAGCATCTGAAGCGATATGCCGGTCGAGGAGGGCCAGGCAGGCGTCGCTCTCGGCCACAGGCCGGTCAGCGGGTGAGGCCGACCAGCGTCGCCAGTCGCGCGATACCGGCCGGCGCCGGCTGCGCGCGGGCGACATCGGCGATGACGGTACGCGCCAACGACCGGCACCGAACCTCAGCCGGCGCGACACTGTCCGCGTCGACCAGCGCGCGAGCAGCCCCGCGCAGGTCACCCACCTGGAGGTACGCCCGCGCGACATCAACCAGGTACGCACCCCGATACTCAGCCGGCAACCGCCGCCACCCCTCCCGCCGGATGACGCTTGAGTGCCGTCGCAGCGCCTCGACAGCGTCACCCCGTTGCGCCGTGACCAGCACCCGCGCCAGCTCCACGGCGGTTGCGCCGAAGCTGGTGCGGTGCGGATCGTCGTACCCCCTCAGGCTGGCGGCAACGCCCACGGCCCGGTCGATCAGCTCGTCGGCGCGACGGTGCTCCCCGCAGCCGGCGGCGGCAAGCGCGGCCTGCACCAGCAACGTCCCACCCACCGCCCACTCCCCCGCCGACCGCCGCTCGCCCTGCCCCTCGCTCTCGCTCTCGTGATCAAGAGGTTTGCGGCGTGTTTGATCTCCAAAGGTGACGCAAACCTCTTGATCACCGGAATGGGTTGACCGTGGAAGGACGCGGTTGGCGGCGGGGAGCAGCGCGGCCAGGGCCAGGCGGTCGCGGCCCTGCGCGCGGAGCGCCTCGCCCACCGAGATGCTCGCTGTCGCCGCGAGCAGCGGGTCGTCGCCGGCGGCGGACATCGCCCGGTCGGCCGCCAGCCAGGCCAGATCCGCCTCGGCCAGCTTCACCAACAACGACGACGTGATCCGGTACGCCTGCACCAGCAACTCCGCCGACCGCACGCCCTGGATGACGTCGAGCAGACCCGGCAACACCCGCACCAACTGCCCGTAATGCGCATGCTGATAGGTCAACCACGCGTGCCCGACCTGCCGTCTCAGCTCGTCCGTCCGCGGTGGAGCCTGCGGGATGTCGTAGCGGGCCAGCGCAGCCCGAATCTCGTCCACCCCATCCGGCGTACCCGTCGGGGTGCCCTTTGGCTGGCCGAGCAACACCTCCGGGTCGACCCGCAGGACGTGGGCCAACTCCTGGATCACCGAGTACCGGTCCAGGGTGCGGGCACCCCGCTCGATCTTGTCCACCCAACTCTTCGACCTACGTAACCGGTCGGCGAGCATCTGCTGTGTCATCTGCCGCCGCACCCGCCAGCTCGCCACCCGACGACCGATCGGCACGTCATCGTTGGTCACGCCGCCACCGCCGGTCCGGGACCGCACGGGTCGTGTCGTCAACGGGTACGCGCTCCGCCTCGGCCTGCGCCAGAAGGCGCTGCTTGGCAGCCTCCCGCTCGGCCGCCTCACTGTTGTTCTCCGGAGCGTTGTCGTCCTGTCCGCTCATCCCCGCCTCCTCCGGTGGAGGCCCAGCAGCTCAGGATCGACCGTTGCCGTGCTGGGCCATCAGGACGTACTCACGTCCCAAACCGGACAGTAGGGCGGATTGGTGATGTGGTGATTACTGCCAGTTATGCGGCCAGGTTGATGCCGATACGGCCGGCGAGCAGGCGCAACTCGTCGGGGATCGCCCGGCGCTGGGCGCGCTGGGCCAGGGTGACCACGGCATCCCGAGCGAGAGGGTTGATGGCGAAGGGGATCGGCGCAGCTCGCTCAGCCTGGACGAATGCGGCGAGGGCTTCGGCGTCTCGGCGACCTCCGTCCGCCAGGGCACGACCGAGGTCGAGCCAGTAGGACTGTTGGCGGATCGACGCTGCGAGCACCTGCGGTCGAACCGTCCTCGACAGCTCGATGACTCGGCCGGACTCGCCCTGCTCGGCGGCGATGGACATCTCCCACAGCCCGACGTTCGTCGGTCCGAACCCACAGCCGTTGAAGCCAGCGCCGTCGGCCGGATCGCCGAGGGTTGCCGCCTCGCGGGCCGCCGCTGCGAGGTGGTCGTGCGTGACGTCCAGTCGCCCACTCACTGCCGAGGTCAACGCAGCGGAGAGGTGGAGCTGACCGAGCATCTGTCGGACTCGTGGGTCGGCAGCGTCGGCTTGAAGCTCGGTCAGGGACCGGTCAGCAGCGCGGGCCGCTACGGGCGCAGACTCGATCGGCAGGCTCTGCGCGTAGGCGAATCGAGACGCAGCGATCCAAGCTGGATCCTCAGCGTCCTCGGCAACCGCCCCGGAGAGCCGGGCCGCGTTAAGGGCCAGGTGGCGGTATCCGAGATTCCGCAGACAGGTGGCGGTCTGGTAGGCCACCTGGACGAGCACGGTGCCGCCCACAGCGGCGGCTTCAAGTAGAAGACTGGGCAGCATACGAGCCATCGCGGGGTAGTTGCACGAGGTGCGGAGCTGCTCGGCGCGGGCGATCTCGGCAGACAGACGCTCCGCTGTGTAGGTCGACGGGCGGCGTGCGCCGTCCTCGATCTCGATCAGGGCGGACCAGATGGCCGGCACGCATTCGGCGGCGCTTTCACGGGCCGGGTCGCCGGACTCGGTGCCCTGGCCGAGCAGGTCAGCCACGGTGACCTGGAGGGCGGCAGCGAGAGCCACCAGAGTAGATCGACGGTCGATGGTCTTCCGCCCCGACTCCACCTGCGACACGTACGACTGGGTGACGCCGGCGAGCCCCGCGAGGACAGCCTGGGTCATCCCGCCACGGCGCATCCGCCAGTACCGGATCCTGGCACCGATGGTGTCCGGCTTCCTCACCATGCGGCCACCCCCAGGTGTGGAGTCGATTGCGGCGCTAAGCCGCTACCAGCGCACGGTACACCGCAGAGCATCGAAGTAGTGACGCTGAGCGGCCGCGTGCGGTTGCCCGCGTGACGCGTCGAACGAACAGCACGCTACCGCTCGTCGGTAGCTCAGCCCGCAGCCAGCACTCGCCACAGGTGAACGTGGGTGAGCGCCATGGCTGCTATGCCAGGGCGATTTGAAGTAGGGGCTCCTCGACATGGAGCCGGATCTGCCCTGATCGAGCCTGTCGACCACAGTGACCTAAAGCGCGGCAGCGAGAGCGACCAGAGTGGAGCGATGGCCAACGGTCCTCGGCTAACTCGACCTGCGACACGTAGGACTGGTTCCTATCGGCGACCCGAGCCAGGACGGCTTGCGCCAGTTTGCCACAGCGAATCCGCCAATAGCGGATCCTGACAGCGATGGAATTCGGCTTTTTCATTATGCCTCCACCCACCCAAAGGAGGACGATGAGGCAGCGTCCACGGACCCTTTCCCGCAGCTGTAAATACACGTGCAGAAGTCGGGGTGACATATCCATGCGGGACAGGCCGGATCAGTCCACCGTGCGCCGAATGTCTTCGACGACGCTGGATGAGGATATCGTTCGCTCGCCGCGCTCAAGGTCAAGGTAGCGGAGTTTTCCGGTGGACGATGCCGCCCGACTTCCGCTGCTTTGATAACTGTCAAGCACAAAGACGCTCCAACGGCCCGGCATCTCACCTTGCTCTGCAGTTATTAAGGGCCACATGTCTACCAGTGAGTTTTCCATTAGAAGGTGAACATGACCTGTGTCCAGTGGCTGGTCATGGGAGAAACGGACGGAGCCTACCGCAGAAGCATTTCCGGAGATCGTCGCGGCGTCAACATGAAAACAACCGCCGCTGTATTCCAGCGCGCCGGGCACAATTAGGCTGACATGCGGCCAATGTCGGGCTAATGCGAGGAACTGGTCAAGCCAGTCACCGACTATTGTTAGGCGCTCCTGCGCCCAGCGTCGACTAGGATCGGCACCGTGATGCAGATCGTTGCGGAGCGCAATGATCTCATCTGCGGCGCTTCGGCTAAGAAATTCAACCCATCGCCGAATTGCAGAGTCAGGTAGGTCATCTAGGAGCCGACGACACAAATGCTGCCAGGTGCCCATGCTCGGGCTTCGAAGAAATTCGACTAGAAGATCCCGGCCGGAGCGTCCGCAGGAGGCGCTTGCTGCCAAAGCGGCAAAGCGATACACGGCCTCAACGCAACTTATGGCCGCTCGCAATTTGTGAATCTCATCGGTTAGCAGCCCCATCCGGGAGAAAGGAATCGACAGCGCAGCAGGAAGTTCCGTTGTCGCAAACTGCCATCGAAGCCGAGAGGCGTCGGCAACCGCTTCTCGGACTCGGTCACACAACTCAACTTGGGCATTGTCCTTCACAACGAAATCGAGAGCGCCGAGTCGCATAGCCTTAATCGTTTCGGCTTGCCCGGCTTCGCCCGACAACACGATCGCATTCGCCGTTATCCGGTTCTCGACAAGTTTCTCCAGTAGCCAGAGACCACCCCATTCCTCTGGCGGCATGCGGAGATCCACGATGATGACATCAAACACTTCTGACTGGAGGCGACGCAGACCTGCTTCCCCGTCGTCGGCGAACCTGCATTCAACATTCAGGGGACTGAGTAGCTTGGCAAGCGTACGGACGACCTCACGCTGATCGTCGATGAACAGCAGTCGCGCTCGCCGACCTACGGGGATGGCTTCAATCACGTTGCGAGTCCTCCTCCTCGTCGCTCAGGAGAGCAAGCGGCAAGGTGACCAGCCACCCCCCTGCAGTGGTGTCGAACGGCTGCAAGTCGCCGCCAATTCGACGCAGAACGCGCAAGACGCCTGGTAGGCCTAGTCCACTTCCGTGCCGTTTACTGCTTGGGACCGAGGCTCCAGTTGCGAGGGCCTGGATTACTTGAGGCGGAAATCCTGGTCCCGTGTCCCGGACTTCCAGAAGAACGAGGTTGCCGTCAGAGACGACCGTGTAGTCGAAGGCAAGCTCACCTTCGTTATACATGGCCTCGACCGCATTCTTGACAAGGTTGTCAAGCACCCCTCGTAGGACGCTTTCACTCATCGCCACGACAGCTGGTGGCGTCGTCGGCGGTATTACCCGTACCGTTGGCGGAAGGGTCCGGATGAGGTCGCCTGCGTAACTTCGAAGGAATGAAGCCAAGTCGGCGGAGCCGCCGGCTGCGGAGCTGTACAGCATGTCGACATCGGCGAGTCGGCTCGCAATAGTCATTGCCGCATCGAGGTGCTTACTTGCGGCTAGATCCGCCGCTCGGCGTTGTGTGCGAGTTGCCGTCGAGCTGGCTAGGGCCACACGTGCTGCTGTGACTTCATTCTTTAGATTGTGGACGAGAGCACCGAGTTCGTGGTCGTAGTCGTCGACGTTCTGGCCCAGTTTGGCTGCGACCCACAGCCAGCCCGCCGAGGACGCCGGTATGTGATGACCAACATTAATTTCGACCCCGCCATCTGCGCGTGTCACAGAGATGCCTGGCGCTGCCTCGCATACCAAAGGAATAATTGGCGACTGCAAAGGATCACGTTCCCAGCCGCGCTCTAGAGAAAGGCGAATAACATGTCCTGCAGGGCCGGTAGAAAGGCTGGCGTATACGGATGCTCGCGGACCAAGAGCGGCCGCTGTAGAGTGCTGCAAGATCCGCAGGATGGCCGCTGCCGAGCGCTTGTCGAGCGGGACTACGCCCCCAGGGGTGTCGACACGTACAGCAAGGTGTTTCTTGTTCAACAGCGCCCAGTCCTGCAGGACTTCAACGAGATCAGCATCGCCATTCGGCGACAGCCAAACTCCTTGCGCAGCAGATAGCGCAAGAAGTTCACTCCACGGTAATTCCAGAAGGGCTATTCTATCGTCCTCTTCGGTCGACCGAATCCAATCAACGACCCGTGTCAGAGTCGATGAGAACTGGGGTCTAACCTGTGCGCGCCGCACCGCGTCGCCGTAATACTCGGCAAGGGTTTCTAGAATCTCCGACGACGGCGCTGAGGCTGCCGACATTATACGCAGCACCTCAAGATGCCAACGCCCAAAATAATCCCACTGGCCGGCTGCGACGTACTTAGCACCAAGCGCGTTTCGTCGCTGCAACCGTGGCCAGCGCGATCGCAGGCTGGAAAGTGCGCTTAATTGCCTTTCCAGCAGGAAAGTCGCGATATCAGCGCTGCGAGCATTCACTTCCTTGCCGATTCGCAGGTTGTCCGCATCAAGTACGATCTGCGCTGCCTGCTTACGGGCCGATTTCAGGCTTGACCCAAGGCCAATTGTTGTAACACCCGAATCCCCAGCAATCAAGCTAATTTTAACCCTGTATTCAGAACGATGGTCGGGGCCTATCTTCTCACTTTCATCTTGCCAAGTGAACTGAA
This sequence comes from Micromonospora sp. CPCC 205558, assembly GCF_036902955.1. NCBI lineage: Bacteria > Bacillati > Actinomycetota > Actinomycetes > Micromonosporales > Micromonosporaceae > Micromonospora > Micromonospora sp. CPCC 205558. Next base: position 99,878 of record NZ_JBAKHR010000027.1, read on the forward strand.
GCTCGGCAGCCAGCTCCTGCATTACCGTGACTGGGTCGAGCAGCGATCGACCACTCTTCTCGAGGAGGAATTGTGAGACAACTGGAGGGAGACGGCTTTCGAAGATCAACCATTCAGATGCCTGCATAAATGCTGCCGCCAATGTGGCCTGTACGAAATTTGCAGCCATTTCGTCGCTAACGCCTACGGTCCTTTGTCCTGCGCCCAGCAATGCCGCGGCGGGCAACCTAAGCGCGACGGCAAGAGGGCGAAGGTCGCCGTCCGGCAGGGTGAGAGTCAACGAGATTTCGGGATCTGGCTTGCCGCTGGTGCTCAGCAGATGACTGGCCCTGGCGCGGGTAAAGACCGCCCCAAGGACCGCACTCCCCAGATTTGCCAATACTGCGTTACTATCCGATCGGGTGTCCCCTCGAGCAAGGTTCTCGTATACCCAAGAGGAGTGAGTGAGGGCTTTGGCGAAGAGATATGGGTCGGAGCATCCGAATTCGGTTGCCAAACGGCGGTGTTCAGCATAAACCGGGAGAGTGCGCCCGGCCAGACGGCTTATAGTGCGCCCGGCCGGACGGCTCGCAGGGGGTGATGACTGCTCAGCTCGATCAAGCAAGACCTTTGCATGGGCGGAGATATACGCCTTGCAGGCATTTTGGATCGCCTGCTTTCTGCGCTGGCTGACACCAACAGCTGATCGCCCGTCGCTTGTCGTCAGTAAGGCCTTGAAGCTACGCGCATGGTCAGGACCACCCTCAGTAACCGAATACGCTGGCGACAATTTTCCGAAGTTTTTATCGAAGATAGCTCGCCAATCACGAACGTCTCCCGCCATGGACTCTTGAGCCGCATATATCTGCTGAATTAACTGCCGGATTTGCCGGCCTGGCAGAAGGAGAGACCACCAGCCGAGCAGCTGCAACGCGACTGCCTCGTTACTGCGAGCCACCTGTCCACGGGCCAACTGCTGAAGCAAGATCTGCCGCTCGCCGGATCCAAACAATCCGTGATCGGCAACCCCGAGGCGATCGGCCAATGCGCGACGGGCCGACGAAATCACGCGAGCCTTCACAGCATCTCGCCGTGCGACGTCCCACCCTTCCGCGCGTTGCCCGATCGCCATTGTCAACTCCAGGTCCAGCACCGACTTGCCCACATTCGCTAGCAACGACAGGCAAGATGGCGACACAACCTCCGACAACTCGCGACTCTCATATAGGGCGGAGGAATGATGGCGCACGACCGTCAGCCAGCGGCGCTGATCAATAGTGAGCCTGTCCCCTTCGCTGCCGATCGCCGTCGCGAGTAACGGCCAAACGTCAGTCTCAACGACCGTGGATGGCAGCGACAAAAGTGGCGGAAGACCGTTCGTCACACGCCGAACCCTGCCACGAACGTGCCGCCGTGACAACCAGGTCGTAGTACAAAAGCTGCCAGACCCCTCGTGCGGCGTTTACACCTATAACCGTTCGACGCCCTAGAGGTGGTGGCCCTCTGATCGAGGTCTGGCATGGCACTAGCGCGAGGCAGCTCAAACACGTTAGGAGCTTCCCGTCCAAGAGAGTCCTGCTGCTACCTGCGGTGCGGTAATTCCGCAGTTGCCTAAGGGACGTCTCGTAACTGGGTGAAGGCGTTGCCCGGCCTCAGGCCGGTGGTCAGCCGGCG
>NZ_JBAKHR010000028.1:0-95647 GCF_036902955.1 Micromonospora sp. CPCC 205558
CCTCCCGCGCCCGCTGCCCGCCTCCCGCGCCCGCCGCTGACGCCTCCCGCGCACGCCGCTGCCCGCCTCCCGCGCCTGCCGCCGAGGCCTTCCGCGCCCCGCCGCGCCCGCTGCCTGCCTGCCTCCCGCGCCCGCCTCCTGCGCCGGCCGCGCCCGTCGCCGGCTGCTCGACCACCATCTCGCCCGCGTGCACGCCCAGCGCGGGCGGGAGATGGTGGTCGGGCGTTCACGTCCCGGACCGGGTGGGCGGTGAGCTGGGCGGGTAGGCTGGTGGATCGGCCTTCCACACCCCGGAGGGCCGGCACCCATACCCCGGACGGTCACGAGCGGGGCCGCCAGACCGGCGGTCGCGACCCGGCCGGGTCCCGTACGCCGGGACGACGGCGAGGAAGCGCAGCCATGATCAGTGTTTTCGACCTCTTCAGCGTCGGTATCGGGCCGTCCAGTTCGCACACGGTGGGGCCGATGCGGGCTGCGCGTACGTTCGTCGGCGGGCTGAAGGCCGACGGGTTGCTCACTGACACGGCGCGGCTGCAGGCCGAGTTGTTCGGTTCGCTGGGTGCCACCGGGCATGGTCACGGCAGTGACCGGGCGGTGCTGCTCGGGTTGGCCGGCGAGTCGCCGGAGACGGTCGACACGGACACGGTTGGTCCTCGGGTCGAGCGGATTCGGGCCGAGCGGCGGATCAACATCCTTGACGCGCACGAGATCGACTTCGACCCGGATCGGGACCTGACGCTGCACCGCCGCCGCTCGCTGCCGTACCACCCGAATGGGATGACCTTCGCGGCCTTCAACGCGGCCGGCGAGGAAGTCAGGAGCCGCACCTACTACTCCGTCGGCGGCGGTTTCGTGGTGGACGAGGCGGCGGCCGGCGCGGACCGGATCAAGCCGGACAGCACGCAGGTGCGGTACCCGTTCCTGACCGGGGCGCAGCTCCTCGACGTGACCACCCGCACCGGTCTGTCGATCAGCGAGGTGATGTTGGCCAACGAGCGTTCCTGGCGCAGCGAGGCGGACATCCGGGCCGGTCTGCTGGAGATCTGGCGGGTGATGCAGGAGTGCGTGCAGCGCGGCTGCGAGCGGGACGGCGTACTCCCTGGTGGGTTGAAGGTTCGGCGGCGCGCGGCGGAGCTGCGGCGTGGCCTGGAGGCGGAGGCCGGGACTGCCGACCCGCTGCACGCGATGGACTGGGTGACGCTGTTCGCGCTGGCGGTCAACGAGGAGAACGCGGCGGGCGGCCGGGTGGTCACCGCGCCGACCAACGGCGCGGCCGGGATCATTCCGGCGGTGCTGCACTACTACACCCGGTTCGTGCCGGGGGCCGATGACGAGGGTGTGCTGCGGTTCCTGCTGACGGCGGGCGCGATCGGTGTGCTGTTCAAGGAGAACGCCTCGATCTCGGGCGCCGAGGTCGGCTGCCAGGGTGAGGTCGGTTCGGCGTGTTCGATGGCGGCGGCGGGGCTGGCTGAGGCGCTCGGTGGCACTCCGGAGCAGGTGGAGAACGCGGCCGAGATCGGGATGGAACACAACCTCGGGTTGACCTGCGACCCGGTGGGTGGCCTGGTGCAGATTCCCTGCATCGAGCGGAACGCGGTGGCTAGCATCAAGGCGATCACGGCCGCCCGGCTGGCGCTGCGCGGCGACGGTGTGCACAAGGTGTCGCTGGACAAGGTCATCAAGACCATGCGGGAGACGGGCGCCGACATGAAGGTCAAGTACAAGGAGACGGCGCGTGGCGGTCTGGCCGTCAACGTGATCGAGTGCTGAGCCCGGTCGATTCGGGGCATTCGTTCACCGACTGCTAACCTGTCGTCCGTTTCAGGAGGCGGGAGGCTGCGGTGACCTCTGGCGTCGCGGCGTTGTGGTCGCACCGCAACTCGCTGCGCATCCTGGTCAGGCGGGATCTGGCGGTCAAGTACCAGCAGTCGGTGCTGGGCTACTTCTGGTCGTTGATCGAGCCGCTCGGCATGGGCGCCATCTACTGGTTCGTCTTCGGGGTGCTCTACTCCCGGGACACCGGTCGGCACCTCGGTGAGGCGGCCGGGTCGTACCCGCTCTTCCTGATCACCGGCATCTTCGCCTGGATGTGGACCAGTTCGGCGCTGAGCGAGGCGACGAACGCGCTGACCGGCCAGTCCCGGCTGATCACCACGATGAACGTGCCGCGTCAGGTCTTTCCGATCGGCCGGGTCACCGGCCGGTTCGCCGAGTACGCGGCCGGCCTGCCGATCCTGATCGCCATCGCGGTGGTCTACGCGGCGCATGGTCGGATCCACCCCGGTTGGTCGCTGCTGTCCCTGCCGCTGGCGGTGGCCGTGCAGGCCGTCCTGCTGACCGGGCTCGCACTGCTGCTGTCTGCCTGGAACGTGTTGATGCGCGACGTGGAACGGTTGATGCGGCTGATCATCCGGGTGCTCTTCTACGCCACGCCGATCATCTATCCGCTCAGCCTGGTCCGGGAGTCTGGCCTGCCGGGCTGGTTGAAGGTGGTGTACGAGCTGAACCCGCTGGTCGGGATCTTCCAGCTGCACCACGCGATCTGGTACCCGGACGAGTTCCCGGACGCCCGGCTGCTCGCCACCACGATCGTCGGCAGCCTGCTGGTGCTGGCCGCCGGTTGGTGGTCGTTCCGCCGGTTGGAGCCCGCCGTGCTCAAGGAGCTCTGACGTGGCCGCGCCGATCATCGAGGCGGACGGCCTGGGGATCCGGTTCGTCCGTAACCGTCGCCGTCAACTGCGGCTGCGTGAGTTGTTCATCCACCGGGGCGCCCGTGGTGCGCTGCCCGGCCAGTTCTGGCCGTTGCGGGACGTGTCGTTCACCGTGCAGCCCGGCGAGACCGTCGGGGTGATCGGGCGCAACGGCACCGGCAAGAGCACCCTGCTGCGGCTGATCGCCGGGGTGCTCATTCCGGATGAGGGCGACATCCGGGTGCACGGCGCGGTGGCGCCGTTGCTGGAGTTGTCGGCCGGTTTCTCCAACGACCTGACCGGGCGGGAGAACCTGCACCTGGTCGGTGGGCTGCACGGACTGTCGACGAGCTACCTGAAGCGGCACTTCGACGAGATCGTCGAGTTCGCCGGCGAGCAGGTGGAACGGGCCATCGACACGTCGGTGCGGCACTACTCGTCGGGGATGAAGGTGCGGCTGGGCTTTGCGATCATTTCGCACCTGCCGCATCCGATCCTGCTGATGGACGAGGTGACCGCGGTCGGGGACGCGGAGTTCCGCAAGAAGTGTTACGCGACGATTGATCGTCTGCTCGGGGAGGGGCGCACCTTGGTGCTCGTGTCACACAACGAAAAGGACCTGACCCGGTTCTGCCGTCGAGGGTTGTATCTCGACGCGGGCCGGTTGACGCTCGACGGCACCATCGCCGAGGCGCTCGACGCCTACCACGCAGCGGTTCCGCGGTGACGCTGGCGATCGTGCTCGCCGCCGGGGCGCCCGCGGCGGGCCTGACCACGGCGACCGGTGAGCCGCTGGCCGATCGACTGGCCGCCCAGTTGCGCGCGGCCGGGGCGGCTGAGGTGCGCTTCGCCGCCAACCTCGACGAGCTGGCCGACCTGGTCGCGGCGGCGACCGTACCCGTGCTGATCACCGGCACGGACCTGGTGGCGCACACCGCCGTGCTGCGGCACCTGGCCACCAGCCCGGTGGGGCCCACGGTGGCGTTGGTGCTCGGCGACCCGCCGGTGCCCGGTCGGGCCGCCGTTCGGGAGGAGCGCGGCCAGGTTGTCGACGCCGGCGCGTTGGACGCCATCGACGGGGACGCCACCGGCGTGTTCGGCGGTGCGCTGCGGGTCGGCGTGGACGACCTGCCGACCCTCGCGGCGGCCGCCCGGGCCGCCGCGTCCGGGATGCTTCCCGTCGCCGCCCCGATCGGCCCGGCCGGCGACGTGGCACCGCTGCCGGCAACCGCCGGGGCCGGTTCCGGGGGGTCGGTCGCGGCCGGTGGACCCGGGTCCGCCGTGGACCGGCTCTTCGCGGGTCTCGCGGGGCTCGGCACCCTGATCTTCGCCCAGCGGGTACGCCTGCTCGTCGCCCACCGGGTCGAGGACACGGCCGGGCTGACCGCTGCCGAGGCGGCGGTGACCGCGGTCGACGAGGACCGCGCCGAGTTGCGGTTGTCGGTGAAGGAGAAGGACGACTTCTTCTCCACCTACTTCGTCAGCACCTGGTCGCCGTACCTGGTCCGGCTGTCGGCGCGGCTCCGGCTCACGCCGACCGGGGTGACGGTGATCTCGGTGCTCTTCGCGCTGGGAGCGGCGGTACTGTTCGGGGTCGGTGGGCGACCCGCGCTGGTCGGTGGCGCGGTGCTGCTCTATCTCGGCTTCGTGCTGGACTGCGTGGACGGTCAGTTGGCCCGCTACACCAGGCACTTCAGCGCCTGGGGCGGCTGGCTGGACACGATGGCCGACCGGGCCAAGGAGTACCTGGTCTACGCCGGGCTGGGCTTCGGGGTGAGCCACGCCGGGCTGGGCAACGGGTGGGCGCTCGCGATCGCCGCGATGACGTTGCAGACGGTCCGGCACATGACCGACACCTGGTATGGGGTGCTGCACGACGAGGCGGCCCGTCGACCGCGTACGGCGACGAACGCCAGCGGCGGGATCGGTGACCGGCTCAACGCGGCGTCGACCCGGGTGCAGGCGGACACCGGGTCGGTGTCGTACTGGCTGAAGCGGACCGTGGTCTTCCCGATCGGTGAGCGGTGGGCGCTGATCGCGTTGACCGTGGCGCTGTTCAACCCGCTGGTCAGCCTGATCGCCGTGCTGGTCTGGGGCGTGCTGGCGTTCGCGTACACCGGGGCGTTGCGGACGCTGCGGGCCCGCTGGATGTGGGTGCCGGTGCTGGACACGGTCGATGCCACCCTGCACCGCGACGATGGGCCGTTGGCCCGCTGGTTGCCGGTGGTCCGCCCGATGGGGCCGCTGACCCTGGCGGTGATCGCCGCGCTCGGCCCGGCGGTGCTGCTGGTCGGGGCGTTGCTGAGTGACGCGCCCGAGGGGCTGCGCTGGGCGGTGCCGGTGGCGCTGCTGGTGCTGCTGGTCGGCGGTCTGGGCGCCGGGGCGGCGCACAACGGCCCGTTGGACTGGCTGGTGCCGGCGGCGTTGCGGGCCGCCGAGTATCTGTTCGCCATCGCGGTCGGGGTGGTCGGTGGGGCGCCCGGCTGGTTGATCTTCGGGTACGTCTTCGTGCTCACCGTGCACCACTACGACCTGACCGCCCGGCTGGAGAAGCGGCAGGCGGCACCGCCGCTGCACGCGGCGACGCTGGGCTGGGAGGGGCGTTCGGTGCTGGTGGCCCTCGCGGCGATCGCCGGTATTGCGGGTGTCGGTCTGGCTACACTCGGTGCGTACCTTCTCGTGGTTTTCGTGGTGAGCGTCGTCCTGGCCTGGTTCGTGCGACCGGCCCGTAGCGCGCGGGCGTCGGTCGCGCCGGCGGGCGCTGGAGGTGCCGCGCCGCGCTGACGGAGGGCGGCCGGATGACCCTGATCAGCTTCGTGGTGCCGGCTTTCCGGGTGCAGGGATACCTGCGGGAATGTCTGGACTCCATCCTCGGTCAGCCGGAGACCGACATCGAGGTGATCGCCGTCGACGACTGCTCGCCGGACGCCAGTGGCGACATCATCGACGAGTACGCGGCCCGCGACCAGCGGGTCCGCTCGGTGCGGTTGCCGGAGAACGTCGGCCTCGGTCCGGCCCGGAACATCGGGCTGGACCGGGCCGTCGGCGAGTACGTGTGGTTCCTCGACGGCGACGACTGGCTGGCGCCGGAGTGTCTGATCGAGGTCGCCGAACGGTTGCGGGTCACCCGTCCGGACGTCCTGCTGGTCGATCACGTCCGCACCCACTGGAACAACACCGCCACCCGCAGCGCGATGGCGGAGGTGTTTCCGGAGTCGCCGGGCTCGGGCACCTTCCGGTTGCGGGACCGGCCGCAGGCGATGCACCTGCTGCACACCGCGTGGAACCGGCTGGTCCGGCGGGATTTCCTCGTCGACCTGGGGCTGCGCTTCGCGCCCGGCTGGTACGAGGATGTCTCGTTCAGCTACCCGGTGCTGATGGCCGCGCGGCGGATCGGCGTCCTGGACCGGGTCTGCGTCAACTACCGCCAGCGGCGGGCCGGCGCGATCACCCGGACCCGGGGTGACCGGCACTTCGAGGTCTTCCCGCAGTGGCACCGGGTCTTCCATCTGATGGATTCGTGGGGGCCGGCGACCGAGGCCCTGCGGCCGGTGGTCTTCGAACGGATGATCTGGCACTACCTGACGGTGCTGGGCAACGGCCAACGGATCGCGCCGGAGCTGCGGGAGGCGTTCTTCGCGCAGATCACCGCCGACTACGAGCGCTGGCTGCCGCCCGGCGGCTATCCGGTGCCGGACGGGGTCGAGGGGATCAAACACAAGCTCGTCGCCACCGGCCGGTGGCGTACCTTCAGCGCGTTGCGGGCGGCCAGCCGGGCCCGCGACGCCGCCCGCCGGCGGGCCCGCACCGCCCGGCGCAAGGTCGGCCCGGTCGCCCGGCGAGGTGCCCGGTCTACCCGCGACCGGCTGCTGCGCGAGTACTACCGGGCCGAGTTGCGGCGGCCGATCGACTCGACTCTCGCGGTGTACGCGGCGTACTGGTATCGGGGTTACTCCTGCAACCCGGCGGCCATCTACGAGGTCGCCCGCCGGTTGGCGCCTGGGGTGCGCGGGGTGTGGATCGTGCGCCGGGACCGGGTGGACGCCGTGCCGGCCGGGGTGGAGTACGTGGTCGCTGGCACGCCGGCGTACTACCGGGTGCTCGCCCGAGCCCGGTGGCTGGTCAACAACGTCAACTTTCCGGACTTCGTCCGCAAGCGACCGGAACAGGTGCACGTGCAGACCCACCACGGCACGCCGGTCAAGGTGATGGGGCTGGATCAGCAGCGCTACCCGATCGGCGCGGGTCGGATGGACTTCGCGGGGTTGCTGCGCCGGGTGGACCGTTGGGACTACAGCGTCAGCGCCAACAGCTTCTCCACCCAGATGTGGGACCGGGCGTACCCGGCCACGTACACGACGCTGGAGGTGGGGTACCCGCGCAACGACCGCCTGGTCACGGCCGGCCCTGACGAGGTGCGCCGACTCCGCGCGGAGTTCGGCCTCGACCCCGACGAGCAGGTCGTCCTGTACGCCCCGACGCACCGCGAGCACCTGCCCGGCTACCGGCCGCCATTCGACCCGGACCGCTTCGTCCAAGCGCTGGGTGGTTCGGGTCGGTTGCTGATGCGCAGCCACTACTTCCACGACCGGGATCGACGTCCCGGTCAGCCGAAGGACTGGGAGCGGGTTCGCGACGTCAGCGGCCATCAGCGGGTGGAGGATCTCTACCTGGTGGCGGACGTGCTGCTCACCGACTATTCGTCGGCCATGTTCGATTACGCGGTGCTGGACCGGCCGATCGTGCTCTACACCCCGGACTGGGAGGCGTACCGGCTGGCCCGGGGGGTCTACTTCGACGTCACTGCCGAACCGCCGGGCGCGGTGGCCGCCACCTTCGCCGATCTGCTCGACCTGTTCCGCACCGACGCGGTGCGCTCGGACGCGGCGACCAAGGCGCGCGCGCATTTCCGGGCCCGTTTCTGCACGATGGACGACGGGCGGGCGGCGGAGCGGGTGGTGCGCCAGGTGTTCCTCGGGGAGCCGGGCGAGCGGTCGACCAGCTGTTGATCGGGCTTCTGTCGCTTAATAGCAGCGACATCGATTGAACATAAGACGTTTACCCGATGTCCTAAATCCATGATGCTGGTCACAGTCTTGGGGGGTTCGGCCGACGCGCGCTGGGGGGGAAGACGGTGAGCACCGTCACGCTCAAGGATGTGACCAAGGTTTTCCGGGATGGCACGCTTGCCGTTGACAACATCAATCTCGATGTCAACGACGGCGAGTTCATGGTGCTGCTTGGGCCGTCCGGGTGCGGCAAGTCGACAGTGCTGCGAATGATCGCCGGGTTGGAAGATCCCACCACCGGTGTGGTCATGCTCGACGGCGAGTTGGCGAACGACCTCCCCCCACGGGACCGCAAGATCGCCATGGTCTTCCAGGACTTCGCTCTCTACCCGCACATGACAGTTGGCGACAACATCGCGTTTCCGCTGCGGCTGGCCGGGATCGAGCCCGAGCCGAGGGGTGAGCGGGTCAGTGACGTGGCGAGCGCGCTGGGCATCGGTGACGTGCTGGCCCGCAAGCCCGGTCAGCTCTCCGGCGGGCAGCGGCAGCGGGTGGCGATGGGTCGGGCGATCGTCCGCCGACCCGGCCTGTTCCTGATGGACGAGCCACTGTCCAACCTGGACAGCGGTCTCCGGGCCGAGCTGCGTGCGGAGATCTCGGGCCTGACCCGTGAGCTGGGCGTCACCACCGTCTACGTCACGCACGACCAGGCTGAGGCGCTCACCATGGCCGACCGGGTGGCCATCATGCGCCGCGGCGTGCTCCAGGATGTGGGCACACCGACCCAGGTGTACGGCAGGCCGGCGACGCTCTACGTCGCGGCGTTCCTGGGCAGCCCACGGATGAACCTGCTGGAGGCGTCGGTCTACGTCCACCTTGACCGGTACGTCACGCTCAACCTCGGTGACCAGTCGCTCTACCTGCCCTGGAACGACATCCGCAGTCGGGCGGTGGCGCACTACCACGGTGAGCGGATCGTGGTCGGCATGCGGGCCGAGGCGCTCACCCCGGTCGCTCCGGACAGCCCCGGCGACGTGCTGCGCGGGCGGATCCGCTACCTGGAGCACCACGGGCACGAGTCGTTGGCGTTCCTCGACATCGGCGCCACCGCGATCATGGTCGACGAGATGGGCGCGCCGCTCGAGACGCCGCCGGTCGGCCAGCGTGGCCTTCGCCGGTTCGGCTCGGTGATGCAGCGGCTCACCGGTAAGCCGGTGGAGCCGCAGGAGCCCACTGTCGGTGGCGTCCAGACCAGCGTGCTCCCCGACCCGGGTCGGCACCACCGACGCCCGGCGGAGCTGGCGGTGCGGCTGGCGCCGTACCCGGCGGTCAGTGCCGGTCACCCGCTGGCCGTCTCGGTGCGGATGGATGCGCTGCACTTCTTCGACGAGCGTGGCGACCGGATCGACGTTGGTTGGCGCTGACGACGCGCCGGAGCGGGGTGGCGGGCTCGCCACCCGATGTCCTACCGTCTGCCCACCCAGTCCGCTGTGAAAGACCATCGAGAGGGGTCCACCCGTGTCGGGTGACCGTCCCAGCCCGCTCGTCATCGAGCGCATCCTGCGCGATCGCGAGGGCATCTGGCAGCAGATCGTGGCCGAGCGTGACCTCAACGCCCTGACCGGGCGGATGCTGACCAGCTCCGCCATCGCGTTGGCCTGCTACGGGGCGGTGCTGGGCTTCTTCCACAGCCCGCTGATGGCGCTGACCTCGGCGCTGAAGCTGCCACTGCTGTTCCTGGTCACGTTGGCCATCTGCCTGCCCACGCTCTACCTGTTCAACCTGGTCTTCGGCGCCCGGCTCTCGGTGCGGCAGTCGTTGGCGCTGGTGATGGTGGCGATCACGGTCACCTCGATGCTCGCGGTGGCGTTCGCGCCGATCAGCCTCTTCTTCCTGATCACCGCCAACGACTACGGGTTCTTCAAGCTGCTCAACGTGGCGATCCTGACCCTGTCGGCGCTTGTCGGGTTGCGCTTCCTGACCGGCGGCATGCAGGTGCTCAACGACCACGGCCTGCTCGCGCCGGAGGCTGCCAAAGCCACGGTCAACGAGCAGGTCACCGCACCGGCGCCGGTCCAGGCCGTGCCGGCCGCGGTGCCCGCCGGGGCGACGCCGGTCGCCGCTCCGGTCGCGGTGCCCGCCGCAGCGACGCCGGTCGCCGTGCCGGCCGGGGCCGCGGTGGCTGAGTCGACGTCGAACGGTGCGGTGACCACCGCGCCGGCTCCGGTGCCCGGGCAGCCGGCCGGTGCTTCGTTCCCGCCCGGCTACGGGCCGCAGCGCCCATGGGACGGCCGTCCGGTCCGCCGCGCCGAGCCGACCCAGCGTCCGGCCAGCATGACCCTGCTCTACATCTGGATCCTGCTGTTCGGTTTTGTCGGCACCCAACTGGCCTGGACGCTGCGGCCGTTCTTCGGCGACCCGGGCCAGGACTTCGCCTTCTTCCGCAGCATCGATGGCAACTTCTACGCCGAGATCCTGCGCACCATCGCCAACCTCTGAGCGTGTTCTCGGCGGCGAAATTGCTGGTTGCCGGCCTCGTTACCGGTTAGTAACGTCAGGCCATGACTATCGACTCCCGCCAGGTGGTGGCCGGCATGCTGGAAGCGGTGCCGTTCGCTCGTACGCTCGGTCTTGAGTTCGTCGAGGTGGCCCCCGAGGCGGCCGGGGGCGTGCGGGCAGTCGTCCGGCTGCCCGACTCGCCGGCCACCCACAACCACATCGGCGGTCCACACGCCGGCGCCATGTTCACCCTCGGCGAGACGGCCTCCGGCGCGGTCGTGCTGGCCGCCTTCGGGCAGCTGTTCGACCGGGCCGTGCCGTTGGCCGTTCGGGCCGAGATCGCCTACCGGAAAGTCGCCATGGGTCCGGTGCTGGCCACCGCGCGACTCGGTCGACCGGCCGCCGAGGTGATCGAGGAGTTGGAGGCCGGGCGACGGCCGGAATTCCCGGTCGCGGTGGAAATCGCCACCGAGGACGGCAAGCCGACCTCGGAGCTGACCGTGATCTGGACGCTGCGACCGAACTGAAACGCCTCGGGGCAGCCGAAACGGGTTTGCGGGCCCAACAGGGTGGATAGATTCGTAGCGTGCTGGGCCTACCTGCTCACGTGACCGCCTGTCTCTTCGATCTGGACGGTGTGCTGACGCAGACCGCCCGCGTACACAACGCCGCCTGGAAGCAGACGTTCGACGAGTTTCTTCGCCAGCGCGCCACGGTCTCCGGCGAGCCGTTCCAACCATTCGACCCGGGCCCCGACTACAACCGCTACGTCGACGGCCGACCCCGGGCCGACGGCGTCCGGTCGTTTCTCGCCTCCCGGGGGATCGTGCTGCCCGAAGGCGGGCCGGACGACCCGCCGGAGGCCGACACCGTCAACGGCCTGGGCAACCGCAAGAACGTCCTGCTGCTGCAACGGCTGCGCAGCGCTGGCGTCGAGGTCTACCCGGGCTCGGTGCGGTATCTGAAGGCGGCGGCAGCCGCCGGCCTCCACCGGGCCGTGGTCACCGCGAGCGCGAACGGGGGTGAGGTGGTCGCCGCCGCCGGATTCGAGTCGCTGCTGCAGGCCCGGGTCGACGGGCTGGTTGCCCGCGCCGAGGGGCTGCGCGGCAAACCACACCCCGACACCTTCCTCGCCGGGGCCAGGCTGCTCGGCGTCGACCCGACGCAGGCCGCCGTCTTCGAGGACGCGCTCTCCGGGGTGGCCGCCGGCCGCGCCGGCGGCTTCGGCTACGTGGTCGGCGTCGACCGGGTCGGGCAGGCGGACGAGCTGCTCGCCCACGGCGCCGACGTCGTGGTGAAGGACCTCGCCGACCTGCTCGACGTCGCCGAACCCCCGGCGCCGACCCGCACCGCGACCGACCCTCTCGCCGCCCGACGAGGCTCCGCATGATTCGTGAGCGCGCCTACCCGGTCGAGCCGTGGCATGTCCGGGAGATCCGGCTGGACATGGACGTGCTGGCCCAGTCGGAGTCGGTCTTCGCGCTCTCCAACGGGCACGTCGGTCTGCGGGGCAACCTCGACGAGGGCGAGCCGCACGGCCTGCCCGGCACCTACCTCAACTCGTTCTACGAGCTGCGTCCGTTGCCCTACGCGGAGGCGGGCTACGGCTTCCCCGAGTCCGGGCAGACCATCGTCAACGTCACCAACGGCAAACTGATCCGGCTGCTGGTCGACGACGAGCCGCTCGACGTGCGCTACGGAGAGCTGCTCGCCCACGAACGGATCCTCGACCTGCGGGCCGGCACCCTGCACCGGGAGCTGCACTGGCGCTCGCCCGCCGGCCGGGAGGTCAAGGTCCGCAGCACCCGTCTCGTCTCGTTCACCCAGCGTTCCGTGGCCGCCATCAGCTACGAGGTGGAGGCCGTCGACGGCCCGCTGCGGCTGATCGTGCAGTCCGAGTTGGTGGCGAACGAATCGCTGCCCGCGCAGAGCAAGGACCCCCGGGTCGCGGCGGTGCTGGAGTCGCCACTGCAGGCCGAGGAGGAGCTGACCACCCCCGACGGCGGTCAGCTGATCCACCGCACCAAGGTCTCCGGTCTGCGGGTCGCCGCCGCCATGGAGCACGAGGTGCACGGCCCGGACCACACCACGATCGAGTCCGAGGGATACCAGGACTGGGTGCGCACCACCATCGCCTGCGTGCTCAAGCCCGGCGAGAAGCTGCGGGTGATCAAGTATCTGACGTACGGCTGGTCGAGTCGCCGGTCCCTGCCGGCACTGCGCGACCAGGTCGGAGCGGCGTTGGCCGGCGCCCGGCTCGACGGGTGGGACGGGCTCCACCGGGAGCAGCGCAACTATCTCGACGCGTTCTGGGACGCCTCAGACGTGCTGGTCGAGGGTGACCCGGAGGTGCAGCAGGCGGTCCGCTTCGGCCTCTTCCACGTGTTGCAGGCCGGCGCGCGCGCCGAGCAACGGCCGATCTCGGCGAAGGGATTGACCGGCCCCGGTTACGACGGCCACGCCTTCTGGGACACCGAGATGTTCGTCCTTCCGGTGCTCACGTACACCCAGCCGACCGCGGTGCGCAGCGCGTTGCAGTGGCGGCACAGCACACTGGATTCGGCGCGGGAACGTGCCGAGACGCTCAACCTGCGGGGTGCCGCCTTCCCCTGGCGGACCATCGAAGGCCCGGAATCGTCCGGATACTGGCCGGCCGGCACGGCAGCCTTCCACATCGCCGCCGACATCGCCGACGCCGTGCGCCGCTACGTGATGGTCACCGGGGACACCCAGATGGAACGCGAGATCGGGCTGGAGCTGCTGGTGGAGACCGCCCGGCTGTGGCGCTCGGTCGGCCACCACGACCGGCACGGGCGGTTCCACATCGATGGTGTCACCGGCCCGGACGAGTACACCGCCGTGAAGAACGACAACATCTACACCAATCTGATGGCGCAGCGGAACCTGCTCGCCGCCGCCGACGCGGTCATGCGTTACCGGGACGAGGCGTTCCACCTCGGGGTCACCGACGAGGAGGCCGCGAGCTGGCGGGACGCCGGCACCTCCATGCACGTGCCGTACGACGAGGAGCTCGGCGTCCACCAGCAGGTGGAGAACTTCACCCGATTCGAGGAATGGGACTTCACGCACACACCGGCGGAGAAGTACCCGTTGCTGCTGCACTACCCGTACTTCGAGTTGTACCGCAAGCAGGTGGTGAAGCAGGCCGACCTGGTCCTCGCCATGCACTGGCGGGGGGACGCCTTCACCCCCGAGGAGAAGGTACGCAACTTCCTCTACTACGAGCGTCGCACCGTACGCGACTCGTCGTTGTCGGCCTGCACCCAGTCGGTGCTCGCCGCGGAGGTGGGCCACCCCGAACTCGCGCACACCTACCTGCGTGAGGCCGCGCTGATGGACCTGCACGACCTCAACGAGAACACCCGCGACGGCGTGCACATGGCGTCGTTGGCCGGCGCGTGGCTCGCCCTGGTCGGCGGGTTCGGAGGTCTGCGGGACCACGACGGGGAGCTGTCCTTCGCCCCCCGGCTCTCCAGCCGACTCAGCCGGTTGGAGTTCTCCCTGCAGTGGCGGGGGCTGGCGCTGCGGGTGGATGTCCGACCGCACCAGACGACGTACTCGCTGCGCCACGGCGGCCCGGACGACGTGGTGGAGCTGCGCCACCACGACCAGGTGCTGCGGGTGACCTGCGACGAGCCGGTGACGGTGCCGGTGCCGCCGGCCGAGCCGTCCGGCCCTCCGCCCGAGCAGCCACCGGGCCGGTCTCCGCTGCTGCGGTTGCCCGAGCCCGAACAGTGACGGGCGGGGCGGGAACCTTCCCGCCCCGCCCGCCGGGCCCGGTGAATCAGACCGGCTCGCCGGGCCTGGTGAATCAGACCGGCTCGCCGGTCGACGGGCGCCCGATCGCATCCCGGGGGGCCGCCGCCTTCGGGTCGTCGGGCAACCGGGCCGACGCGGCCTGGTCTCCGAAATCCTGGTCCCCGAAGTCCTGATTGCGCTCCGCGTCCTGTTCCCGCTGGGCCTGCTCGGTCAGCTGCTGCTGCCGGGAGATCTGCTGCTTGGCCATGGCGATCCTCGCGATCCGTCGGGGCGCGGTTGCGCCGATCACGGTCTGCGGTCGCTCGTCGCGTACCCGACGCCCCACCCGGCAAACGCGCTCCCGGCGGCCTGCCCACGGCCCCCGGGTGACACCGGCGTCGTCGGCGTGCGTGGCGCGCGGCGGGCGGGGTACCCGGACCATTGCCGAGCACCGGAGGTGGGGCATGGACGATCAGCAGCGCACGGTGACAGTTCCGATCGGGGACGTCCAGCTCCCCGCCGACCTGATGCTGCCCGCCCAGCCGGACGGCGTGGTGCTGTTCGCGCACGGCAGCGGCAGTTCCCGGCACAGCCCGCGCAACGTGGCGGTGGCCAAAACGCTCAACGACCGAGGGCTCGGCACCGTGCTGGCGGATCTGCTCACCCCGGTCGAGGACGAGTTGGACGCGCGAACCGCCGACCTGCGCTTCGACATCGGGCTGCTGGCCAGCCGGCTGGCCGGGATCGTCGACTGGCTCGCCACCGAGCGTCCGGCCGGTGACGTGCCGATCGGCCTGTTCGGGGCCAGTACGGGGGCTGCCGCTGCCCTGGTCGCGGCGTCGTCCCGCGCCGATCGGGTGACCGCCGTCGTCAGCCGAGGTGGTCGGCCGGACCTGGCAGAAGACGCGCTGACCCAGGTGCGCACCCCGACGTTGTTGTTGGTGGGCGGGCTGGACGAAGAGGTGATCGCGCTCAACGAGCAGGCGCTGGCCGAGTTGGGGGAGGTTGCCGAGATGCGGGTGATCCCCGGCGCCACCCATCTCTTCGAGGAACCCGGCACCCTTGAGCAGGTCGCCGACCAGGCTGGGACCTGGTTCGCCACGCACCTCGGTCGATGATCAGTCAGTGGGTAGGAGGGCCGAGGCCGAGCGGCGCTGTTGGACGGTGTCGATGACGCGCCAGAGGACGGCGGTTATCGGGACGCTGACGAAGGCGCCAGCGATCCCCGCGATCAGCGTGCCCGCGGTGACCGCCACCAGGATCACCGCCGGATGCAGTCGGACCTGCCGCTTCATGACCAGCGGCTCCAGCAGGTTGCCCTCGATCTGCTGGACGGCGATCACGGCCGCGAGGGTGAGCAACGCGGTGGTGGGACCGTTCGCGGCCAGTGCCACCAGCACCGCCACCGCACCGGCCACCGTCGCCCCGATGATCGGCACGAACCCGCCGAGGAACGTGATCAACGCCAGTGGCAGGGCGAGTGGCACCCGCAGCACAACGAGCGCCAACCCGATGCCCAGCGCGTCGATAGCGGCGATGAACATCGTGCCCCGGCTGTACGCGCCCAACGTCTGCCAACCGGCCCGGCCGGCCTCGGCCAGCACGGGCTGGTTGGGGCCGGACACCCGCGACAGCACCCAGTGCCACATCGACCGGCCATCCTTGAGCAGGAAGAAGAGCAGCACCAGAGCCAGCAGCGAGGAGCCGAACACCTCCGTGGCGGTCCGGGCGCCGGCCACCGGGTCCGGAGAGCTGCCACTGAGCCCCTGCCGGGCTTGGTCGACCAGCCGGTCCAGCTGTGCCTCGCTGACCGGCAGGGTGGACGTCACGAAGTCGCGGCTGCGTTCGACCCCCTGCGTCAGCTCCTGGCTGAGCTGATCGAACTGGCTGGCGGTCAGGTTCCACACCAGCGCGCCAACGCCGACCAGGATGCCGAGCAGCAGCAGTACGGTGCAGAGCGCGGCCAGCGCGGCCGGCAGGCGCAACCGGCGCAGCAGAAGCAGGACCGGATCGAGCAACGCGGTGAGGAAGATGGTGGCGGCCAGCGCGATGGCCAGCGGTGCCAACAGGACGGCGATCCGGCCCAGCAGATAGAGCCCGGCGGCGATCACCACCAGGCAGGCGCTCCACAACACCGCGGTTCGGACCAGCCAGGGCAACGCCGCCCAGGTCTGGCGCGGCCCGGGGCCGCCTGTCGATCCGGGTCCCTCTGCGGCCATGTCGGTCCTCCTCGATGTCGACGAGGTCGGTACCCGGTCGGTCGTACCCCGACACCCCGAATGGCGGGCCGTCGCCCGCGCGGATCGTACGCCGGCAGCAGTGTCGCGGGTAGGGGTTCGCGAATCGCCACCGGAACGACGGCGTTTGCGCTGTCCGGCCGAGGGAACGCGCAAGGGACGGACCGGACTGAGGGGGAACGCCGTGGGTGACTTCATGGACAAGGCCAAGAACTTCGCGGACAAGCACGACAAGCAGGTCGACCAGGGCGCGCAGAAGGCCGGCGACATGGCCGACAAGCGCACCGGAGGCAAGTACGGCGATCAGATCGACAAGGGCGTGGACCAGGCCCAGGCGCGTACCGGTGAGGGCGACCAGGTGCGCTGATCCGCCAGCCCCACCCGGGTCGCCGAGCCCTCGGCGACCCGGGAGTGGGCTCGGCCCGAACGGTGGGGTCAGGGCTGGTGCTTGTCGCGTAGCTCGTCCATCGAGGTGGGTCGGCCGCTCAGCGCGTCGCGCAGCCGGTCGACCAGACCGATGCCGGGGGCGAGCAGCTTGTTCGCCGCCGGGTGCTGCGGGCTTCCCGGATGGGGCCGGGTCGGCCCTGTCTCCTTGAGCGCCGTCACCTTGGCAGCCACCTCGACCAGCTCCTCCCGGGCCGTCGCCGCGCGCAGCCGCGGAAAGAGCTCCTTCTCCTCCTCCGTCACATGGCGTTGGACGGTGCTGGTCAGCTGGGCGACCAGTTCGTCGAAACGGGGGTCGGACGGGTCGGTGGAGTCCAACTCCTGCATGGTCCGCTCGGCGTCGGCGTGTTCCGCGATCGCGCGGTCGGCGATCTCGTTGCCGTCGGGCAGTGCCTTGCGGGCGATCGGGTACACATACGTCTCCTCGGCGACCGAGTGACGGACGAGTTCGGCGATCACCACGTCGGCGAGGTGCCGGCGGTGCTCGGGAGCGCCCTGCCGGGTCGCCAGGTCGACGAGGACTGCCTCGATCGCACGATGGTCGGAGACCAGGATGTCGACGGCATCGTGGTCGTCGTCGGTCGGTGAGTTGGTCATGTCACGGCCCCTTACCGGTTGCGGGTCGGTGGGAGGAAGTGCGGCTCTGGTACCCCCACGGGGCTGGGCAAACCTACGGTTGACGATGTGTTCGACGGTGTCGTTGGGGCTGGCGGGCGCGGTGGTGCCCGGCCGCCAAGATTGCCGCGCCGTTGCCTGGGTAACCGCCGCCATGGCCGAGGACCGCCCACCCGAGGACCGCCGACAGCGGCTCGATGAGACCGCCGAGCGGACGGTTCGGCGGATGCGGCACCGTGGTGGCCAGGCCAGCCGGATCCGAGCCCGGCAGTGGGAGGTCACGCTGGTGATCTCCATCCAGGCCGGGTTGGCCGCGGCGATCGCCGCCCTGCTCGCCAAGAACCTGCTCGGCCAGGGATCGCACGTCTTCGCCCCCGCCGCCGCCGTCGGTACGATCGCCACCGCAATCGGGCAGCGGGCTCGGCGCACCTTTGAGCTGTTGGGCGGCGTGGCCCTGGGCATCGTCATCGGCGACACGCTGCGATTCCTGCTCGGCTCGGGCCCGTGGCAGACCGGCGTGGTGGTCGCGCTGGCCATCGCCGCCGCGTTGCTGGTGGCTGGGAAGGGTGGTCCGCTGGTCGGTCAGGCCGGTGGTACGGCCGTGCTGATCGCCACGCTGGCCCCGATGGAAAGTGGCCTGGAGGTGCCCCGGATCTTCGACGCGCTCGTCGGCGGGGCGGTCGGCCTGGTGGTGGTCGCGCTGTTGTTGCCGATCAACCCGATGCGAGTGCTGGACCGGGCCGCCGCACCGATCTTCGAGATCCTCTGCGAGCAACTCGCTGAGCTGGCGCAGGCGGTAAGCGAGCGCGACGGCGCCCGGACCATGGGCGTCCTGGAGCGGCTCCGCGGCACCGAGGACGACCTGGGCCGCTTGCACGACGCGCTGAGCGGGGCCGAGGAGGTCGTGACGATCGCACCCGTGCGCTGGCACCGCCGGCAGCAGTACCACCGCTACGCCCGCAGCGCGGCCAACCTGGAACGGTTGTTGCTAGACAGCCGTGCCATGGCCCGCTGGTCGAGCACCGCCCTGCAGTACGACGAGCCGATTCCGCCGGAGCTGCCGGACGCGATGCGCCGGTTGGGTCAGGCGGTGACGGTGATGCGTACGGAGTGCAGGAGCGGCGACGACCCCCGGGGCACCCGCCGGCTCATCGAGCAGTGCGCCGAGTTGGCCGGGCAGGCGTCCGCGCGCGGGGTCAGCTCGTTCGGCGAATCCCTCGTCACCGGCCTACGTACCGCGGCCAGCGACCTGCTCCGGGCAGCCGGTTGTGAACCGGACGACGCCAATCGGATCGTGCGCCGGGCGGCCGGTGCCGGTGAGGCGGAGATCCACCCGCCGGTCCGGCGACAGATGCACCGGGCCCGACCAACGCGAGCCGCCCGGGCCCGTCGCCGCGCGCACCTCGCCGCCCGGACCCGTAACGACGGTCGGGCCGGCCTCCCCGCACGGGAGAGGCCGGCCCGGTGAACCGTCACGGTCAGGAGGAGTAGCCGCGTTCGGCGATCCAGTTGGCGACCTTCGGCAGGCTCATCCAGTACTCGCCCACCGCCGGGTCGGCCGGGTCGGCGACCCGGATCGTGTCACCACCGTCGCGGTAGCCGACCAGGGTCAGGTAGTGGCCGCCCTCGTACGAGTGCGGGTTGCCGTCGGTGTCCACGGTCGTGCCCTTGATGTTGGCCACCACCGGCCGGCCGGCGTCCACCGCGGCCAGCACGTCCCGGCGCAACTGCTCGACCTGGTCCGGGCGGGCCACCGAATCACGGATCTCGGTGGTCCGGTACTTGCCGCCGGTCAGTTCGTTCAGCACCCGCGTGGTGTCCAGGGCCGAGGGGGTACCCGCCTCGGTGGTGCCGAGCAGTCGGGCCACCTCGTCCTGGGAGAGCGCCTTGCCCTGGGCGGACAGCGCGATCCGGGTCGCGGCCGGGCCGCAGTAGTAGAAGTTTGGCTGGGCCTGGTAGTCGACGCCGAGGATCCGCTCGGCGTGCCGGTCAGTCTGGTTCGACGCAGCCGGGGCAGCCGGCGCGGCCGCTGCCGGGGCGGCCTGTGCGGCCACCGCCGGTCCGAGGGCGCAGCCGCCGGCGACGAGCAGGCCGACGACGGACAGACCGCTCTTCTGGACGATCGGGTTCATTGTCGAGTCTCCGTTCGGGGGTTGGCGCCTCCGACGAGCGGAGGACGGCAGCACCGGGAATGGCGCTCGGCGCAACACGGGGGCCGACCATCGGTGGTCTCGGCCCGGGGCGTACCGAGGGCGTAACCGCTCTGCTCCACCGAGAATTCCGCCGGATGCGGGCGCGCGGGATCGCGCGGCTTCCCGGCCCGGCCCGAACCCGTCATCGGGGACGCGCGGTCAGCTCACAGGCTCCCCAGCAGCCGGGTCACGGTGATCTCGATGACCACACGTTCCGGATTCGGGCGCGGTGTCCGATACCGCTCGGCGTACCGCCGCTCCGCCTCCGCCACGGCTGCCGGATCCGACCGCAGCACGGCGCGACCCTCGACGGTCAACCAGCGGCGGCCATCCACGTGGCACACGGCCACCGCCGCGCCTGCCGCGCCGGCTGCCGCCACCTGACGGGCCTTCTGGGAGGTGCCGGAGGTGATGACTCGGGCCAGCCCGGCCGCCGGGTCGAGGGTCACCCCGACCGGTACGACGTGTGGGGTGCCGTCCGTGCGCAGGGTGGTCAGCGTCGCGAGGTGACGTTCGGCGCAAAAGGCGACAACCCGCTCATCGTGCATGTCCAACCGGTGATCGCCCGCCATACCCGCCCCTGTCCCCGAACCGACCTCGATCATGGCACGCGGCGGCGTGCCCGACCCTGGCTCGGCGGGGCGTCCGGCTGACCGGGCAGCTGGCGACCCGTCGCCCGACGTTGGTGCACCAGCCGGGTCAGGTAGAGCAACGCGGCGGCCAGGACCCCCATGTCATCCAGGTAGATCGGGTCCGGCAGCACGTCGACCGGGAAGATCGTGTAGATCAGCGCCCCGTAGAAGGCGAACTTGCCGCCCGCGCCGAGCCCGGTCAGCAGTCGGCGGGTGCGCACCACCCGTACCGCCAGCACCACGGCACCGACCAGTGTGGCGAGCGCCAGGATGCCGGCGACCACCACGAGGACCCACGCCTGTCGGGACATGCCGTCACGCTAACCCACCCGACGCCGCAGGGCTCAGAACGCGGGCACCGTCGCCCGGCCGCGGGCGGCCACCTTGTTCTCCCGGGTCTGCTCGACGTTCTCCCGGGTCTGCGCGCCCAACGGCCAGGCGACCTCGCTCAGCGGCAGCACCGACGCCGACTCGGCGACCCGTCGTCCCGTCGCCGCGTGCGCCTCCTCACGCAGGCTGCGAGCCGCGGCCACCGCCAACTCCGCCGCCCGCCACGCGGCCTGCTCCCGCTCGCGGGCCACGGCATGCTTGGCCGCCAGATTGTCCCGGATCGCCCGCTGGAGCACCAGCTCCTGCTCGACCGGGTGCAGTCGCGGGTCCCAGCCGTCACGGTGCGCGAAGATGTCGCTGAGCTGCTCCACCGACAGTTCCCGCCGCCAGTACGCGTCCAGGGCCGCTCGGTGCAGGTAGCGCTCGCGGTCGGCGTACTCGGCGGGAGTCCGTGCGGTGTGCGGCAGCGGCATCGCGGCCGCCGCGTCGAGCCGCCGCACGCCGGCCTCGGCCGCCTCGTACGCCAGCCAGGCCGCCTCGACCTCCTCCTGCGCGGCCACCCACTCCGCCCGGCGACGACGCACCGTGGTGGTCGCCCGTTCCGCGGCCACCGCGACCTCCTGCGCGTAGCGGCTCTGCTCCCGCTCCTCCTGCACCTGCTCCAGTTGGCTCGGCATGGCCGCGCGGCGGATCCGGGCGCCCGGGTCGAAGCGGAGCCGGCCGGGTCGGAGCAGGAGCACAGAGACGGCGACAGCGACCACGCCGAGCAGGCTCAGCCAGATGACGACGGCTCGGGAGAGGTCTGGCAGGACGGCGGAAAGGATGGTTTGCATGATCAGCACCTCGCGGTCGAAGGCGGGTATCGACGGGCGGCAGGAGGGCACGGCGGCGCCGGTCGGCCCGGTGGCGGGATCGTCCCGTCGACGGCCACCTCAGGTGCCGTACGGGATCAGCCGGGATCGGGCCCCGGGGATTGCCGGGCCTGGCTCAGCGGGCGGGCGGGCCGCGGCGCGCGGGAGTGCCACGGCCGGGATCGATGGCCGGGGTGTGCAACGGGCCCGCCGCGACCGGACCGGTCGCCGTGGCGGTATCGGCGCTGGCGGTATCGAGCGGGCCGGCCGGCGAGGCGACAGCGGGCTGGCTGGCCCGATCGATGGCCGGGCCGGCGTCGGGGCGGACACTCGTCACCCGACTGCTCACGGCACTGGGTCGCAGCTGCGTGGGGGCGGGCGGTGGGGTCGCGGCGAGAGCGGCACCGAGGCCGACCGCGAGCACCAGCGCGGTGACCGCCAGGCGGGTCAGTTCCCGCAGTGACCGCAGCACAGCCCGCCGGGCTGGGCGGACAGACGCTGCGGACGACACCCGACCAACCTATCGCCCGTCCTGGCGTACCGCACCACGGCGACGGGCCGCGCTGGCGTGACCGCCACCACCATGGGCACTGTGGACGGCGCCGATCGGGGGCCGAGAACGGTGGTGCCCCCGACCGGATCACGTCCGATCGGGGGCACCGCGCACTGTCCGGGTGGCTGCGCCGGTGGTGGAGGCCGACCGGCGGTGGACCGTGGTCAGTCGCCGGTGCCGAGCACCGGGGGAGCGGGCTTCTCGTCGCCCTGCCACACCATCTCGTCCTCGGTCAACCAGGTCAGCCGCTCGTCGGAGTCGTCGTCCTGTGCTCGACCCTGGCCGCCCAGCACACCGGGACGACCGCCGGACCCCGGCCGGGCGTTGCCACCGCTCACGGCCGCGCGGCCGCCGCTCCCCGCCCGCTGGCCGTCAATGCTGCGCCCGACACCGTTGGCGGCGCGACTCTCCGCCGGGGGCGCACCACCGCCGGTCGGCCGAGCCGAGGCGGGCGGCGCGTTGCCCGAGCCCGCGAGCGCGCCGCTGCGCAACACCCCGCCGGCCGGTGCTCCGCCCTGTGCTCCGTAGAGCAGGCCGGGGCCGGTGCTCACCGCAGTGGGCCCGCCCGCCGGAGCGGACAGGCCGGCGAGCCCAGCGACACCTCCGCCCAGCAGCGCGCCGCCCACCAGTGGATCCGCCCCGGCGAGGGAGGTGCCCCCGCCGGTGAGGCCGCCGCCGACGCCGATCGGGCCGGTGGCGCCAGCCGGGCTGCCACCGGTGCCCGCGCCGACCTCGTCGGTAACGGCACCGTGGCCGGGCAGTTGCACGGCGTGGGCCGGCGTCGAGATGGTCGCGTCACCCGTGCGCACGAGGTGAGTGCCGGTGTTGGGGCCACCGGTCACCTTGGGGATGGCCGAGACACTGTGTGGCGTCGTCGGATCCTTGCTGCTGGTGTTGGGAGTGTCCGGGTCGGGCGGAGGCGGGTCGACCACCCGGTCGTAGGCGGAGATGTCGTAACTGCTGGCCAGATCGGCCACCAGGTTCACCATCCGCTGGTGGGCCTTCTCCTGCTCTGCCTTGTCCTGCTGGTGGCCCGCGACGCCCCCGACGATCAGGCCGGTCAGACCGAAGAGGGCGCCACCCTTGATCGCACCGCCGATCGCCTTGTCGTTGTCGTCGGTCTCCTCCGGGCTCTCGGCCTTCTTGTGGGCGGCCCGCAGGTGGTCGGCCATCAGGGTCAACCCCTGCTTGATGCCGGCCATCCCTTCGCCCAACGCGTCGGTGTGGGCGACGATCAGGTTGAGTCGCCGATGGAATTCCAGACCTGCCGAACCCGTCCAGGTGTTGGCGAGCTTGTCGAGGTCGCCGCTCAACTCCCGGCCGAGGCCGTCGAGGATGCCCTTGAGCTCGGCCCACTGGGCGGCTACGCCCTCGATCTGCTCGGGCTTGCCCGCCATCAGGCCGTCGTACAGCTGCTCGTGGCTGCTGCCCTGATAGCGCTGGGTGTATTCAGACACGCCCGTCCTCCTTCGGCTGGAACGCCCGGTCGACCGGGGTCAGCGCGGCGGTGACATCGTCGGCGTTGGCCGCGTTACGCGCCTCGGCGGTGCGGTAGTTGCTCAGGATCGTGCTGGTCGCCTGCTGTGCCGCCAGCACCGCCTGCCGGATCCGCTGCGCCTGCTCCACGTAGGACTGGTGGACCGTGCTGTAGCGACGCGCCATGTCGGTGGCGTCGAAGAACGAGCCCAGCGCCGGAGGGCGGCACTGCATCTCGGTGTTGAGCTTGCGTAGCACCGACTCGGCCTGACTCAACCGAGACGCCAGGTGCTTGTGGAAGTCCTCAAGGGACAACAGGTCGACTTCCGTACGCCCGGCCATGGCAACATCCCCGTCGTTCTGGTTGACAACCGTCAGCGACATCAAGGTTAGTCCACCAGTGCGACTCCGGGCGACCCGTCCAAGCTGCTCAGCCGTTTGCGTCGGTCTATTCCGTGGACCCTCCGCCGCCGGTCCCGCCGCTCGACGGGGCGCCACTGGCCGGAGCCGACGGTGTCGAGCCCGACGGTGGCGCGGTGGACGGCGACCGGGACGGTGGCGCGGTGGACGGCGAGCCCGAGGGCGGTGCCGCCGACGGTGAGCCTGACCTCGGTGCGGCCGACGGTGAGGCGGTCGGCGCCGGTCCGTCGGGAGCGAAGACGGCGAACGCGTCCTCGCGGTCCAGTGTCGGCCCGGTCGGGATCAGTGCGAGCAGGGAACCGGGCACCGCCAGCGGGGTGACCCCGCCGTAGCCGAGCACCTCCAGTGTCGCCGCCGAGCCCAGGGGATACCGGATGCCCTGCGGGCTGATCAGGTAGATCGTCGACCCGGCGGCACCCGACCCGCTGGTCCCGGCGCCGGGCGAGGCCTGCGCGATGACACCCTTGCCGCCGGGCAGCAGCACCGCCTCGGCGGTGCGTACGGCGTCGCGCCTGGTCTGGCGCACCGGCACCAGTCCCGGATCGCTGTCGGTCAGCTCATCCGGCACCCGGTCGAAGACCTCCAGGGTGGTGGTCGGCGGACCGCCCGCGCTGCCCTTCCGGTACGTCGCGCACAGCGTCGTCTGACCGGGCTGGGCCGGGTAGAGGGCGGGCACCGTCGCGGGCAGCCCCTCCTCCTCGATCCGCTGCTCCTCGAACGCCTCGCTGGCGTCGTTCGGCGTGATGTCGGTGATCCGACCGCTGCCGCTGGTCTGGAGCAACGCGGTGATCTCGCTGATCGGCACGAGCGCGTCCCGGGTCAGCACGTAGTGCCGCCCGGCCGCCTTGAACACCGAACCGACGTTGTACGACTTCCCTGCCACCTTGCGGTTGCTGGGCTCGCCCTCACCGGCGAGCGACATCCTGCGCAGCGGTGGCCCGGCAGGCACCGCGTTGAGCAGTTGCTGCCCGATCTGGAGTCGTTCGGTGCCGGCCATCCGCAGCGCCGTCATCGTGCGGGCCTGGTCGAGCAGCTGGAGTCGGCTGTTGTTGGTGACGAGGTAGCGCTGGTCGTCCACCGAGACCAGCACGCCCCGGTCGCCCAGCGGCGTGCCGCCGGGCAGCGCCCGGTCGATCACCAGCCGCGTGCTGGAGCGCCGCCGGTCGAGCGGGTCAGGCACGTCACAGACCGACCAGGGCAGCCCGGTCAGCGACTTACGGTCCGGCAGGGCGTCCGGTGCCCCGACGATGCCGACGGTGACGCCGCGGGGCCGGTCCCGCAGCGACGCCTGGGACATCGTCCGCACCTCGGCACTCGCATCGTTGACGATGAGGCGTGCCGAGGTGTAGTTGAGCGTCGGGTGCAGCTTTCCCTCGATGAAGACGTACGTCGCGCCGGTCTCCCGTTCGATGACCAGGGTCTTTTCGGCCAGCGGCGCCGCGCCGCCGGTCAACTGGCCGTAGGCGCCCACCCCGCCGAGCACGATGGCCGCGGCCAGGACGCTGCCGAAGACGGCCATGCCGAGCCGTCGCATCGGGAGGTTGGTGGTCTCCGGATCGCCTGACAGCAGAGCGGAGACGATGCGGCGGGTGACGAAGCGGTACGCCTGCACCTGATCGCGGCGGGTCCGCATGACTTACCTCCGGCGGGGTGTTTCCGCGACGATCAGGTCGAAGTGCCGTCGCGGGCTTCCCTACGATAAGGGGCCGACGGTGCGTCCTTGGGACCACCGCTCGTGGCCGGCACCGGACCGACCCGGCGCAGAGCCGTACCGTGCAGGAGGGACAGTCAGCGATGACGCAGGTTCAGGCGCCACCCGCCCGAGCGGTCACGGACCCGGTCGACGTTCCGACCCGACCGGCGTCCCCGGCCGAGCGGCCCGGCCGTGGACGGGTCGGTCCCGTGTTGGTCGGGCAGCTCGTCGTGCTGGAGTTGTGCGGGGTCGGCGTCTGGGCCGCCACGGCCGGACCCAGCTGGCTGGTCGCCGCAGCGGGGGCGGTGGCGCTGCTGATCGTTCTGGCGGCTTTCGCCCGTCGAGGCGGTCGCTGGTGGTTCGAGGACCTGCTGCTGCGCCGACGGCTGCGGCGACGCGGCGAGCGGGCGTCGGCCGCGCTGGCCAGCGGCACGGCGACCGACCCGCGGTTGGCGGCGCTCGCCCCGGAGCTGAGCATCATCGAGCTGACCGACCGAGGCACCCGGCTCGGCATCGGGCGTGACGACCAGGGCTGGTTCGCCGCCGTCGCACTGCAATCCGCCACCGGTGCGGCGGTCGGCTCCGTCGACGCCTCCGCGGTGGACCGTGCGCTGGGGGTGCTCGCGGACTTCAGCGCCCCGGTCTCCCGGACCCAGGTCGTCGCGCACACGCTGGTCTGGTACCCGGCCCCCGGTGCTCCGCCGGCGGCACACCGGACCGTCTGGGTGGCGGTGCGGCTCACCGTCCGGGACGCAAGGGCCGAGGCGGTGAGCCGGGGCGGCGGGCTGACCGGCGTGCACCGGACGGTGGCCGCCGGGATCGGCCGGCTCGGCAAGGCGCTGACCTCGGCGGGGCTGGCCCACCGCCCGTTGGGCCGGGAGGAACTGCGCGCGGCGATCGTCTCGGCCGCCGGCCTGGACCTGGTGCCCGAGGCGCCGGCGGAGAGCTGGCGAGGGCTGCGCGGCGGTGGCTGGACGCACCGCTGCATGGCGCTGCGGGGTCGCTCCGACGCGTCGCTCGGCCCCCTCGTGGACGCCATCACCGCCACCTCGGCGCCGTCGCACACGGTGGCGGTGACAGTCTCGACGGACGGTCGGGTGGCGGCCCCGCTGGTGCGGGTCGCGGCGATGGACAACCACGTCGAGGCCCTGGTCAAGGTGGTCCGCGAGGTCGCGGATCGAGCGGGCGCGTCCACCCGCCCGATGGACGGTCAGCATGCTCCGGGCGTCTACGCCACCGCTCCGGTCGCGTCGGCGCTGGGCGTCTCCACAGCTGCGCGGTCGCGCTGACCGGTGTGGTGACGAGACACGATCAGGGCCGGAGGTTGACGATCCAGCCGTAGAGGCCGCAGACCCAGAAGGCGAGCGGCACCAGCGAGATGATGAGCAGGATCTCGACGATGTCGAGCAGGCGGCCCCAGACCGGCGAGATGCGCTTGCCGGCGACGGTCAGACCGTAGATCAGGCTGATCACGGCGGCCAGCACCAGCCCGCCCAGGATCAGGCCGAGCCGGACCGGCAGCGACCCACCGGCGAAGGTGGCAGCGGCGGCCAGACCCAGACCCACGGAGCCGGCCAGCAGCACCGGGGTGCGCTGTGCCCGGCCCAGCAGGGGGCGAGCCCGCAGCAGCGCCAGCAGCGCCAACACCAGGCACAGCAACACCGCGGGCAGTCGCCCGTCCAGGGCCAGCACGAACTGTGCACCCAACACCAGCAGGGACACCGTCCACAGCAGCCCGGTGAGGAACTCGTCGGCGCGCTCACTCCGCTGGAGCACCTGCCGACCGTCCACCGACTCGCTGTCGGTCTTCAGGTCTTCCGGGCCGGTCGGGATCGACGGCACCGGCAGCCGGGCCAGCCGGTAGGCCATCATCGGCAGCGCCGGCACCACGCCGAACGCGACCGCGGCGACCACCGCGGCGGAGGCCGCCGCGTCGAGGCCGAGGACCAGGCAGAGCATCGCACCCAGGCCGGTCGCGGCCGCGACCCCGATCGCGGCGAAGAAGAGGGGGTGCCGGTCGCCGACCGCCAGCACGGCCACCGCGCCGGCCACCACAGCGGCGGTTGCCGCGAGCAGGACGTGCGGACTGGCCAGCTCGGTCAGCGGTCGATCGCCGGCGAGCAGCAGCAGGCCGCCGGTGGCCGCGTGCGCCAGGCCGACCAGAGCCAGCACCGCGCCGGTGCCGCTGTCCCCGGCGGCCCTGGACAGCACCGCCGCGCCCACCAGCAGCGCCACCGCGACCAGCAGCGCGGCCAGCGCACCGGGCAGGTGCGGCGGGCCGGCGAAGAGGGCGGCCAGCGCGCCGGCTCCGAGCGCCGCCGCCGCGAAGATCACCGCGAAGGAGCGGGTCGCGCCGACCTGCCAGGCGCCGGGGCGCTGGTTGGTCGCGGTGGCGACCGCGTCCACCACGTCGTCGAAGACGATCTCCGGCGCGGCGTTGGACCGGGGGTTGAAGTAGAGCACCTCACCGTCCCGGACGCTGAGCTGCGCTGCGGTACGACCGCCGTCGAGGGGCGCACCACCCAACCGCGACAGTGCCCAGCCGCCGTGCCGGGCACCCTCGTCGGCCATGTCCTCGCCGGCGTAGCGCAGCAGGGTGGGGAGCAGGTCGGCCATCGGCACGTCCGACGGCAGCGCCAGGTCCATCCGGGTACGCGGAGCCACGATGGTGATCCGGCTCAGACCACCGGTCGCCGTCTTCGTCGCCACAGTGGCCTCCAGGTGTGCGTCTGCGCTCGGCTGGCTGTGCTGTGCTGTGCTGCGGCGGTCCGGGTCCACCGCGCACACGGCAGATTACCTACGATGACGGGCACGTACGATGCCCACCCGCGGGCGGTGTTCCGCGGCGGCAGGTCATCACTGCCGCTTCTGGGGAGGAGACAGCCGTGAGCACGGTGGTTTTCCGCCGGCTCCCGCGTCAGCCGGGGCCGGCCTTACCGCGCGGCGAGGTGCTGCTGGAGTCGCCTCCCGAGCTGCCCGAGCCGACGCCCCGCGGGATGGGCCAGCTGCTCATGATCCTGCCGATGTTCTGCGGGGTCGGTGCCATGGCGTTCCTCTACGCCGGCAAGGGCGGCGGCATGATGACGTACGTCGCCGGTGGTCTGTTCGGTGTCTCGATGCTCGGCATGGCGATCGGCTCGCTGGCGAACAGCGGTGGCAAGGACAAGGCCGAGCTGAACGCCGATCGCCGCGACTACATGCGCTACCTGGCGCAGATGCGCAAGCGCACCCGGCGTGCCGCCGAGCAGCAGCGGGCGGCGATGGCCTGGCGGCACCCGGAGCCCGACGCGCTCTGGTCGATAGCCGCGTCCCGTCGGCTCTGGGAGCGGCGGATCACCGAGGACGACTTCGGCGAGACCCGGATCGCCCTCGGCCCGCAGCGGCTCGCCGTGGAGATCGTTCCGCCGGAGACGAAGCCGGTGGAGGACCTGGAGCCGATGAGCGCCATCGCGCTTCGCCGGTTCGTCCGTGCCCACTCCACGGTGCCTGACCTGCCGACGGCGCTGTCGGTGCGGGCGTTCAGCCGGGTCGTGCTGCGCGGCGAGCGCGAGCCCGTGCTCGACCTGACCCGGGCGACGCTGGGGCAACTGGCCACCTTCCACGCACCGGACGACCTGGTGGTCGCGGTGGTCGCCGCACCCGACCGGCAGTCGTCCTGGGGCTGGGTCAAGTGGCTGCCGCACGCCCACCACAGTGGTCGAACGGACGCGGCCGGTGCGCGCCGGCTGGTCTTCGCCAGCCTGGCCGAGGCCGAGGCGGCCCTCGCCGCCGAGCTGACCGGGAGGCCCCGGTTCGCGCCGGAGGCCAAGCCGCTGACCACCGCCCCGCACCTGGTCGTGGTGATCGACGGCGGGGAGATCTCACCGACCTGCCAGCTGGTGGGCCCGGGGTTGCTCGGCGCCACCGTGATCGACCTCTCCGGGACAGTGCCGCGCGACGCCGGCCGCTGGCTGCTCTGCCTCGACGTGGGCGACGGCGGCTCACTCGATCTGGTCCGGGGCAGCTCGTCGTCGACGTTGGGTCGGCCCGACCGGCTCAGCGCCGAGGCCGCCGAGGGGCTGGCCCGACAGATCGCCCCGTTCCGGCTCTCGCAGCAGCAGACCGGCGGCGACGAGCCGTTGGCCCGCAGCACCGAGCTGCCGGACCTGCTCGGCGTCGGTGACGCGGCGGCGGTGGACGTGCAGAACACCTGGCGTCCGCGTGGTCACCGCGATCGGCTGCGCATCCCACTCGGTGTCGGCCCGGACGGCAACGTGGTCGAGCTCGACTTCAAGGAGTCGGCGCACGAGGGCATGGGCCCGCACGGTCTGGTGATCGGCGCGACCGGGTCCGGCAAGAGCGAGCTGCTGCGTACGGTGGTGGCCGCGTTGGCGGTGACCCACTCGTCGGAGGAGTTGAACTTCGTCCTGGTGGACTTCAAGGGCGGTGCGACGTTCGCCTCGCTGGAGGCGCTGCCGCACACCAGCGCGGTGATCACCAACCTGGCCGACGAGCTGCCGCTGGTCGACCGGATGCGCGACGCGCTCGCCGGCGAAATGGTGCGCCGGCAGGAGCTGCTCCGGGCGGCCGGCAACTACGTCTCCCGTTTCGAGTACGAGAAGGCGCGTTCGGCCGGTGAGCCGCTCGCTCCGATGCCCAGCCTGTTGATCATCTGTGACGAGTTCAGCGAACTGCTCGCCGCCAAGCCGGACTTCATCGACCTGTTCGTGATGATCGGCCGGCTGGGTCGGTCCCTCGGCGTGCACCTGCTGCTGGCCAGCCAGCGCCTCGAAGAGGGCAAGCTGCGGGGTCTCGACACGCACCTGTCGTACCGGATCGGTCTGCGCACGTTCTCCGCCGTGGAGAGCCGGATCGTGCTCGGCGTACCGGACGCGTACGAGCTGCCGAACGCGCCGGGCCACGGCTACCTGAAGACGGACACCAGCACGATGCTGCGGTTCCGGGCCGCGTACGTGTCGGGGGCGTACCGGGCCCCGGGGCAGCAGGCCTCCGCCTCGCAGGCGCTGGTGCAGCGGCGGATCGTGCCGTACGGCCTCGACTTCGTTCCGGTGCAGGTCCCGCAGGTGCCGGTGGACACCACCCCGGAGCCGGAGCAGCAGGCCGACGGTAAGGCCGTGGCGATGCTCGACGTGCTGATCGACCAGCTCAAGGGCCGGGGTCGCCCGGCGCACCAGGTGTGGCTGCCGCCGCTGGCCGACCCGCCGGGCCTGGGTGAGCTGCTCGGCCCGCTGGCGGTCGACCCGACCTACGGGCTGTGCACCGCGTCCTGGCCTGGGCGTGGGCAGCTGACCGTGCCGGTCGGTGTCGTGGACCGCCCCTACGAGCAGCGCCGGGACCCGATGATGGTCGAGCTGGCCGGGGCCGGTGGCAACGTGGTCATCGTCGGTCGGTCGCTGAGTGGCAAGAGCACGATGCTGCGTACGCTGCTCGCCTCGCTGGCGCTCACGCACACGCCGCGGGAGGTGCAGTTCTTCTGCCTGGACTTCGGCGGGGGCGCCCTGCGCAGCATGGAGCGGTTGCCGCACCTGGCCGGGGTGGCTGGTCGACGCGACGTCGAGGCGGTCCGTCGGACGGTGGCTGAGGTGGTCGCCGTGCTCGACGACCGGGAGGGCCGGTTCGCTCAGCACGGCATCGACTCGGTGGCGAGCTACCGCCGTCGCCGGGCCGCCGGTGAGTTCGCTGACGACCCGTTCGGCGACGTGTTCCTGGTGGTGGACGGGTGGAACACGTTGCGCCAGGAGTACGAGGAGTTGGAGCAGACCATCACCACGTTGGCCAACCGGGGCCTCGGCTTCGGTGTCCACGTGGTGCTCACCGCCGTGCGGTGGGCGGAGATCCGCATCAACATGCGGGATCTGCTCGGCACCAAGTTGGAGCTGCGCCTCGGTGACGCCTCGGAGTCCGAGATCGACCGCCGCGCCGCGAACAACGTGCCGGAGAAGTCACCAGGCCGGGGCCTGACCCGCGACAAGCTGCACTTCCTCACCGCGATCTCCCGGATCGACGGTCGTCGCGACATCGACGATCTGAGCGAGGCCTCGTTGTCCCTGGCCGGGCACGTGGCGGCGAACTGGCCGGGTCGTCCGGCGCCGAAGGTGCGGTTGCTGCCCCGCCGGCTGCCGGTGGCGGAGTTGGCCCGGATCATCGACCGGTCGGCACCCGGGCTCCCGATCGGTGTCAACGAGTCGGCACTCGCGCCGGTCTACCTGGACCTGGCCAACGAGCCGCACCTGACGGTCTTCGGCGACGCGGAGTGCGGCAAGACCAACCTGCTGCGCCTGATCGCCCGGGGGATCACCGAGCGGTACACCCCGGCGCAGGCCCGGCTGGTGATCGCCGACTACCGGCGTGGCCTGCTGGGGGCGGTGGAGGGCGACCATCTGCTCGACTACGCCCCGTCGAACCAGGCGTTCGCCCAGGGGCTCGGGTCGATCCGCAGCGCCCTCTCGAACCGATTGCCCGGCCCGGACGTGACAACCGCCCAGCTGCGCGACCGGAGTTGGTGGAAGGGCCCGGATCTGTACATCCTGGTGGACGACTACGACCTGGTGGCCTCTGGCGGTAGCAACCCGCTCAGCGCCCTGCTGGAGCTGTTGCCGCAGGCCCGCGACATCGGTCTGCACCTGATCGTCACGCGCCGGGTCGGCGGTGTGTCCAGGGCACTCTACGAGCCGGTGCTGCAACGGCTGCGTGAGTTGGACTCGCCGGGCCTGCTGATGTCCGGCAACCGGGAGGAGGGCGCGGTCTTCGGCACGTTGCGACCGAGCCCGCAACCGCCGGGTCGCGGCACCCTGGTTCGTCGTCGCGATGGTCAGCAGCTGATTCAGACCGCCTGGTCTGAGCCGGCTTGAGCGCTGTCGGTCGTTCGGTGGATGGCGGTGGGCTGTCCCGGCCCGATTCACCAGCATCCATCGAACGGCACCGGCCAGGGCTGCGAGGGCTGGCCAGGTTCCGCTACGGTCTTCACAGGAGTGTCCGTCGGTGGGGTGTTG
Source organism: Micromonospora sp. CPCC 205558 (assembly GCF_036902955.1). Classification (NCBI taxonomy): domain Bacteria; kingdom Bacillati; phylum Actinomycetota; class Actinomycetes; order Micromonosporales; family Micromonosporaceae; genus Micromonospora; species Micromonospora sp. CPCC 205558. Next base: position 32,393 of record NZ_JBAKHR010000028.1, read on the forward strand.
CTGCCTTGCCGCGGGGGAGGGGTGCGGCGAAGCCGCCACCACAACAGACGGAAGGGTGTGAAGCATGGCGTTCGAGGTCGAAGCTGCGACTCTGCATACCGCCGCGAGTGACGTGCGGTCCACGCGCAGCGAGGTTGACGGCGAGCTGAAGAAGCTGTGGAACGTGGTCGACGACCTGGCCATCGCGTGGAAGGGTCAGGCGTCCACGGGCTTCCAGTCGCTGATGACGCGTTGGAACGAGGACACCGTCAAACTGCTGACCGCGATGGACAGCATCGCTGACCTGCTCGACAAGTCGGGTACGACGCACCAGGTCAACGACGAAGAGCAGCAGCAGATGCTGGACAAGTTCCACTCTGCTCTCAACCCGTGATCAGTAGTCGGCAGAGGAGGAAATCGTGACGATCAAAGTTGACTATGCGGTCCTCGAGAGCAGCAACCAGCAGATGCAGGCCATCTCGAAGACCCTCGAGGAAAAGCTTGACACGCTGCGGTCGATGCTGACCAAGCTGCACTGGGACGGCGAGGACCGCGTTGCCTACGAGCAGCACCAGGCGAAGTGGGACGCGGCGGTCCGGGACATCAACCGGATCCTGAACGAGATCGGCGGTGCCGTGGGCATCGCCCGCGAAAACTACCTCACCACGGAGATGAGCAACTCCAAGGTGTGGAGCTGAGGCATTCGCACGAGCGGCTCCGGTCCGGTTGATCCGGCCCGGAGCCGCTTTGCGTCGGCGTGGGCGTCGGCACCGCGCCGCGGTGCGGCCGCTCAGCCGGCGGTTGGTGCGTCGCCGCGCCGGCCGGGGCGCCAGTCGCGTCGGCGGCCGAGGGCCATGATGGGTCGTGCGACCAGCAGTAGCCCGGCGAGCAGGGCGCCGATGACGGCTGCCCAGATCGCGGCGGAGCGCTGCCAGCTCAGCGGGTCGTCCCGCACGGCGGGTGCCGGGATCGCGCCGGCGGGCGGGTTGGTCCGGGTGCCGAGCAGGCTCGACACCGCCCGGTACGGGTTGACCATCCCGTGGCCGATGTCGGCGTTGTGACCCTCGGGTGGGTTGTCCGCGGTGCGTTGCAGCCGATCGGCGACCTGCTGTGGGTTGAGGTTCGGGTAGGCGGCCCGGACCAGCGCGGCCACTCCCGAGACGTACGCGGCCGCGTAGCTGGTGCCGCCCTCCGGCACGGTGCGGTAGCCGGAGTTTCCGGGCGCCGGCCCGACGATGTTCATCCCCGGTGCGGCGATGTCGACGTAGTCGCCGCTGATCGAGGTGCCGACGTGGCTCCCCTGCTCGTCCACTCCACCGACCGCGATCACCCCGGGGTACGCGGCCGGGTAGCCCGGCAGATTCCGGGAATCTTCCGACCGGTTGCCGGCGGCGGCGACCAGCACCACCCCTTTGTCCAGCGCGCGCTCGACGGCCGCGGTCAGTTCGGGGCGGGGGATCGTCGTCAGGGACAGGTTGATCACGTCGGCGCCCTGCTCGACCGCCCAGTCGATGGCCGCCGCGACCTGCGCGGGGAGCTGCGGGTTGTTGACCGCCCCGAGTTGCTGCAGAACCCGGATCGGCAGGATGCGGGCGGCCGGGGCGATGCCGGTGAAGGGGACGGCCGCGCCTTCCCGGCCCGCGATGATGCCGGCGATCAGTGTGCCGTGCCCGGCCTCGTCGCACTGGCCCTGCCTGGCCGGCAGGCTGTTGAAGTCGCGACCTTCCAGCACCTGCCCCTTGAGGAGCGGGTGGGCGGCGGAGACTCCGGAGTCGATCACGGCCACCGTGACGCCGGCGCCCCGGGACAGCGGCCACGCCGACGACGGCTCCAGCCGGCGTAGCGCCCACGGCATCTGGGGCAGGCTGTCGGAGCCGGTGGGACCGCAGAGGGGCGGTGCCGCGGTCGCGGGGGAGGGTGCCACCAGGCCGGCGCCGAGCAGGGCCGCCAGCGCTCCACTGAGGACGCCGCGAAGGGCACGTCGGGACGGGGTCGCGCTCAACGGCGGGCATTCGCGCACCCGCAAAGGTTACCGCCGGGGCTCCCGGGCAGCGGCCCCCGGTGACGAGGTCAGCCCTGGGGGTGCGCTTTCGCGGTGGGGGTGTCGGCGAACAGTGCGAGCAGGTCGCCGACCTGCCGGTCGGCCTCGGCCGGGTGCCGGAACCGGCCGGCCGGGTTGAGGGTGTACTCGTTGCGTCGTCCGACCCGGGTGCGGTGCAGGTAGCCGCCCGCCTCCAGGTCGGCAACGATCGCCTGTGCGGCCCGTTCGGTCACGCCGACCTCGGCTGCGACGTCGCGCAGCCGGGCGGTCGGATCGCGGCCGATGGCCAGCAGGACGTGCCCGTGATTGGTGAGGAACGTCCAGTTCCGCCCGCCGTCGGTGTCGCCCGTCACCGTGCTCGTCATCGTGTGACCGCCTTCCTGGATGTCCGCCTGCCCTCGCGAGAGTCTTGTCGGTCCCGCCCTGGGTTGGTTGCCCAGGGGGCGACCGGGGTCAACGTATGAAATCTAAATCACGTATACCTTGACGTATCTTAGGGTGCGTGTGACGGTGGAGCGCGAGTGAGCGCCCGCCACCCGGCCGGCGGAAAAGTCGGTTTGACCAGGTGAAATGCGTCGATACGAGGTGCGGGATGAGCCATATCGGGAGCGCCGGCGGTCAGCCGGGTTCGCAGCGGACCACCGACCGAGCGTCCGCGCCCAGCGAGCCGGCCCGGGCGTACGCGGAGCTGGTATCCGGCAATCGACGCTTCGTCGGCGGCACGCCACGCCACCCCAACCAGGATGCCGGGCACCGGGCCGCCGTGGCCGACGGGCAACACCCGTTCGCGGTGATCGTCGGCTGCTCCGACTCCCGGCTGGCCGCCGAGATCATTTTCGACCGAGGGCTGGGTGACCTGTTCGTGGTTCGCACGGCCGGGCACACCGCCGGCCCCGAGGTGCTCGGCAGCGTCGAGTACGCGGTGACCGTGCTCGGCACTCCGCTGGTGGTGGTGCTCGGCCACGACTCGTGCGGTGCGGTGCAGGCCGCCCGAGAGTCCGCCGCGACCGGTACCGCACCGAGTGGCCATCTGCGCGCGGTGGTCGACGCCGTGCTGCCCAGCCTGCGCCGGGCCGAGGCCGAGGGCGTGGATGACATTGACGGCATTGTCGACATCCACATCGCACAGACCGTCGCGACGTTGCTCGGGCAGTCCCCGGTGCTTGCCGACGAGGTGACGCGGGGGCGGTGCGCGGTGGTGGGGATGTCCTACCGGCTGGCCGCCGGAGCGGCACGCCCGGTGGCCGCCGTGCCGGCAGGCTTCGCGACGCTGGACTCCCCGGCCACCGTTTGACGCGACGAGGGCCGCTCCGCGTCACGCGGAACGGCCCTCGACGGGGATCGAGCGGGTCAGAGCAGCGACATGTGGACGTGGTCGGTGTGGTTCGATGGCCCGCTGTACGACTTCCAGCCGGTGGCCGGGAACCAGATCTGCCGGTTCCAGATCACGTAGTAGATGCCGAGCCGGTCGGCGTTACGGATGAGGAACGCGGCGACGTTGTTGCCGTACGTCCGGGTGTCTTCGTTGTGCCACGGCGAGAAGCCGCTCTTCTGGAGCGACCAGTCGCAGGCGCGGCCCTTTGGGTGCTCCCACGGCCCACCGGAGCGGTAGCAGCCGACGAACCGGTTGAAGCCGGCCCGCTTGACCTCCTTGTACGCGTGCAGCGTGCGGGGGGTGACGCAGCCGGACGTGGTGGGGTCGTTCTCGCTGCACGACTGGGCCTTCCAGTCACCGTCGGCCGTGCGACCCGGGCCGATCTTCGCGACCGGAGAGGTGGCGTCCACCAGGCCGCCGGTGAAGCCCTTACCGCCGACGAGGGAGAGCGCCTTGTCGGCCTCGCTCTTCCGCTTCGCCATCAGGGCGGTCTGCTTCTGCTGCTCCCGAACCTCCGTGTCGAGGGCCAGCTTGGCCTGCTCGGCGCGGGCCTTCACCTCGTTGACCTCGGAGAGCTTCTTCTCGTTGACCATGTTCATCTCGTCGAGCACGGCCGCGCGCTGGACGAACGAGTCGGGGGCGTCGCTCTCCAGCAGCATCGCGATCGCGCCGATCCGGCCGGTCCGGTAGGCCTGGGCGGCGATCTGCCCGACCTGCGGGGCCAGCGCTGCCAGGTCGGCGTTGGCCCGGTCGACCTCCGCGGCCAACTCGCTCTGCCGCTTCTTGGATTTGTCCAGCTTGGACTTGGCGGCGGAGTAGTCGCGGTTGGCCTGCTCGATGACGTCGTTGAGCAGCTTGGGCTCGCCGTCCTCCTCGTGCCCGGACGGTGTGGGGTTCGTCGGGGCGGCGACCGCCGGGATTGGCCCGGCGAGCACGGTCAGTGCGGCGATCACGGCCACCGCGGGTGTCAACCAGCGGCGTAGGGGTGCCGTCACAATGTTCCCTTCCGTCGACCGCCGACCGGGTTAGCTGACGGGTTCGGGGCGGAAGCGGCCCCTACCGCTGACGCGGATTCACCCCAGGTACCTGGGTCCCCGGCTCGCCGGTTGGCGATTGGGCGGTGGCACCGCAGGCGCCGCTTCGCGCCTTCATCGGTAACCGGCAGCGAGGTTACCCGAGAGTCGACCGGGTGAGCTACGCCTGGATGCCGATCAAAAGCGTCATTTCGCCATAACGTTAAGTGACCAGTGACGCGGTTCTCAGGGTGGATGCCCGATCTGGTCACGCTGAGGAGTGTCACCATGCCGTATCCGTGCTCCTGTTCGACTCCGGCCACCGGTCGGTGGCCTCGGATGGGGGTGCGGCCCGCGGCCGGTTCAGCTCGTTGGAGCCGGCCGTTCGCGGTGAGATGAGTGCGGCCAGTGCCTCCGTGCGACGCGGCTGGGGTCGCGACGCGGGCGTGTCGGCGGACGGCGTCGCATCGGTGCGCCCGGCGGCGGTCACGACGGCGGCCAGCCCGGTGGTCAGCGGCACGGCGGCGATCAGACCGAGGGTGGCGACCGCGCTGCGGACGATCTCCTGAGCGAGGAACTCACTGGTGAGGATCTGCCCGATCGGTCGCGAGTCGGCGGTGAGCAGGAGCAACAGGGGTAGCGAGGCGCCCGCGTACGCCAGGACGATGGTGTTGACGGTGGAGGCGATGTGCGCGCGGCCGACCCGGGTGGCCGCCCGGTACAGCTGCAACCGGGTCAGCCCGGGGTTGGCGTTCGCCAATTCGGTGACGGTGGCCGCCTGGGTGACAGTCACGTCGTCGAGCACTCCGAGCGATCCGATGATGATCCCGGCGAGCAGCAGACCGTGCAGGTCCACGTCGCCCTGGAACATCGACAGGGTGGTGGCGTCCTCGCTGCCGAAGCCGGTGAGGTGGGTCGCGGCCGTAGCGATGGTGGCGAGTACGCCGGTCAGCACCAGGCTGCCCAGGGTGCCGAGCACAGCGACAGAGGTCTGTGCGGTGACCCCGTGCGTCAGATAGAGCACCACGAACATGATCAGGGCGGCGCCCACCACCGCCACCAGCAGTGGTGACCTGCCGGCGCCGATGCCCGGCAGCACGAAGGTGAGCAGGATGGCGAAGCTGGCGGCCAACCCGGCGAGCGCGGCCAGACCCCGCCACCGGCCGAACGCGACGATCGCGGCCGCGAAGACCACCGCCAGCCACACCATCGGGGTGCCGCGCTGGTGCTCGGCGATGTTCCAGTTGCTGGTGGTGGGATCGGTGGGATCGGCCAGCTCGACCAGGATGACCTTGTCGCCGACCTCGACCCGTGGTGCGCCGGGTCCGTCCGGCACCGGGGTCCGTACCTGTTGGCCGGCGGTCGGCCCGTCGTCCACCCGGACGTCGACAGTGCCGCACCGTCGGTCGCCGACCCCCGGTGTGCCGTCGGGGACCGACGGCATCGGCGGGCACGGCTCGCTCACCACCCGGGTGACCGTGCCGGAGTAGCGCGGCAGGTCCGCGCCACCGTCGGTCTGCGGTGACCCGCTGCGCGGCCAGAGCAGCACCGCGGCGAGCACGGTGGCGACGAAGAGGGGTACCACCGTCACGACGAGGATCCGTCGCGCCCTCGGTGGGGCGGACGGAGCCGGGCGGGTGTGGTCGGAACCCAAGGCGAGACTCCCAACGATCCAGTGCGGGGTACGGGTCAGCGGGCCGGGCGGTTCACCGTTTCGGTGGGAATGCGGCGGGCGGCGGGGCGTATCGCTGCCAGACGACCGCTTGATCACGGACGGTCAGTGTTCGGCCTGGTCGGCCGGGGGGCGACGTCAGGTCGTGGCGGCGTCGGTGCCCAACTGTGCAGCGGCATACGGAGGGCCATCGCGGGAGATGCTAGCCAGCCCGCCCGCGGGTTGCAGGTCGTGGCGGAGTGTCGGGTGGCCGAACCACTCGCGTGACGGCCCCCGGGGCGGCATGTTGGAACCATGCCCGCTCCGTCACCGCCCGAACCCGATCACCCGCAGCGCGCCGGACCCACGCCGCACGACAAGCACGCCGGGCACGACAAGCACGCCGGGCACGATCCGGCGATGTTCCGCCGCCGGTTCTGGGTCTGCCTGGTGTTGACCATCCCGGTGGTGCTGACGAGTCATCTCGTGTCGAATCAGTTGGGCCTGGCCGGGGAGGGTGTTCCCGGGCGGCCCTGGGTGGGCCCGGTGCTCGGCTCGGTGGTGTTCTGGTGGGGCGGTTGGCCGTTCCTGGTCGGCGCGGTCCGCGAGGTGCGGGACCGGGCGCCCGGGATGATGCTGCTGGTCGCGATGGCGATCACCGTCGCGTACGCCGCGTCCCTGGCGACCAGCCTCGGCGCCTTCGACCTGGACTTCTGGTGGGAGTTGGCCGCGCTGGTCACCATCATGCTGCTCGGGCACTGGCAGGAGATGAAGGCCATCGGGCAGGCGCAGGGCGCGTTGGCGGCGCTGGCCGCGCTGTTGCCGGACGAGGCCGAACGGGTGGCGGCGGACGGACGGGTCGAGGCGGTGCCGGTGACCGGTCTGCGGATCGGGGACGTGGTGCTGGTCCGGCCGGGAGGTCGGGTGCCGGCGGACGGCCGGGTGGTCGAGGGCGGTGCCGAGCTGGACGAGTCGATGATCACCGGCGAGTCGCGACCGGTCGCCCGGTCGACGGGCGACCGGGTGGTGGCCGGCACCGTCGCCACCGACTCGGCGATCCGGGTACGCGTGGAGGCGGTGGGTGAGCAGACGGCCCTCGCCGGCATCGAGCGGATGGTCGCGCAGGCCCAGGCCTCCGGTGGACGGGCCCAGCTGTTGGCCGACCGGTTCGCCGCCGCGCTGTTCTACCTGGCCACCGGCACCGCCGTGCTGACCGTGCTGGTCTGGACCGCGCTCGGTCAGCCGGACGAGGCGGTGGTCCGTGCGGTCACCGTCCTGGTGATCGCCTGCCCGCACGCGCTGGGTCTCGCCATCCCGCTTGTCGTCGCGCTCTCCACCGCGCTCGCCGCGCGGTCCGGGATCCTGGTCAAGGACCGGTTGGCGTTGGAGCGGATGCGGACGGTCGGCGCGGTGCTCTTCGACAAGACCGGCACGCTGACCCGGGGCGAGCACGGGGTGACCGATTTGGTGGCGGCGCCGGGCATCGAACGGGACGAGGTGCTGCGGATCGCGGCCGGCGTCGAGTCGGAGAGCGAACATCCGTTGGCCCGGGCGATCGTGGCGGCGGCCGGGTCGACCGGCCCGGCCCGGGCCGCCGGGTTTCGGGCGATGCCGGGCCGCGGGGTGCAGGCGACAATCGACGGTACGCAGTACGCGGTGGGCGGGCCGGCGCTGCTGCGGGAGCTGGGCCTTCCGCTCCCGGCGGAGGTGGAGGCCGCGACCGCGCGGTGGTCGGCACGGGGTGCGGCGGTGTTGCACCTGGTGCGGCTGCCGGACACCGTGCTCGGTGCGTTCGCGTTGACCGACGAGGTGCGTCCGGAGGCCCGGCGCGCCGTCGACGAGTTGCGCGCCGAGGGTGTCCGGATCATCGCCATGATCACTGGTGACGCGCGGCCGGTGGCCGAGGCGGTCGCCGCCGACCTCGGCTTCCGAGCGGGCGTCGACGAGGTCTTCGCCGAGGTGCTGCCGGCCGAGAAGGATGATCGGGTGGCCGAGCTCCAGCGGCGGGGGTTGGTGGTGGCGATGGTCGGCGACGGGGTGAACGACGCGCCGGCGCTGGCCCGGGCGGACGTGGGTATCGCGATCGGCGCGGGCACCGATGTGGCGATCGAGTCCGCCGGGGTGGTGCTGGCGTCCTCGGACCCGCGCGGGGTGGCGGCGGTGGTCCGGCTGTCCCGGGCGTCGTACCGGAAGATGCGTCAGAACCTGGCCTGGGCGGCCGGCTACAACGTGCTGGCGCTGCCGCTGGCGGCGGGAGCGCTGGCCTGGGCCGGTGTGGCGTTGAGCCCTGCGGTGGCCGCGGTGCTGATGTCGGCGTCCACGATCGTGGTGGCGCTCAATGCGCAGCTGTTGCGCCGGGTCCGTCTGGATCCCGCGTCGGACTGAGGGCTGTCAGCCGCGCTTCATGAGCCGGCCGACCGCCGCCATCATCTCGGTGGCCATCTCGTCGGCCCGCCCCTCGGCGGCGCCCTCGTGCATGCAGTGCCGGGCGTGACCGTCGAGCAGCCCCAGGGCCACCTTGTCGAGGGCGGCCTGGATCGCGGAGATCTGGGTGAGCACGTCGATGCAGTAGCGGTCGTCGTCGACCATCTTCTCGATGCCCCGGACCTGCCCCTCGACGCGGCGGAGCCGCGCGAGCAGTTGGTCCTTGCTGGCGGTGTATCCGCGGATCGGGGTGGGTGCGGTCATGCCGACCAGGATAGCCTACCCCCAGGGGGTATGGTACGGTCCTCCTTGCGAGATACCCCCACCGGGTACCGGTACCGAAAGGGAGACGATCCGATGGTCAACACGACGTACCAGGTGCAGGGCATGACCTGTGGGCACTGCGTCAGCGCGGTGAGCTCCGAGGTCGGCGCCATCGAGGGCGTGCGTGACGTCCAGGTCGACCTCGCGGCCGGCCGGGTCACCGTCAGCAGTGATCAGCCGCTGGACACCGCGGTTGTCCGAGCCGCCGTCGACGAGGCCGGTTACGACCTCGTCGACGCGTGATCGGAGGGCCGGCGTGCGTACGGTGACCAAACTGGCCGGGTTCGCAGTCGGCCTGACGGCGGTCTTCGGCGCGACCTACGGGATCGGCCGGGTCGTCGACCCGACCCCGGTCGCCGAGAGCCGGCACGAGGCCGCCACCACCCCGTCGGCACCCGAGCACGGCGGGACGGCCGACCAGCTCCCCGGCGGGCTGCTCGTCTCCGAGCGGGGCTACACCCTCGAACCGGCCGACGCCCCGGCCGGCGAGTTCGCCTTCCGGATCGCCGGCCCGGACGGCCGCCCGGTCACCCGGTACGAGGTGGCGCACGACAAGCAGATGCACCTGATCGTCGCCCGCCGGGACCTCTCCGGCTTCCGTCACGTCCACCCCGAGCTGGGCCCGGACGGCACCTGGCGGGTCGACACCCCGCTGACCGGCCCCGGGCAGTGGCGGGCCTTCGCCGACTTCACCCCGACCGGGGGTGAGCCGCTGACCCTCGGCGTGGACGTGACAGTCCCCGGCGAGCTGACCGAACGGCCGTTGCCAGCCCCGGCGACCAGCACCACAGTCGACGGCTACACGGTCACCCTGACCGGTGCGCCGCAGCCCGGCCGCACATCGTCACTGACCCTGACCATCAGCCGGGACGGACAGCCGGTCACCGACCTGGAGCCCCACCTGGGCGCGTACGGGCACCTGGTGGCGCTGCGCCGCGGTGATCTGGCGTACCTGCACGTGCACCCGGACGGGACGCCGGGCGACGGGCGCACCCGGCCCGGTCCGGCCGTCACCTTCCTCGCCGAGGTGCCCTCTACCGGCAGCTACCGGCTCTACCTCGACTTCCAACACGGCGGGCGGGTGCACACCGCCGAGTTCACAGTCGTCCCCGGAGCCGCCCCCACCTCGAGCGGGCCGGCGCCGACCGGCGGGGCCGACCACGGCACCCCCGGGCACGGACACAACTGACGGGACCAGGCGATGACCACCACCAGCAGACCGCTGCCCGAGGCACCGAACCGGATCGAACTCGCGATCGGCGGGATGACCTGCGCCGCGTGCGCCGCCCGGATCGAGAAGAAGCTCAACCGGATGGACGGGGTGAGCGCCACCGTCAACTACGCCACCGAGAAGGCGACCGTCCGGTACGTCGACGGCGTCACGCCGGACGACCTGATCGGGACCGTCCAGAAGACCGGCTACACGGCGGCGCTGCCGGCCCCGCCCAGCGCGGAACCCCCGGTGGACCCGTTGCGGGGCCCGCGTACCCGGCTCTGGGTCTCGGTGGTCCTGAGCGTGCCGGTGGTGCTGCTGGCCATGGTCCCGGCCTGGCAGTTCGACTACTGGCAGTGGCTGTCGCTGACCCTGGCCGCCCCGGTGGTGGTCTGGGGTGGGCTGCCGTTCCACCGGGCCGCCTGGACGAACCTGCGGCACGGTGCGGCCACCATGGACACGCTGGTGTCGCTCGGCACCCTGGCCGCGTTCGGTTGGTCGCTGTGGGCGCTCTTCCTCGGTGACGCGGGGATGCCCGGAATGACGCACCCGTTCCGCTTCGACATCACCCGGACCGACGGCGCCGGCAACATCTACCTGGAGGCGGCCGCCGGGGTCACCGTGTTCATCCTGGCCGGCCGCTACTTCGAGGCCCGGTCCAAGCGCACCGCCGGCGCCGCCCTGCGCGCCCTGCTCGACCTCGGCGCCAAGGACGTGGCGGTGCTGCGCGACGGCGTGGAGACGCTGATCCCGGTGGACCGGCTCGTCGTCGGTGACCGGTTCGTGGTTCGCCCCGGGGAGAAGATCGCCACCGACGGGGTGGTCGACGAGGGCACCTCAGCGGTCGACGCCAGCATGCTCACCGGCGAGTCGGTGCCGGTCGAGGTCGCCCCGGGCGACGGTGTGGTCGGCGCCACGATCAACGCGGGTGGGCGGCTGATCGTCACCGCCACCCGGGTCGGCGCGGACACCCAGCTTGCCCGGATGGCCGACCTGGTCGAGCAGGCGCAGAGTGGCAAGGCGGCAGTACAGCGGCTGGCGGACCGGATCTCCGGGGTCTTCGTACCGATCGTCATCACCCTCGCCGTCGGCACGCTCGGCTGGTGGCTCGGCACCGGGGCCGGCCCGACCGCCGCGTTCACCGCCGCCGTGGCCGTGCTGATCATCGCGTGCCCGTGCGCGCTCGGCCTGGCCACACCGACCGCGTTGCTGGTCGGCACCGGTCGGGGCGCCCAGCTCGGCGTGTTGATCAAGGGCCCGGAGGTGCTGGAGTCGACCCGTCGGGTGGACACCGTGGTGCTCGACAAGACCGGCACCGTGACGACCGGTCGGATGACATTGGTGGACGTGGTCCCGGCCAGCGGTGTGGATCGGGCCGAGCTGCTCCAACTCGCCGGGGCGGTGGAGGCCGCCTCCGAGCACCCGATCGCCCGTGCGGTCGCCGCCGCCGCCACCGATGCGGGCGCGCTGGCCCCGGTGACCGGCTTCGGCAACCTCGAAGGGCTGGGGGTGACCGGCACTGTCGACGGGCGGGCCGTGCTGGTCGGCCGGGTCCAGTTGCTGCGCGAGCGCGACTTCGACGTACCACCGGAGGTCGAGTGGGCCGTGCGCGACGCGGAGGCCGCCGGCCGGACGGCGATCGTCGCCGGTTGGGACGGGCGGGCCCGCGGGGTGCTCGCGGTCGCCGACGTGGTCCGGCCGAGCAGCCGGGCGGCGGTGGCCCGGTTGCGCGCGCTGGGGCTGACCCCGGTCCTGCTGACCGGCGACAACACCACAGTGGCTCGCGCGGTCGCCGCCGAGGTGGGCGTCGACGAGGTGATTGCCGAGGTGCTGCCGGCCGGGAAGGTGGACGTGATCAAGCGGCTCCAAGCCGAGGGGCGGTCGGTGGCGATGGTCGGTGACGGGGTGAACGACGCTCCGGCGCTGGCCCAGGCCGACCTGGGGCTGGCCATGGGCACCGGCACCGACGTGGCGATCGAGGCGGCCGACCTCACCCTCATGCGGGGCGACCTGGCCGCCGCTGTCGACGCCATCCGGTTGTCCCGACGCACGCTCGGCATCATCCGGGGCAACCTGTTCTGGGCGTTCGGCTACAACGTGGCGGCCCTGCCGTTGGCCGCCGCCGGGTTGCTCAACCCGATGATCGCCGGTGCCACGATGGCGCTCTCCTCGGTCTTCGTGGTGGCCAACAGCCTGCGCCTGCGTCGCTTCCGGTCGGCAGCTGCCGATCTGTGACGGTGGTGATGGTTGGGCCGGTGGCGTCGGGGGTACCTCAGTGGTCGTAGCGACGCTTGCAATGGAGGTTGGCAATGGGTTTCGACGACAAGATCAACAACGCCACCGAGGACGCGACCGGCAAGCTGAAGGAAGGCGCTGGTCGGGCCACCGACAACGAGCAGTTGGAGGCGGAGGGTCGCGCTGACCAGTCCACCGCCAAGCTCAAGCAGGCGGGCGAGAAGATCAAGGACGCCTTCAAGAGCTGACGTACGACGTAACCGCACGCCGGGCCGGTGATCATCACCGGCCCGGCGTGCGTTGTGCTCAGGGGCGTCGGGTGGCGCGGACGACGACGTCGTGCAGCGTGGCCTCCCGGCCCGGCATCGTGCGACGCTGCTCCTCCGCCGTGATGATCTCCCAGGTGGCGCTGTCCAGGCCGGCGGTGATGTCCGCGAGGGTGACCGATGCCTCGGCCGGCGGGTGGTGGTCATGCCCGTGCCCGTGCCCGTGCTCGGTGGCGTCCGGGGTGTGCAGATGCCCGACGATCAGCAGGGTGCCGCCGGGCGCCACCCACCCGGCGATCCGGTCGTAGAAGGCCAACTGCGGCATCGCGGGGTGCGCATAGTGCGTCGTGACCAGGTCGAACCGTGTGTCCGGGGCCCAGGCCGTCAGGTCTGCCTCCACCCAGCGCACCCGCTCGGACACCCCGCTCTCCGTCGCGCGTTCGGCGGCGCGAGCGAGAGCGACGGGTGCGATGTCGACGGCGGTGACCTGCCAGCCGTGGGCGGCGAGCGAGATCGCCTCGGCGCCCGCGCCGCACCCGGCGTCCAGCGCCGAGCCCGGCACCAGAGCGCCGATCTCCCGGGCCAGGTACGGGTGCGCGGGACTCGTGCTCATCGCGCCGGGCCGGTCGTGGTGCGTCTGGTGCCAGTGCCGCTCCCAGTAGTCCTTGTCGAACTCGTGCTGCTCGGTCATCTGTGCCTGCTCCTTCGCGCGTCGCCCACGACTGTGACCGGCGGCCGGGCGATGCGCAAAGATTGTTGCCAGAACGGCAAGACGACTTAGCTCACCCCTGCCCGGTCAGCCGGGCCGCCCGCACCTCCAGGTAGCGCTGCTCGGGCCGGCTCGTGGTGTCCCGCGCCGCGGCCAGGTACGCCTCCCGGGCCGCACCGACGTCCCCGGCCAGCTCCAACAGATGGGCCCGGACAGCAGCCAGCCGGTGGTGCCCAGCCGTGCGTTCGTCGGCGTCCAACGGCGTGAGCAGGGCGAGCCCGGCCCGGGGCCCGTCCACCATGGCCACCGCCACCGCCTGGTTCAGGGTGACCATCGGGTTCGGCGCGACCCGGGCCAGCAGCCGGTAGAGCGCGACGATCTGCCGCCAGTCCGTCTCGGCCGCCGTCGAGGCCTCGGCGTGCACCGCGGCGATCGCCGCCTGAAGCTGGTACGGGCCCGGCGGCGACCAGGTCAACGCCTCGGTGATCAGCGCGATCCCCTCGGTGATGGCGGCGGCGTCCCACCGGGAGCGGTCCTGCTCGGCCAGCGGCACCAACTCCCCGTCCGGCCCCACCCGGGCCGCCCGGTGCGCGTCGGTCAGCAGCATCAGCGCCAGCAGCCCGGTCACCTCACCGTCGTCGGGCAACAGCCCGCGCAGGATGCGAGCCAGCCGGATCGCCTCGCCGGTCAACTCCGCCCGGTGCAGGTCCGGGCCACTGGACGCGGTGTAACCCTCGTTGAAGATCAGGTAGAGCACCCGCAGCACGGTCCGCAGCCGCTCGTCCCGCTCAGCCGGCCCGGGCATGCTGAACCGAGCCCCGGCGGCCTCGATCCGCTGCTTGGCCCGCCGGATCCGTTGGCTCATCGTCGCCTCGGGCACCAGGTGTGCCCGGGCGATCTGAGCGGTGCTGAGACCGCCGACCGCCCGCAGGGTGAGCGCCACCTGCGCCGATCCGGGCAGCGCCGGGTGGCAGCAGAGGAACAGCAGGGTGAGGGTGTCGTCGTCGGCCGGAACGGCGGGCTCCGCGTCGGCCGCCGGCGCCACCCCGGCGTACGCCGGCTCGCGCCGCGCCACCGCCACCTCGCGGTCCCGGCGCGCGCTCTCGCTGCGCCACTCGTCGGTCAGCCGGCGGGTGGCCACGGTGAGCAACCAGGCGCGTGGATTGTCCGGTACGCCCTGTGCGGGCCACTGCGTCGCGGCGGCGAGCAACGCCTCCTGGACCGCGTCCTCGCACCTGTCGAACTGTCCGTGTCGACGGACCAGCAGGCCGAGGACCTGCGGCGCGAACGTGCGCAGCAGGTCCTCGACCGTCCGGTCCTCGGTCACATCTCCGTCCCGGCCTCGTCCATGATCGGGCGGACCTCCATCGCGCCGCCGTACCTGACGTCCGGCCAGCGGGCGGCGATCTCGGCGGCCCGCTGCGGGCTGTCGCAGTCGACGGCCAGGTAACCGGCGAACTGCTCCTTGCTCTCCATGAACGGGCCGTCGAGGACCTCGGGGCTGCCGTCCACGAGCCGGACCGTCAACGTCTGCGACGGATTCGCCAACGCCTGGCCGCCGATCAGCTCGCCGGTCTCGGTCAGCTCCTTCATGATCTCGTCGACCTCACCGAAGAGGGCGGTGCGTTCCTGCTCGCTCAGCTCCTCGGTGAAGCCGGGCCGGTTCCAGATCAGCAGCATGTACTTCACGGCGATGCTCCTCAGACTCTGGTCGCACCCCGATCGGGGCGCGGCTCACCGGAGGGTCGGAGCCGTTCCCCCGATCCCTACCGCGTACCGAAGAAAATCGCAGAAACCTCAGTCGGGTGCGGTCCCACGCCGGATGGCTCAGCGCGGATCGGGTCGACCGGGCACCTGTCGCGGTTTCCGACCGCCGCCGACGTCCAGTGACGCCCGGTCGGCGGCCGAGGTGCCGGACGACCAGCCCTCGGCGTCGCGCACGCTGAGCCGGTGCCGGGTGACCCCGGGGAAGAGCGTCTCCAGCCGCTCCCGGACCGCCTCGCCCCGGGCCGCGAGCACCGGCAACAGCCGTTCCGCCCCGGCCGTCTCGGTCGCCGCCTGGTCCGCCGCGTCGGTCGCCGCCTCGGTGGCCGCCCGCAACCGCTCGCCGATCCGCAGCGCGAACGCGTTGAGGAAGGACTCGTCCCAGACCTTCGTCCGCCGCCCCGACCCCGGCCGCCGCTCCGCACGCCCGCGTAGCATCGCCGCCGTCGCCTGGACCAGCAGCGACGTGTAGAGCAACTCCACCGCCACCAGGTCGGCCGGCCAGCCCAGCACCGTGGCGAAGCCGAGATCGTCGGACCAGACCGCCTCGCACCGGTTCGCCGCCGCCACCTCCTGCACCAGCAGCGCCTTCGCGCCCGCATACGGGGTGTCGGTGCTCAGGCGCACCCCGCCCGGCAGGTCACCGCGTTCCGAACCGGCGGCCAGCAGCGCCTCGTCGATGCTGTGCCGGGCGATCAGCTCCTGGGCTTTGCCGGTCAGCGCCTCCGCCTCGGCCGGGAAGGTGGTCGACTCGGCCTTGGCCAGCAGCGCGCGTACCCGATCCAGCATGGGTGACCCGGTGCGGGCCGTACCGGCTGTGCGAGGCAGCGCCGCACCGGTCGCCCCGGGCGGCGGGCGCAGCACCGCGATCGGCGGCAGGCTCTCCACCAGCGCGAGAGTGTCCACGGCCGTGCGGAGCGCGTCGGCGCGGTCCAGGCCCTCCCTGGTCGCCCAGCCGGCCAACACCTTCCGGTCGTCACCACCCTGGCTGGCCGCCAGCTCGCGTAGCTGGTCGTCCCACCAGGCCGGGACCGGCTCGGCCTGGTCGCGCCGCTGAACCGCCATCGCCTCGCGGATCAGCCGGGCCGCGCGGGCGTCGAGCCGTCGACCGGTGATCCGGTCCACGTCGACCGGCTGCCAACCGCGCGGCCAGAGCCGGCCCAGGCCGCGGACCAGGCGACGCAGCAGCGCCGCGTCGACCGCAGTGGTGCCGTCCGCGGCGCCGGTACCGACCATCAGGTGGTCCAGCTGCCGTTCGGCCTGCCGTACGTCTGTGCCGCGTACCGCCGCGAGCGCGTTGGCGACGAGTTCGTCCGCGTCCGGCACGGGCACCTCCTTCTCCGAGCTTTGACGGTCGCTGCCTCTCCAGGCTCCATGATCATGCCGCCCGTGGCCGGAGAGTCGCGAAACGGGCATGTCATCCTCCTTGATCAACACGGCTTCCCCGGAACTCGCGGTGAACAGGTCAGCCGGACACCCCGGCTCGGCGCCGGCGGATTCCAACTCTTCGACGGGCTCGTCGACCACAAGGTGCTCCGGGTGCACCAGATCCGCTACGGCGTACACCTGGTGCCGTACGACGTGGTCTGGAACGTGGCCGGCGCGGTGCTGCTGCTGGCCGGCGTCGCCGTGCTGTGGTGGGCCCGGTCCCGCCGAACGGACGCCGGCGCCCGATGACGGCGGCCGTGCCGCTGGCGCACGCTGGGCACGGTGCGACCCTGCCGACCTGGTTCCCGCTGTTCCCGGTCGTGTTACTGGCGGGTGGCTACCTGCTGGCCGCCGTCCGCGACCCACGGGGTTGGGACCACCGGCGCACCGCCGCCTGGCTGGTCGGCTGCGCCCTGTTGGCGGTCGCCGTCGGGCCGCTGGCCCAGACTCCCGCTGATCCGCGCGGGCACATGGCGCAGCACCTGCTGCTCGGCATGCTGGCCCCGCTCGGGCTGGTGCTCGGCGCCCCGGTGACGCTGCTGCTGCACGTCGCGCCCGTGCCGATACGCCGGCTGGTGGGCCGGCTGTTGCGCGCCCGCCCGCTGCACCTGATCGCCCACCCGCTCAGCACCGCGCTGCTGAGCACCGGCGGGTTGGCGCTGGTGCTGCTCACCCCGCTGTACGCGGCAGCCGAACGGCAACCCGTCCTGCACCACGCCGTGCACCTGCACTACCTGGCCGCCGGGTACCTCTTCGCCTGGTCGTTGGCCGGGCCGGACCCGGCGCCGCGTCGCCCCGGACTGGCCGTACGGGTCGGCGCGCTACTGGCCGCCGCAGCCGGCCACGCGGTGCTGGCCAAGTACCTGTACGCCCAGGCCGAAACCCTCCCGCCCGGCCTCACCGACGCCGACCCGGAAGCGTTCCGCTCGGCCGCCCAACTCATGTACTACGGCGGCGACCTGGCCGAGCTGCTCCTGGCGGTGGCCCTCTTCGCCACCTGGTACCACCGCCCCCACCCCCACCCCCGGCCCCGCCCCCACCCCCACCCCTCTGCGGTGATCAAGAGGTTCGCGTCACCAGAGGACGGATCCTTGACGGAAACCTCTTGATCACCGCGGTGGATCACCGCGGTGGATCACCGCCGTGGAGCAGGGGGGCGGGGGTGGGGGGTGGTGGTCAGGGTGGCGGAGAGCTGGTGCAGGAAAGCTCGGATGCTGTCTTCGCTGTGGTGCGTCTCAAGCTCGTCGTTGAGGGGGCCGGGGTGGCGCAACGCCTGACCCAGCGCCTCCAGCGTCTCGGCCCGGCCCCCTGGGTAGAGCCCGTCGGACACCCCGCCGGCCACCCGAGTCACCACCGTGTCGTCGAGCACCCGGTCGAACTGAATCCCGTAGAGGATTCCGTTGACGTGGCCTTTCCACCTGTCCGCGCTCATGCTCGCCGACTCCCTCATCGTCCGGGTCAGGGCTGCGGCCAGCCGGTCAGGATCTCCTCGACCGCCAGGACATCCTGCATCGGATCTGGTGCCGGCGTTGGCCGCGCGGTCGGGGTGCGGTCGAAGCGGGGTGCCGGGGCCGGTTGGATCTCGCCGCCCACCTCGACGAACGTACCCCGTGCGGCGTTGTGCGGGTGCCCAGGCGCCTCGCCGGGAGCGAGCACCGGCGCGACGCAGGCGTCCAGGTCGGCGAAGACGGCCGTCCACTCGTCGCGGGTGCGCTCGGCGAACCGCGCGGTGAACCGGCGGCGCAGCTCGTCCCAGCCGCTCGGGTCGTACTGGGCGGGCAGGTCCGGGTCGTCGGCGAGGTCGAGGCCGGTGAGCAGTACGGCGTAGAAGGCCGGTTCCATCGCGCCGACGGCCATGAACCCACCGTCGGCTGTGGCGTACGTGTCGTAGAACGGCGCCCCGCCGTCGAACATGTTGCGCCCGCGCGGAGCGGCCCACAGGCCGGTGCCGAGCAGCCCGTGCAGGAACGAGGTGAGCAGCGCGGAGCCGTCCACCATCGCCGCGTCGACCACCTGACCGAAGCCGGAACGCTCCCGCTCCAACAGCGCGGCCAGCACACCGACGGCGAGCAACATGCCGCCGCCGCCGAAGTCGCCGAGCAGGTTCATCGGCGCGTACGGGCGTTCGCCGGCCCGTCCCAACGGCTCCAACGCCCCGGCCACCGCGATGTAGTCGATGTCGTGCCCGGCTCGGGCGGCCAGCGGACCGTCCTGACCCCAGCCGGTCATCCGCGCGTACACCAGTCGGGGGTTGCGGGCCTGGCACACCTGCGGCCCGAAGCCGAGCCGCTCGGCCACCCCCGGCCGGTACGCCTCGACCAGCACGTCCGCGCGTTCGACGAGGCGCAGCAGGTCCGCCACCCCGGCCGGGGATTTCAGGTCCAGCGCGGTGACCCGCCGTCCGCGCTGCAACGGCCCGCTGGTCGGTGCGGCCAGCCGGCCCGCACCGGGTGCGCCCGGCCGGTCCACCCGCACCACGTCCGCGCCGAGGTCGGCGAGCACCATGCAGCCGAACGGCGCCGGCGCGAGGCTGGCCAGCTCGACCACCCGCACCCCGGTGAGCGGCCCGCCGCGCACCGGCTCGCCCGACCCAGGGCGCGTCGCCGCGTCCGGCTCGTCTGCCGTTTCCGAACCTCCCGCGGGCCAGGACGCCATCACTGGACTCCGGCGGGTTCGGCGGGACGGGCAGCGAGCCGGTCGACCAGGTCGGCAGGGGGCGTGAACCGGTCACCGTAGCGGTCGGCCAACTCGTTGGCGCGGGCCGCGAAGCCGGCCGGACCACCCGCGTACTGGCGGACGTAGCGGATCACCCCGCCGGTCCACGCGGGGAAGCCGATGCCGAAGATCGAGCCGATGTTGGCGTCGGTCTCGGTACGCAGCACTCCCTCGTCGAGGCAGCGCAGCGCGTCCAGCGCCTCGGCGAAGAGCATCCGTTCCTGAAGGTCGGTGAACGACACCGCCCGACCCGCCTCGGTGGTCAGGTCCGCGAGACCGGGCCACAGCCGGCCGCGGGTGCCGTCGTCGTAGGAGTAGAAGCCGCGTCCGGCAGCGCGCCCCGGCCGGTCGTACGCGTCGACCAGCTCGTCCACCAGGCGGTGCGCCGGCAGCGGCCGGAACTCCTCGCTGGCCGCCTCGAACTGGCGGCGGATCCGCTGGATCAGCGTGAGACTGACTTCGTCGGCCAGCGCCAGTGGCCCGGTCGGGTAGCCGGCCTGAAGGGCGGCCTGTTCCACCGACGCGGCGGGGACACCCTCGGCGACCATGCCGACCGCCTCGTCGATGAACCGGCCGATCACCCGGCTGGTGAAGAAGCCCCGCCCGTCGTTGACAACGATCGGGGTCTTGCCGATCCGCCGACCCAGGTCGAACGCGCGGGCCAGCGCCACGTCCCCGGTCCGCTCGCCCACCACGATCTCCAGCAACGGCATCCGGTCCACCGGGGAGAAGAAGTGCATGCCGATGAAGTCGGCCGGCCGGTCCACGCCCTCGGCCAGCCCGGTGATCGGCAGGGTGGACGTGTTGGAGGCGAGCAGCGCGTCCGGCGCCAGCACCGGTAGCACCTCGGCGAACACCGCCTTCTTCAGCGCCGGGTCCTCGAAGACCGCCTCGATGACCGCGTCGCAACCGGCGAGGGCGTCCACCCGGTCGGTGGTGATGATCCGGTCCAGTACGGCACGGGCGTCCACCTCGGTAGCGCGGCCCTTGCGTACCTTGCGGGCCAACAACCGCTCGGCGTGGTCCCGGGCCCTGCCGGCGGCCTCCGGGGTGACGTCCTTGACCACGACGTTCAGCCCGGCGCTGGCGCAGGCGTACGCGATGCCCGCGCCCATCATGCCGGCCCCGAGCACCGCCACCCGGCGCACCGGTGCGGCGTCCACACCGGTCGGACGGGCCGCGCCACCGTTGACGGCCTTCAGGTCGAAGAAGAACGCACCGATCATGTTCTTGGCGACCTGCCCGGTGAGCAGCCCGATCAGGTGCCGGGTCTCCACGGTGAGGGCGGTCTCCAGGTCGACCTGCGCCCCCTCGACGGCGGCGGCCAGGATCGCCTCGGGCGCGGGCAGCCGGGCACCCTTGAGCTGCTTGCGCAGTGTCGCCGGGAAGGCGGGCAGCTGGGCGGCCAGTGAGCGGCTGGCCGGGGTGCCGCCCGGCATCCGATAGTCCGGGCGGTCCCACGGCTGCGCCGGGTGCGGGTTCGCCGCGATCCAGGCCCGTGCGTGGTCCAGCAGCTCCGTCGGCGTGGCCACCACCTCGTCCACCAGCCCGGCGGACAGGGCGTCGGCGGGGCGCATCCGTCGGCCGGTGAGCAGCACGGTGGTCAGCGCTCCGGCCAGGCCGAGCATCCGTACCGTGCGGGTGACGCCGCCGGCCCCGGGCAGCAGGCCCAGGGTCACCTCGGGCAGCCCGAGCCGGCTGCCCGGGGCGTCCAGCGCGATCCGGTGGTGGCAGGCGAGCGCGATCTCCAGGCCACCGCCGAGCGCGGAGCCGTTGATCGCGGCGACCACCGGTCGGCCCAGCGTCTCCAGCCGACGCAGGTCCCGTTTCATGGTGCCGAGCAGCTCGGCCAGCGCGGGCGCGTCGGCGCGGGTGGCCCGGATCATCTCGGGCAGGTCGCCGCCGGCGAAGAACGTCGACTTCGCGCTGGTCACAATGACCCCGGCGAGATCGCGCTCGGCTTCCAGCCGATCGAGCACCACGCTCATCGACGCGGCGTACGCCCGGTTCATGGTGTTGGCGGACTGGGTGGGGTCGTCCAGGGTGAGCGTGACGATGCCGTCGGCGCCGCGGTCGTACCGGATGGTGTCGGTCATGGTCGTCCTCCGGGTCAGCAGCGCTCGAGAACGGTGGCGACGCCCATGCCGCCGCCGATGCAGAGGGTCACCACGGCGCGGCGCAGATCGCGGCGCTCCAACTCGTCCAACGCCGTACCGAGCAGCATCGCTCCGGTCGCGCCGAGCGGGTGGCCGAGCGCGATCGCGCCGCCGTTGACGTTCACCCGGTCCGGGTCGAGGCCCAGGTCCCGGACGTACTTGAGCACCACCGCGGCGAAGGCTTCGTTGATCTCGAACAGGTCGATGTCGTCGAGGGTCAGCCCGGCGACGGCGAGCGCCTTGTGGGTGGCCGGGATCGGGCCGGTCAACATCAGCGTCGGATCGGCGCCGCTGACCGCCGCGCCGACGATCCGGGCGCGCGGGGTGAGGCCGAGGTCGCGACCGACGTCGCCCGAGCCGATCAGCACCAGCGCGGCACCGTCCACGATGCCGGACGAGTTGCCCGCGTGGTGGACGTGGTCGATCGCCTCCAACCAGTGGAACTTCTGCAACGCGACCGCGTCGAAGCCGGCCGCCTCGCCCATCGTGGCGAAGGACGGGGTGAGCTCGGCCAGCGCCTCCCGGGTGGTCTCCGGGCGCGGGTGCTCGTCCACGGTGAGGATGTCCAGCCCGTTGCCGTCGCGCACCGGCACCACCGACCGCGCGAAGTGCCCGCCGGCCCACGCCTTGGCGGCCCGCTCCTGCGACCGCACCGCGTAGCCGTCCACGTCGTCGCGGGTGAAGCCCTCCAGCGTGGCGATCAGGTCGGCGCTGACGCCCTGCGGCACGAACGACGTGGCCAGCGCGGTCTGCGGGTCAGTGGCCCAGGCCGCCCCGTCGGAGCCCATCGGCACCCGGGACATGGACTCCACCCCGCCGGCGAGCAGCAGATGCTCCCAGCCCGAGCGGATCCGCGCGGCGGCCGAGTTGACCGCCTCCAACCCGGAGGCACAGAACCGGTTGAGCTGCACCCCGCCCACCTGGTCGGGCAGCCCGGCCAGCAGCGCGGCGGCCCGCGCCAAGTCGCCGCCCTGCTCGCCGACCGGGGTCACGATGCCGAGCAGCAGGTCCTCCAACCGGCCGACGTCCAGGCCGGGGTTGCGCTCACGCAACGCGTCGATCAGGCCCACCACCAGGGAGATCGGTTTGACGCCGTGCAGCGCGCCGGTGTTCCGACCGCGTCCGCGCGGGGTCCGGACCGCGTCATAGACGTACGCCTCAGAGGGCACGGGCGATCAACTCCTTCATGATCTCGTTGGTGCCGCCGTAGATCTTCTGGACCCGGGCGTCGGCGTACATCCGGGCGATCGGGTACTCCGTGGTGTAGCCGTAGCCGCCGAAGAGCTGCAGGCACCGATCGACCACCTCACACTGCCCGTCGGTGAGCCAGGACTTCGCCATCGCGGCAGTCGCCACGTCCAGGTCGCCGCGCGTGTGCCGGACGATGCAGTCGTCCAGGAAGACCCGGCTGACCCGGGCGCGGGTGGCGCACTCCGCGAGCACCATCCGGGTGTTCTGGTGGCCCATCAGGGTCTTGCCGAAGGCGGTGCGCTCCTTGGCGTACGCGACAGTCAGCGCGACCGCCCGTTCCATGGCCGCTACCGCGCCGACGCCGATGACCAGCCGTTCCTGCGGGAGTTGCTGCATGAGCTGAACGAAGCCCAGCCCCTCGGCGCCGCCGAGCAGGTTGGCCGCCGGCACCCGGAGCTCGTCGAAGAACAACTCCGCCGTGTCGTTGGCGTGCAGGCCGATCTTGGACAGCAGCCGGCCGCGTCGGAACCCCGCCGGATCGCCACCCACCTCGCAGACCAGGAGCGAGACACCGGACGCCCGCTGCTCGGGGTCGGTCTTCACGGCAACGATGACCAGATCGGCCAGGCCGCCGTTGGTGATGAAGGTCTTCGCGCCGGTCACCAGGTAGTCGTCGCCGTCGCGAACCGCCCGGGTACGCATCGCCTGAAGATCGGAGCCGCCATCCGGCTCGGTCATCGCGATGGCGCCGACCAGCTCACCGCTGCACAGGCCGGGCAGCCAGCGCCGCTTCTGCTCCTCGCTGCCGTACGCCACCAGGTAACCGGTGACGATGCCACTGTGGACGGCCAGGCCAAGGCTGCCCTCCCCGGCGTACGCCTGTTCGTGCAGCAGCACCGCCTCGTGGGTGAACCCTCCACCCCCGCCGCCGTACTCCTCCGGGACCGACAGGCCGAGCAACCCCAGCTCGCCGGCGCGGCGGTAGTGCTCGCGGTCCGGGTGGCCCTGCGCCAGCAGGCGCTCGGCGTGCGGCAACACCTCCTTGGTGAAGAAGGTGCGGGCCAGGTCGGCCAGGTCGTCGTGCTCCGGCTCGCGCCAGGGTGAGGGTGAGCCGTCGGGCGGGGGAGTCGGCATGTGCACCACCCTCGCGCGCTGTTGGCAGCCTGTCAATAAGCCGTGATCAGCTACCGGCACGGGGGTCGCCAGGCCGCCTCGGTGTCGCCGCCCGGGACTGCCGCCCAGGGGGCCGCCGGGGGCCGCCTCGGTGTCGCCGCCCGGGACTGCTGCCCGGGGGTCGCTGGGGGTCGCTGCCCGGGACTGCCGCCCGGGGGTCGCTGGGGGTCGCTGCCCGGGACTGCCGCCCGGGGGTCGCTGGGGGTCGCTGCCCGGGGCCGCTGCCCGGCGCCGCTGTCCGGGGCTGCTGCTCGGGGGTCGCTGCCGGGGCCGCGGCCCGGCGCCGTCGGGCCTGATCGGGTACGCCTGCCCGCCCGCGTGCCACCCCTGGCCTAGTAGTCGCCGATCATGGACTTGTGGTGCCTTACAAAAGCGAATTTTGCTGCTATATCGCCCACCATTAGTCCATGGTCGACGATTGTGGGGTGGCACGTGGGCGGGCCGGCGTCGCGCCGACGCGAGGCATCGACCACCGTGACCGGATACGCGGAGATCTTGGACAGTTTCCGTTACGAGCTAACGGAAACTGTCCAAGATTGCGAAAACCTGCCCCGCCGCTAGGCGTACGCCTTGGTGGACGCGGGGGTTGGGTGACGGGTTAATCGGGCGAAGCCGCTGTTGTCAGACACCGCGGGCGGGCGGCGAGTGGGTGGGCGGCGAGTGGGTGGGCGGCGAGTGGGTGGGCGGCGAGTGGGTGGGCGCGAAGCGGGGAGTGCGAACTACTCGGCCTCGTCGCCATCGGTGGGGCGCGGCGGGCGGTGTTCGGCGATCCACGCCTCCACGTCGGCGCGCAGCCACACCGTCATGCCGCGCAGCTCCTGGTAAGGCTTCGGGAAGCTCGGCCGCATGGCGATCTGCTGGAACCGGATTGCTGAGCGTCGAGTGATCAAGGTGAGGAACGACGGTCGATCCGGTGAGCGGTCGCTAGGGTCGGGCAGATGAGTGTCGAGACGGCTCCGCGCCGCCGCCGGTTGGAGCCGGACGCCCGGCGCGGGCAGATTCTGGCCTGCGCGGTCCGGCTGTTCGGTGAGCGCCCGTACGCGGACGTGTCGACCACCGACGTGGCCCGCGAGGCAGGTGTCGCTCGCGGTCTTGTCAACCACTACTTCGGTGCGAAGAAGGACCTCTACCTGGAGGTTGTCCGGGTCATGGTGACCATTCCAGAGGTTGCCCTGGAGCGGCTGCCCAAGGGTGATCTGCGGACCCGGGTCGACGCCAGCGTCACCTGGTTCCTCGACGTGGTGTCCCGGCACAGCACCTCGTGGCTGGCGGCGGTCACCGCCCGGGGGATGGGCGGCGACGCCGACGTGGAGCGGGTGCTCGCCGAGGCCGAGGAGGTCGCCGCGGACCGGATGCTGGTCGCCGTCGGGCTGGCCGACGAGGCGGAGCACCGCGAGGAGTTGCGCGGGATGGTCCGCGCGTACGGCGGGCTGGCGACGTCGACCGCCCGCGAGTGGCTCCAGCGTGGCGCGCTGACCCGTACCCAGGTGCACCTGCTGCTCACCACCACCCTGCTGACCATCGTCGAGCAGGTCATCCCGCAGGTCATCGACGGTTCGGCCCGGCCGGCGCACTCGGCTGAGCCTCCGGCGTAGGGCGTAGGCAGACAAGACGGACAAGGCGGACCGGGCGGACCGGGCGACCGGGTGGCCGGGCGACCGAGCGGACCGGGCGGACAAGACGGATAAGGGCGGACAAGACAAGCCCGGACCTGCCGCCGGTTTCGGGTCGGGCCGCGCTGCCCTGATCACGTGACGTGCTGGCGGGCCCGATCCGGTCTGTGCCGCAGCCCACAGGCGCGACCACGGCGATGAAATAGGCATAGCGGTTACGGTTATTTCGGCGATCGACGGGTACCCAGCCACGACATGCCGTCGATCGCGTCGCCGGAGGAGGAGACATGACCACATCTGCCCTGTCCTACGAGGTTTTCGTCTCGGACGGCCCGATGCGAGCGGGTGACCAGCGCATGCCGGACGGGTCGCCGCTCCACTGGAGTCCGGCCGCGTCCACGTTGATCTTCGGAGCCGAAGAGGCGCTCCTCGTGGATCCACCCTTCACCCACGAGCAGATCTCGAAGGTGGGCGACTGGATCGCCGCGTCGGGTAAGCGGCTGACGTACATCTACGCCACCCACGGGCACGGCGACCACTGGTTCGGCGCGGCCGAGCTGGTCAAGCGTTTCCCCGGCGCCGTCACCTACGCGACGCCCGGCACCATCGAGGTCATGCACCAGCAGGCCACGGTCGGGCGCAGTGAGTTGTTCGACCAGATCTTCCCCGGCCTGATCCCGGAATCGCCTGTCGACGCGGTGCCCGTGGCGGCCGAAGGGTTCCTCCTCGAAGGCAACCTCATCCAGCCCGTCGAGACCGGGCACAGCGACACCGATCGGACCACCGTTCTGCACGTCCCGTCGATCGGCCTGGTGGTCGCCGGTGACGTCGTCTACAACGGGGTTCACCAGTACATCTCGGAGACCGTCAACGGGGGCCTGCGGCAATGGCTCGACGCCCTCGACCGGGTCGAGGCGCTTGCACCCCGCGCAGTCGTCGCCAGCCACAAGAACCGGGACCGCGCCGACGACCCGGTATGCATCGACCAGACCCGGCAGTACCTGCTCAACGTGGAGCGGCTGCTGGCCGAGAAGTCGACCGCCCGCGAATTCTTCGACGAGATGGTGCGACTCTACCCAGACTGGGTCAATCCGGGACCGGTGTGGTACGGGGCGCTCGCCCTGCTCGGGAAGTGACCCGATGACGCCCTCGACCCCCGACCGTACGGCAGGCTCGGTGGTCGGGCCGTGGACCGCAACCGTGAGGTACGGCATCGACCACGCCCCAGGCGGCCTCGGGCTCGTTCAGGATCTACTCAACACGATCTCGGCCGGCGCGCCACGGCAACCGGACCTCCTGGACGACCTGGACAGCGCTACGGAGTGGGCACAATTGGCCGTCGCCCAGTGGTCGGCTGCCACCGGGCGGCCGGCACCCGATGTCACGCTCGACGCCGCGGGCCTGCGGGCGCTACGGACCTTTCGCGAGGAGTTGCTGGACGAGATCGATGCCAGGCTGCACCTGTCGGAACCCGGGCGAAACCTCACCGGGGCGTCGACTCGGGGTGCGACCGGATCTCGTACCGCCGGTGCCACGCTCCGGCTCGATCGAGACGGATCCGTCCACCTCGACCCGGCCGGGGTCGGGGCCGATCTGCTGATCTCGCTCGTCCTCGCCGCGCTGTTCGAAGCGCAACTCGCCGACCTCGGGCGGCGGATCAAGACCTGCCGCAACCCCCGCTGCCGGGTGGCGTTCTACGACCGGTCACGCAACAACAGCGGGGTCTGGCACTCCGTACGCGTCTGCGGGCACCCGACCAACCTGCGCGCCCACCGGGCGCGGCAGCGGCAGGTGGGCTGACCGATCAGGCGGCCCGGCGCTCGTCGCCCTGACCAGCGTGGGTGGAACGACCGCTGTGCGCGGCCGGGGCGGCGTACCGGTCGGCAGCCTGCGCCGGATACGACTCGGGACGTACCACCCGCAGCGGTCGGTCCACCTCGTCGGCCCCGAACCGCCAGCGGGATGGTGCGGGTTGCCGCTGCGGTGCCGGCCCACCGGGGCGCAGACCGGGCCGGGACAGCGCCACGGTGATCAGATAGCCGACCACCAGGAAGCCGTGGCTGATCAGCCGTTCCCCGCCCACCGATCCGGTTGCCAGGTCGTTGACCGACAGCAGCAGCAACGTGCCGACGAACGCGCTGAGCATCGGCAGCAACCCGGCGGGTGGGCTGCGGCGCAGCGCCACGAACAGGAAGCCCGCGCCCACGGCCACGTTCCACGCCGCCGACTCGTGCCACAGGTGCTGGCCGGTGGGATGCAGGTGGTCGGCGGCCGCGCCCCGGCCCACCTGGGCCAGGCCGAGCACCAACTGCACCGCGCCGAGCAACCCGAGCGCCGACCGCAGGACGGCGACGAGCGGTCCACGTCCGAACGCCCCGCGCAGGCCGTCGACGGCCCTGCCTCGTCCGGTCAGGCGCCGCCACCACGACTGACCGGCCGGCGCCGCCGCGGTGGCGGCCAGGATCGCCGCCGTCCGGTCGGGCACCTCAACGACCAATCGGGTACGAACCCGACGGGTCACCGCGGCCGCCGCCGTGAACCAGGCCCGGCACTCGGCACACCCGTCGAGGTGCCCCTGCGCCGCCGCCAGTTCGGCGGCGGTCTCCTCCCCGTCCAGTTGCGCGGACAGGACCTCCCGCCACTGCTCACACCCCATGTACCGGTAGTCGTTCCGGCAGCCGCTCCGGTTCCCGGCGACAGTGACTGGTTGTGGAATACTCGCCGGATCATGACGCGTTACGGCCTGCTGATCCTGCCCGCCACCAACCGGGTGTACGCCCGCGCCGCCGTCGACCTCACCCGGGCCGAGCTGGAGATCTTCGGCCGCTCGGCGCTTGACGGTCGGATCGGCGAGCTGGACACCGAGGTGGTCGGAGGGGCGTCGTACGTCACGTTCACCGGCGACGGGCTGACCGAGCGTGACCTGACCGTCCTGGGCAACCTCTCCGCCGGGTACGCGCTGTTCGAGATCGTCGGTGAGCTGCTGCGGCCGATCGAGTGGCGTCGACTGGACCGCTACGACGACGACCTGCTCACCATCCAGAAGTACCCGGGCAAGACCAACGAGCAGTTCACCAAGCTGCTGCTCAACGTCACCCTGCTCGCCTCGGACTGGGCCGCCGACATGACCAGCCGTCGGTTCCGGGTGCTCGACCCGCTCTGTGGTCGGGGCACCACCCTCAACCAGGCGCTGATGTACGGCTTCGACGCCGCCGGGATCGAGCGCGACCAGAAGGACGTCGAGGCGTACCGGGCGTTCATCACCACCTGGCTGAAGCAGAAGCGGGTCAAGCACCGGGTGCTGGAGTCGGGGCCGGTGCGGCGGGAGCGCAAGGTGGTCGGCCGACGGGTGCGGATCGAGCTGGCGCCGACCCGCGAGGAGCACAAGGCCGGACAGACCCAACTGCTGGACGTGGTCAACGCCGACACCGCCCGGTCGGCGGAGTTCTTCCGCCCGGAGACCGTGGATCTGGTCGTGGCCGACGCGCCGTACGGCGTGCAGCACGGCAGTCGTACCGCTGGGCAGGGGTTGACCCGCGACCCGCTGGCGTTGCTCGCGGACGCCGCTCCGGTCTGGGCCCGGTTGTTGCGCCCCGGCGGGGCGCTCGGCATCTCCTGGAACACCCACGTCGCCAGCCGGGAGGATGCGGCGGCTGCCCTGACCGACGCCGGCCTGACCGTGGTCGACGAGGAGCCCTACCGCGCGCTGCGGCACCGGGTGGACCAGTCGATCATGCGCGACGTGCTGGTGGCTCGTAAGCCGGCCTGACCGGCCTCGTACCTCCGCTCCCTCCACCCCATGCGCCGCCCCACCCGGGCCACGGGTCTGTGCCGCATTTCACCTGCGTAGTGGGCAGGTGTGAAAACCGCGTCAAGAAAAGGTGCGCCGTCGTCACGGTCGCGTTATGACCCCTGCCGTCCGGCGGGTGCCGGGGCTTTGATTGCCCGGCGCGACCGGAAGGCGGTCGCGACGAACCTTTCCGGTATGAGGAGTCAGCGTGTCTGACGTGGTGTTCGTGGTCCTGACGGTGGCGCTGTTCGCAGCGCTCGCCCTGGTGGTCCGGGCGGTGGAGAAGCTGTGAACGCGGTCAACGCCGTCGGTCTGGTGCTCGCGGTCGTCCTGGGCGCGTTCCTGGTGTTCGCCCTGCTGTTTCCGGAGCGCTTCTGATGACCATGACAACAGCGGGCGTCATCTTCATCGTGACGCTGGCGGCGGCCCTGGTCGCCGTCTACAAGCCGTTCGGCGACTACATGTTCCGGGCGGTCTCCGGCACCAGGCAGTCACGGGTCGAGCGGGGCATCTACCGACTGGTCGGGGTCAACCCGGCCGCCGAGCAGACCTGGGGCGTGTACGCCCGCAGCGTGCTCGCGTTCTCCGCGATCTCGATCCTGTTCCTGTACCTGTTCCAGCGGGTGCAGAACCACCTGTGGCTGTCGCTGGGCTTCGACCCGGTGGTGCCACACGGCGCGTGGAACACAGCCGTGTCGTTCGTGACCAACACGAACTGGCAGTCGTACTCGGGTGAGTCGACCATGGGCCACCTGGTGCAGATGGCCGGCCTGGCCGTGCAGAACTTCGTCTCGGCGGCGGTCGGCATCGCGGTGGCGGTCGCGCTGGTGCGCGGCTTCGCCCGCAGCCGCACCGGGCAGCTCGGCAACTTCTGGGTCGACCTGACCCGGATCACGCTGCGGATCCTGCTGCCGATCGCGGTGCTCGGCGCCATCGCGCTGATGATCGGCGGGGCGGTGCAGAACCTCTCCGGCGGCACCGACGTGACCACGCTGACCGGTGGCACCCAGACCATCACCGGTGGTCCGGTCGCCAGCCAGGAAGTGATCAAGGAGCTGGGCACCAACGGTGGCGGTTTCTACAACGTCAACAGCGCCCACCCGTTCGAGAACCCGACCAGCTGGACCAACTGGCTGGAGATCTTCCTGATCTTCCTGATCCCGTTCAGCCTGCCCCGGGTGTTCGGCCGGATGGTCGGGCAGAACCGGCAGGGCTACGCCATCGCCGCGGTGATGGGCATCCTGGCGTTCGCCAGCGTCGCCATCACCAACGTCTTCGAGCTGGCCGGCCACGGCACGGTGCCGCAGGCGGTCGGCGCGGCGATGGAGGGCAAGGAGGTGCGGTTCGACGTGTCGAACTCGGCGACCTTCGCCGCCGCCACCACGCTCACCTCGACCGGTGCGGTCAACTCCTTCCACGACTCGTTCACCTCGCTCGGCGGCATGATGACCATGGTCAACATGATGCTCGGCGAGGTGGCGCCGGGCGGCACCGGCTCCGGTCTCTACGGCCTGCTCATCCTCGCGGTGATCACGGTCTTCGTGGCCGGGCTGATGGTGGGTCGCACTCCCGAGTACCTGGGCAAGAAGATCGGGTCGCGCGAGATCAAGTTCGCCTCGCTCTACTTCCTGATCACGCCGATCCTGGTGCTGGTCGGCACTGCGGCGGCGTTCGCCACCGGCAACAACTCCACGGCGCTCAACGTCGGCCCGCACGGGCTCTCCGAGGTGCTGTACGCATTCACCTCGGCCAGCAACAACAACGGCTCCGCCTTCGGCGGCATCACCGTCAACACCACCTGGTGGGACACCGCGCTCGGGTTGTGCATGCTGCTGGGCCGGTTCCTGCCGCTCATCTTCGTGCTCGCGTTGGCCGGTTCGCTGGCCCGCCAGGCGCCCACCCCCGCGTCCGAGGGCACCCTGCCGACCCACCGACCGCTGTTCATCGGCATGGTCGTCGGCGTCACAGTGGTCCTCGTCGCGCTGACCTTCCTGCCCGCGCTCGCGCTCGGCCCGCTGGCAGAGGGGCTCTGACCATCATGAGGAACGAGGACATGTCCGTGACATCCGGGCAGCTCGCCACCGGCGCCAACCGGATCGGCGGGGGCCTGCTCGACCCGAAGCAGCTGGTCCGGTCCCTGCCGGACGCGGTACGCAAGCTCAACCCCACCACGTTGTGGCGCAACCCGGTGATGCTGATCGTGGAGGTCGGCGCCGCCTTCACCACCGTCCTGGCGGTGACCGACCCGTCGGTGTTCGCCTGGGCGATCACCATCTGGCTCTGGCTGACAGTGGTCTTCGCCAACCTGGCCGAGGCGGTCGCCGAGGGTCGGGGCAAGGCCCAGGCGGCGACCCTGCGGCAGGCGAAGAAGGACACCATCGCCACCCGGCTGATCGACTGGAAGCCGGGCGCACGGGCCAACACCTACCGCGACGAGGCGGTGGCCGCGCCCGAGCTGCGTCAGGGCGACATCGTGCTCGTCGAGGCGGGCGGCATCATCCCCGGCGACGGCGACATCGTCGAGGGCATCGCCAGCGTCGACGAGTCGGCCATCACCGGCGAGTCGGCCCCGGTCATCCGGGAGTCCGGCGGCGACCGCAGCGCGGTCACCGGCGGCACCAGGGTGCTCTCCGACCAGATCATCGTAAAGATCACCCAGAAGCCGGGGGAGAGCTTCATCGATCGGATGATCGCCCTGGTCGAGGGGGCCAACCGGCAGAAGACACCGAACGAGATCGCGCTGAACATCCTGCTCTCCGCGCTCACGATCATCTTCCTGTTGGCCGTGGTCACCCTCCAGCCGCTGGCGATCTTCTCCAAGGCGTACCAGGCGGCCGCGCCGAACAGCGGGGCGATCACCGACTCCGGTGTCACCGGCGTGGTGCTGATCTCGCTGCTGGTCTGTCTGATTCCCACCACCATCGGTGCGTTGCTCGCCGCCATCGGCATCGCCGGCATGGACCGCCTCGTCCAGCGCAACGTCCTGGCCATGAGCGGCCGGGCCGTCGAGGCGGCCGGCGACGTCAACACCCTGCTGCTGGACAAGACCGGCACCATCACGCTGGGCAACCGGCAGGCCGCCGAGTTCGTACCGGTCGAGGGGGTCGACCCGGCGGCGCTGGCCGACGCCGCGCAGCTGTCCAGCCTGGCCGACGAGACCCCGGAAGGGCGCTCGGTGGTCGTGCTGGCGAAGAACGAGTTCGGGCTGCGCGAGCGTGAGCCCGGCGTGATGCCGCACGCCACCTTCGTACCGTTCACCGCGCAGACCCGGATGAGCGGCGTCGACCTCACCCCGGACGCCAGCGTGGACGCCGGCGCGGTGGGCACGGCCCGCCGGGTCCGCAAGGGCGCCGCCGCCGCGGTGATGAAGTGGGTACGGGAGAACGGCGGCCACCCGACCGAGCAGGTCGGCGAGATCGTGGACGGGATCAGCAGCACCGGCGGCACCCCGCTGGTCGTCGCCGAGCACGTCGACGGCGAGCCCGCCCGCGCGTTGGGCGTCATCCACCTCAAGGACGTGGTCAAGCCCGGCATGCGGGAGCGGTTCGACGAGATGCGCCGGATGGGCATCCGGACCGTGATGATCACCGGCGACAACCCGCGTACCGCGAAGGCGATCGCCGACGAGGCCGGGGTGGACGACTTCCTGGCCGAGGCGACGCCGGAGGACAAGCTCGCGCTGATCAAGCGGGAGCAGGAGGGTGGCCGGCTGGTCGCGATGACCGGTGACGGCACCAACGACGCGCCGGCGCTCGCCCAGGCCGACGTCGGGGTGGCGATGAACACCGGCACGTCGGCCGCCAAGGAGGCCGGCAACATGGTCGACCTCGACTCCGACCCGACCAAGCTGATCGAGATCGTGGAGATCGGCAAGCAGTTGCTGATCACCCGTGGCGCGCTGACCACGTTCAGCATCTCCAACGACATCGCGAAGTACTTCGCGATCATTCCGGCCATGTTCGCCGGCCTCTACCCGAGCCTGGACGCGCTGAACATCATGCGGCTGTCCAGCCCGGAGTCGGCGATCCTCTCCGCCGTCATCTTCAACGCCCTGGTGATCATCGCGCTGATCCCGCTCGCCCTGCGTGGCGTGCGGTACCGGCCGGCGGCCGCGTCGAAGCTGCTCAGCCGCAACCTGCTGGTGTACGGGCTGGGCGGCATCATCGTGCCGTTCATCGGGATCAAGCTCATCGACCTGCTCATCCAGTTCATCCCGGGGATTTCGTGATGCGCCTACCCACCTGGATCGCCCAACACCTCGCCGCGCTGCGCGCCGTACTCGTCTTCACGGTGCTGCTCGGCCTGGTCTACCCGCTGGCCCTGGTAGCGGTTGGTCAACTGCCGGGCCTCAACCACAAGACCGACGGGTCGCTGATCTCCGCCGGCGGGACGACGGTCGGCAGCGCGCTGATCGGCCAGTCCTTCACCGACGCCGACGGCAACCCCGTCGCCCGCTACTTCCAGTCCCGCCCGTCGGCCGCCGGTGACGGCTACGACCCGACGTCCACCTCGGCCAGCAACCTGGGCCCGGAGAGCGTGGTCGACACCATCGCCACCGACCCGGAGGAGTCCAGCGAGAGCCTGCTCACCCAGGTGTGCGGGCGCAGCAAGGCCGTCGGCGAACTCAACGGCGTCGACGGGCGACGCCCCTACTGCACCGACGACGGGGTGGGCGCCGTGCTCGCGGTCTTCCGTGCCGACGGTCTGACCGGCCCGGTCATCCGGGTGGTCAGCGTCAACCAGGCCGCCCCGGCCACTCCGTTCGTCACCGAGTACCAGGGAGTGAGGGTCGAGCTGGCCCAGCCCGGCGAGGACTACGTGGCCGCCGGCGGTCTGGTCACCCCGATCCGGGGCGACGCCCCCGCCGACCCCGCCGTGCCCGCCGACGCGGTCACCGCCAGCGCCAGCGGCCTCGACCCGCAGATCAGCCCGGCGTACGCGGAGTTGCAGGTGAACCGGGTCGCGCGGGAGCGCGGCGCGGACCCGGCGGCAGTCCGCAAGCTGGTGCAGGAGCACACCGACGGGCGGGCGCTCGGGTTCATGGGTGAGCCCGGCGTCGACGTGCTGGAACTCAACCTCGCGCTCGACAAGCAGTTCACCGCGCGCTGAGCACCCTCGCGGGCGGGGCCGTGCCGACCGGCACCGCCCCGCCCGCCACTCTGACCAGGGAGGATGGTCCCCGTGCCACGCGGAGAACTGCGCATCTATCTCGGAGCCGCCCCCGGCGTCGGCAAGACGTACGCCATGTTGGAGGAGGCCCAGCGGCGGGCCGCGCGCGGCACCGACGTGGTGATCGGTTTCGTGGAGACCCACGGCCGCGAACACACCGCCGCGATGCTCGGCGACCTGGAGCAAGTGCCCCGCCGGACCATGGACTACCGGGGCGCGGAGTTCACCGAGATGGACCTGGACGCGGTGCTGGCCCGCCGGCCGGAGATCGCGGTGGTGGACGAGCTGGCGCACACCAACGTGCCCGGTTCCCGGCACGACAAGCGCTGGCAGGACGTTCAGGAGCTGCTCGACGCGGGGATCGACGTGCTGTCCACGGTCAACGTGCAGCACCTGGAGTCGGTCAACGACGTCGTCGCCCAGATCACCGGCACCACCCAGCGGGAGACCGTGCCGGACGAGATCGTCCGCGCCGCCGAGCAGGTCGAGCTGGTCGACATGACCCCGGAGGCGCTGCGCCGGCGGATGGCGCACGGCAACATCTACCGACCCGACAAGATCGACGCCGCGTTGGGCAACTACTTCCGGGTCGGCAACCTCACCGCACTACGCGAGCTGGCGCTGCTCTGGTTGGCCGACAAGGTCGACGAGCAGCTCGACCGCTACCGCAGCCAGCAGGGGATCGCGGCCACCTGGGAGGCCCGGGAACGGGTCGTGGTCGCGCTGACCGGCGGCCCGGAGGGCGAGACGCTGATCCGCCGGGCGGCCCGGGTCGCCGCCCGCAGCAAGGGCGCCGACCTGCTCGCCGTGCACGTGGCCCGCAGCGACGGCCTGGCCGGCGCCGACCCGGCCCAACTGGCCCGCCAGCGCGTGCTGGTGGAGAGCCTGGGCGGCACGTACCACCAGGTGCTCGGCACCGACGTGCCGGCCGCGCTGCTGGATTTCGCCCGGGGCGTGAACGCCACCCAGTTGGTGCTCGGGGCCAGCCGGCGGGGTCGCCTCGCGCAGATCTTCGCCCGGGGTGTCGGGGTGACCACCACTGCGCTCTCCGGCTCGATCGACGTGCACCTGGTCACCCACAAGCAGGCCGGCAAGGGCCGTCGGGCGGCGGCAGTCCCGGCGGCGCTGTCCCGCCGCCGCCGGCTGCTCGGCTTCGGCCTCGCGGTGCTGGGCATGCCGCTGCTCACCCTGCTGCTGAAGACCATGCCCGACCTGACGTTGACCAACGACATCCTGCTGTTCCTGGCCGGGGTGGTCGGGGTGGCGCTGGTCGGCGGGGTGTGGCCGGCCCTGGTCGCCGCGCTCGGCGGCTCGCTGCTGCTCAACTGGTTCTTCACCCCGCCCTTCCGCACGCTGACCATCGCCGAGGCGGACAGCCTGCTCGCCCTGGCCGTCTTCGTCGGGGTGGCGTTGGCGGTCAGCTGGATCGTCGACGTGGCCGCCCGGCGTACCCGAGAGGCCGCGCGGGCCGCCGCCGACGCGCAGACCCTCGCCGCCGTCGCCGGTGGCGTGCTGCGCGGCGAACGCCCTCTGCCCGCTCTGTTGGATCAGCTCCGGGAGACCTTCGGGCTGCGCGCGGTGAGCGTGCTGGAGCTGGCCGAGGAGGCCAGCGGGCGTCCGGAGCGGGCCCGCGAGGAGCACGCCTGGTGTGTCGTGGCCAGCGTCGGTGAGCGGCCGGCCGGCACGCCCGACGGCGGCGAGACGGCGGTGCCGGTCGACGATCGGATCACCGTCGTGCTCAGCGGCCGGCGGTTGGCGGCCGCCGACCGGCGGATCGTCGAGGCGTTCGCCGCCCAGGCCGCCGTCGCGCTGCGCCAGGAACGGCTCGCCGAGGAGGCCGCCACCGCCCGGCCCCTCGCCGCCGCCGACCGGATGCGCACCGCGTTGCTCGCGGCGGTCAGCCACGACCTGCGTACGCCGCTGGCGTCCGCGAAGGCGGCCGTGACCAGTCTGCGCAGCCACGACATCGAGTTCGACGAGTCCGACCGTGAAGAGTTGTTGGAGACCGCCGAGGAGTCGCTGGACCGGCTCGCCCGACTGGTCGCGAACCTGCTGGACATGAGCCGGCTCCAGGCGGGTGTCCTGGGCATCTCGGCGACCGCGGTCGGCCTGGAGGACGCCGTACCCCTGGCGTTGGACGAACTTGGCCCGGTGGCCGCGACCGTCGGCACGGACATCCCGGCCGACCTGCCGGCCGCCACCGCCGACCCGGGCCTGCTGGAACGGGTGCTGGTCAACATCGTCGCCAACGCGCTGCGGTACAGCCCGCCCGGTCAACCGCCCATGATCACCGCCAGCGCGCACGCCGGTCAGGTCGAGCTGCGGGTGATCGACCGGGGGCCGGGCATCCCGGAGGACCAGTGGGAGAACATCTTCCTGCCGTTCCAACGCCTCGGCGACCGGGACAACCAGACCGGTGTCGGTCTCGGTCTTGCGCTGTCCCGGGGGTTGGCCGAGGCGATGGGTGGCAGCATCACCCCGGAGACCACGCCCGGTGGTGGGCTCACCATGGTGCTGCGGCTGCCCGCCGCGCAGAGCAGCTCGGAGGGGCCGCGGGAATGACGCGCATCCTGGTCGTGGACGACGAACCGCAGATCCTGCGCGCCCTGCGGATCAACCTGCGCGCACGCCGGTACGACGTGGACGTCGCCGGCACCGGTGCCGCAGCGCTGAAGGCCGCAGCCACCCACCCGCCGGACCTGGTGGTGCTGGACCTCGGTCTGCCCGACATCGACGGGGTGGAGGTGATCCGGGGCCTGCGCGGGTGGACCACCGTGCCGATCATCGTGCTTTCCGGCCGGGCCGGTAGCGAGGACAAGGTGGCCGCGCTCGACGCCGGCGCGGACGACTACGTCACCAAGCCGTTCGGGGTCGAGGAGTTGCTGGCCCGCATCCGCGCGGTGACCCGCCGCCTCGGCGCGTCCAGCGAAGCGGTGCCGGCGCTGCGGATCGGCCAGCACACCGTCGACCTGGCCGACCACAGCGTGCGCAGGGACGACGGCACCGAGGTCAAGCTGACCCCCACCCAGTGGAGCGTGCTGGAGAAGCTGCTGCGTCACCCCGGCAAGCTGGTCAGCCAACGTCAGCTCCTGCAGGACGTGTGGGGGCCGGAATACCAGAACGAGACCAACTACCTGCGGCAGTACCTGGCTCAGCTGCGGCGCAAGCTGGAGGATGACCCGGCCCGTCCCCGGCACCTCATCACCGAGCCGGGAATGGGCTACCGCTACCGGCCGTGAGCTGTTGACACCCACCGGCAGAGATTGAAGAGCGGGATCACCCGGGCCGGGACGTGGCTGCGCAGCACCAGCATCGGTGGCTACTACGGCCGGGACTACGAGCACGACGGCAACACCGCCAAAGGGCGTCAACCGACTGCGGTTCCGGCCGACGCTGCCCGCCTCCGGTTCGTGGACCGTGCAGATGCGCTGGACCGCCGACCCGAACCGGGCGAGCAACGTGCCGGTGGACATCGCGTACTCCGGCGGGGTGGCCACCCGGACCGTCGACCAGCGGCAGTCCGGGGGCCAGTGGGTGCCGCTGGGCACCTACCCGTTCACGGCGGGCACCGAGGGGAGCGTGTTGATCCGTACCGAGGACACCGACGGCCACGTCATCGCCGACGCGGTCCGCTTCGTCCGCGCCTGACCGATCGGGCCAGCGGCGGTCTGCGGTCGGGCGGCGGTCGTCGGGCGGGTGGCGGTCTGCGGGTCGAGCGGCGGCGCCACCAGCAGCGGGTCGACCTGGATCACGTCGATGCCGAGCGGGCGCAGCATGGCCCGCAGTGCGGACTCGCACAGCTCCTCCCAGGGCTGGTCCGCGCCCATCGCGGCGACAAGCAGCTCCGGTCGGGTGAAGGCGATGCCCACCCGTTGCCCCTGCGGCGAACGGCCGGTCCGCACCGTCCGTACCGGCCGTCCCGGCAGGTCACGCACCGGAACGGCGAAGATTATCGGGGCGTCGTCCATGGTCGGGTTGGTCCTTTCCACACGCGTCGGGAGAGTGGCGGTCACCGGTGGCGCCGCAACGGCGACGGTCATCTGCTGAATCGTTCAAGGTCGCGGGCGAAGCGGCGGATCGTCGCGGGGCGGCTCATGCGGCGGCCCCCGTCCGGGCCGGGCTTTCCTTTTCGGTACGCGGATCGGCCGCCGTATTCAGGTCGAGCGCGCGCAGGATGTAGTTGGCCTCCGCCACCTCCACCCCGGCGCGCAGGCGCAGGTCAGCCACGGCTCGGTGCAGCACGGTGATGCTGCCGGCCGAGAGGCGCACCACGGCGTCGACGTCGGCGGCGATCCACCACGCTTCGACGGCGCACGGCTCGTGCCGCAGGTACTCCACCAGGTGACTGCCGGGCGCGGACGGGCCGAGCCGGACGCTCACCAGCGCCTCGTGCCGGCGAGGCAGCTCGCCCGCACCCGTGGAGGGCTCGACCGGGTCGCTGTCCGGGTCAGTGACCGGTAGCGGGTGCCCCCGTTCCCAGCGCGTCATCCGCCAAGGACTCATGGACCCATCGTCACCACCGGGCGGCGGAGATGGGCCCGCCGATACGCGGTTTCGACGGGCCCTCGCCAATTCTTGACGCGCTGTTAACGCGCTCGACTCGCTGCGGAAAAACCAAGCCAGCCGTAGAAGGCGCTGTGGCCGACGCCGAGGAGGCGGCAGAGCAGACGGACCGGGTAGGTGGTCTTCTCCTGCGGGATCCCGAGTCGCTCGACCAGCCTTTCGCACGGCGAAAGGTGGCGAGATTTTCGGTGCCGGGTCTTGAACTCGGGGTCCGGTTCGTCGTCGTACGAGTTGAAGGCGCGCCCGGGGTTCCTGCGCCACGGAAGAGTTGGCTTCGGTATGGATGCCGACGCATGTCGAAAGGAAGGCTTTATGCTCAAGAGTAGATGGAGGTGGGCCGCCGTTGCGGCCACCTGCGCCATGGCGGTCTCGCTGTTGGTGGTGGTACCCGCATCGCCGGCTGCGGCCGCGTATTTTGGTGAAACTTCATGGGACGCCCTCGACAGCGCAGGCGACAGTCAGCCTTCATCCGACCAGGCTCCGGTTCAGGCATACAATTCTGGCAATCGGCACCAGATCTGGGTATGGCGCGGTGAGACCAGCAACAGGATCTGGATGCAGGGCCAGTACTACGGCAGCCCGCTGGGCCCGATTCAGCAGATCCCGAACGCGCAAACTCCGTCCGCGCCAGCGGCGGTGGGCGTTCAGAATGGATTCGTGATTCTCCATCGCGGTAACGATAACCGCATCTATTACGCGACCAATGTCGGCTACCGCGGCATTAGCGCAGACAACTTCAGTCAATGGTTACCGATCACCACCAACAACGGAACGCATTTCATCACCACATCGGACACGCCGGCTATTGTCGAAATCGGCGGCAGAGTGGTCGTCGCCTACCGTGGCGAGACCAGCAGTCGAATTTACACGGTGGACGGCAGTTTCTACTTCACAGGCGGCGAAGCCGGGGAGCCCCGAATCTCCTGGAGCAACAACGTCGCAACTGCCGCCTATTCTTCGGTGGGGCCGGGGTTGGCCAACTACGCAGGCACCCTGTACCTGTTCTGGCGTGAGTTCAATGCAATCCAATTCATGGCCCGTTTTCCCGGCGGTGGGTGGCCAAACGGCCGCAACGAGATCCCAGGCTCGGCTGGCCGGGTCGGGGGATCCGGGCGGCCCTCCGCTGCCGCGAACGGCCAATACATGATGGTGGGATGGCTCGGCTACCAGTCGGCAGCAAACGACAATGCCCATTCCATCTGGCGGTCCCGGTTCATCGGCGGATCTGGCTGGGAGGCTCCGCAAGAGGACGCCAACCGGTGGCACACGTACCGCAGCGTCACAGTGGTTGCAGTTTCCGTCTACTTCGCCATGCTCATGATCGGTGCGCGGGATCGCATCATCTACGACAAGGTGGTGTTCCGGACGTAGGCCAGACATTCGATCGATGACCGCCGCTCCGGTGGCGGTCATCGATCGCCCTTCGGAGTTGAGCAGGGCTCGCGGCCGGAGGTGAGGCCGCCGCGATCTTTCCGCTCGACGACCTGCGGCATCGCTTCTGAAGCTGGACGGTGGTTAGCAGCGTCGTTACGGCCAGAGCTGGAGGGACCGGCGCCACTGGCTGGCGGACCGGTGTCGGGCACGCTGACCAGGCGGGTACCGTTTCGGACGGACCAAGATCGGCGTACGAGGAGGCACAGTGCTGACGACGGCGGTGGACATCCCGACCAGCGACGGAGTGGCGGACGCGAGCCTGACCCGACCGGACGGCGACGGTCCGTTCCCGGCGGTGCTGCTCTTCATGGACGCCATCGGGCCGCGCCCGCGCCTGGTCGAGATGGCCGAGCGGATCGCCGCCCGGGGTTACCTCGTGCTGACGCCCCATCTGCTCTACCGGGGCGGCCGGGCACCGCTGTTCGACCTGTCCCGACTCGGTGAGGCCGACGGGCGCGCCGCCCTCTTCGCGAAGGCCATGCCGTTGATCGGCGCGTTGACCGCGGACGTGATCAGCCGGGACACCGCCGCGTACCTCGACTTCCTGGCCGCCCGCGACGACGTGCGGCCGGGCCCGGTCGCCATCACCGGTTACTGCATGGGCGGCACGAACGCGCTGCGGGCCATCGAGGCGCACCCGGACCGCATCGCGGCGATCGCCAGCTTCCACGGCGGGCGGATCGTCACCGACGCGCCGGACAGCCCGCACCTGGGTGTCGCCTCGATCACCGGCGAGGTGTACTTCGGGCACGCCGACGCCGACCAGTCGATGACGCCCGAGCAGATCGCCACGCTGGAGAAGGCTCTCGACGCCGCCGGAGTGCGGTACCGCTCCGAGGTGTACGCCGGCGCCCACCACGGCTACACCATGGCAGACACCCCGGCGTACGACGAGCAGGCCACCGAGCGTCACTGGCGCGCGCTCTTCGACCTCCTGGACCGCACCCTGCCCGCCTGATCACGAGCGCGACGAACGCTTCCACTCCGGCAATCTTGGACAGTTTCCGTTAGCTCGTAAGCTCGTAACGGAAACTGTCCAAGATTGAATCGGCAAAGCGTCTTTGGCGACGGCAGCCACCCGCCCGCTCAGCGGCGCAGCAGCACCGGGCCGGCGTCGATGCGGGTGCGGAACAGCGCGTACGGCTTGCGCCGCAGGTCCTTGCCGCCCTGGTACTGCGGCTGTCGGTGCAGTTGGTTGGCGGTGACGTAGAGGTACCCGTCGGTGGCCACCGACATGGTGTCCGGCCAGAGCAGTCGCGGGTCGTGCACCACCGTCTCGTACTCGCCGTCCGGCAGCCGGCGCAGCACCGCGTTGTGCTCGTACGAGGTGAGGTAGAGCCGGCCCGCGTCGTCGCTCTCCAACCCGTCCGACGCGGTGCCCTTGTCGCCTTCGTCGATGACTGTCGCGGCGGCCGCCTCCTGGGTGACGCCCGGGTCGGCCAGCGCCTCGGTGGAGACGCTGTACCAGCGTCGGGACGTCAGCGGGCAGTAGTGGAGCCGGGTGCCGTCGGCGGAGATCGCGATGCCGTCGGAGCCCATCGCCACCGGCTTCGGTGGCCCGTCCGCCGGCCGTTCGAGGAACGGTCGGCCCTCGACCACCGGCCGGAACGACGTCAACGGCTCAGCCTTGGTGGACGGGTGGTCGTGCAGCCGCCGCCAGGACGCCCCGCTGGCCAGGTCCACCACGATGATCCCGTTCGGCCCGGAGACGGCCGAGTCGGTGATGTACGCGACGCCCGCCTCGCCGCGGCGCAGGTCGAAGCGGACGTCGTTGAGGTACGTCGTCGGCAGCGCCACGTCCGCCGGGAAGGTGATCACCTGGGCGACCGTGTCGGTGTCCAGGTCGATCCGGACCAGCTTCGGGCCGCCCGGCTTGGTGGGCTGGAACATCGGACTGCCGGTGTCCAGCACCCAGAGCCGGTCGGCCGGGTCCACCACGATGCTCTGCACCGACACGAAGGCGCCCGCGTCGTCGTCGCCGGACGGGTCGTTCCAGGCCTGGTCGGGGTAGGGCACCTCGCTGCCGTCGCGCAGTTCGACGACGGTGGCCGGCACCTCGTCGCCCCACTTCGGAAAGTTGACGAAGATCCGGCCCCGGTGCGAGACGCTCACCCCGGTCGGCATCGGGCCGGTGAAGGTGTGCACCAACTCCAGCTCGCCGAGCGGCTCGTCGCCGACCGGCCCGTTCACGCTGCCCACCCCGTGCTGCTCATCGTCTCGCCCCCTGCCGGTCGGCCGACCCACCTGACCGCGGGCGACCCTGCCCGGGTCTATTCCCGCCCGGGCGTCCGGTATGCCTCGCCGCCGTCGGGCTCGGCCGCCTGTCAGCTCGGCCGGCTGTCAGCTCGGCCGGCTGTCAGCTCGGCCGCCTGTCAGCTCGACCGGCTGTCAGCTCGACCGGGGTCAGCTCGCTGGCGCGGTGGCCGGCGCGGTGGGTAGACCGGGGACCTCGACGTCCACCGCGAGCAGCGCGCCGTCCTGCGGGCCTGGCGTGTCCAGCCCCACCCGGGCGGTGCCGATGAAGAGTCGGCGCAGGTCGGGGCCGCCCAGGCAGATGCCGGCCGGTTGCGTGGCCGGCAGCCGGATCTCCCGGTCGAGGGTGCCGTCGGGCCGGTAGCGGCGTACCGCGGCACCACCCCACAGCGCGATCCACAGGTGGCCGGCCGCGTCGAGCGTCATGCCGTCCGGGCCGCCGTCGGCGGGGGACAGCCGCACGAACGGCTCCCGCCCGTGCAGGGCGCCGGTGGCGGGGTCGACGGTGAACCGGTCGATCTCGCCGCGTGGCGTGTCGGCGAGGTACATGGTGGTGCCGGCCGCGTCGAACGCCGGCCCGTTCGGGATGGTCAGTCCGGTCACCGCGGGGACCGGCTCGGCACCCGGGGTGAGGCGGAACAGCGTGCCCCCGCCGGGCACCATCGCGTACGTCATGCTGCCGGCCCAGAAGCGGCCGTGCGGGTCGGCGACCG
This sequence comes from Micromonospora sp. CPCC 205558, assembly GCF_036902955.1. Classification (NCBI taxonomy): domain Bacteria; kingdom Bacillati; phylum Actinomycetota; class Actinomycetes; order Micromonosporales; family Micromonosporaceae; genus Micromonospora; species Micromonospora sp. CPCC 205558. The sequence continues at coordinate 75,585 of NZ_JBAKHR010000028.1, forward strand.
CGTCGTTCAGCCGGGTCGGCTCGGGTGCGTCGCCGACCAGGTCGGCGACCGGTCGGGGGTCGCCGGTGGCGGGCAGCACCGTGACGCCGGTCCCGGCGGCGGCCAACCATTCGCCGGGCCGGTCGACCACCGGGGCGACCGCACCGAGTGGCACGTCGAGACGGCGCAGCTCCCGCAGCGGGGTCGGGGCGTCGCCGTCGGTCTCCAACAGTCGCCCGGCCAACAGGTCGACCAGGACCAGCCGGTCGTCGACCCAGCGCAGGCCCTCACCCAACTCCAGCCGGTCGGTGCTCCAGACGGTCGGCTCGGTCAACTCCATGGTGCTCCTCCAAAGGATCGTCAGCGGACCGTACCGCCCGGGCCGTGGTCGAGCAGCGCCAGCTCGGCCCGGTCGGGCAGGCCCTCCCAGTCGCCCCGGGTGGCGACCGCGAACGCGCCGGTGGTGACGGCCCGGTCCAGTCGGGCCGGCGCGTCGAGGCCGTCGAGCCAGCCGGAGAGCAGTCCGGCAACGAAGGCGTCACCCGCGCCGACGGTGTCCACCACCGGTACCGTCCGGGCTGGACGGTGGGTCGTGCCGGTCGCGCTGTGGCTGGTCGCACCACCGGCGCCGTGCTTGACCACGACCTCGGTGACGCCGGCCGAGAGTAGCGCCGAGGCCGGGTCGCTCGCGTCGGTCAGCACGGCCAACTCGTCGTCGGAGGCGATCACCAGGTCGATCGACGGCAGCAGCGGACGCAGCGCGGCGGCGGCCTCGGAGATCGACCAGAGCCGGTTGCGGTGGTTGACGTCCAGGCAGATCGTGCTGCCGGCCGCACGGGCACGCCGTACGGCCTCCACCACCGCCTGGTACGGCTCGACGCCGAGCGCGCAGGTGATGCCGGTGACGTGCAGCAGTCGGGGTGGTGGCCCGGGCGCGTCGAAGGCCCCTGTCACGTCGGCGGGGCCCAGCCGGGAGCCGGCCGACCCGGCCCGGTGGTAGGTGACCCGGTTGATGTCGGCGACCCGGTTCTCGAAGAGGATCAGCCCGGTCGGGGCGGTCGGGTCGACCCGGGACCAGGTCAGGTCGACACTCTCGGCGCGCAGCGTACGGCGGACCAGTTCGCCGGGTTCGTCGGTGCCGGTGACACCGACCCAGGCAGGCCGGTGGCCGAGCCGGGCCAGGCCGATCGCCACGTTCGACTCGGACCCGGCGACGGAGATGCTGGCGGTGCCACCCAGTCGCAGCGGACCGGTGGTGCGGAACGCGGCCATCGTCTCGCCGAGCGTGAGCAGGTCGGTCATGGCCGGACCGCCGCGAGGAAGGCGGCGGCGCGTTCGCGCAACGCCGTCGGGTCGCCGCCTCGGACGGCGTCGCCGAGCAGCGGGGAACCGACGCCGACCGCTGTCGCGCCCCGGTCCAGGTAGCGCCGGGCGCCGTCCGCGTCGACCCCACCGACCGGCACGAAGGCGGTACCGGGGAACGGGTCGCGCAGGGCGCCGAGGTAGTCGGGCCCGCCGAGGGAGGCCGGGAAGAGCTTGATCGCGGCGGCCCCGCCGTCGGTGGCCTGCACCACCTCGGTGGGGGTGAGCGCACCGGCGAGCACCGGCAGGCCGAGCCGACCACCCTCGGCGAGGCTGGCGGCGATCGCCGGGGTGACCAGGAAACCGGCGCCCGCGTCGGCCGCCGCGCGGGCGTCCTCGGCGCTGAGCACGGTGCCCGCGCCCAGGCCGAAGTCGGGCCCGAGGGCGGCCCGGGCGCGGCGGATGATGCCGAGCGCGTCGGCGCTGGTCAACGAGACCTCGACCAGGGCGACGCCGCTCTCGGCCAGGGTGAGCACGGCGGTCAGCGCGGCGGCCGGGTCCGGGCCGCGCACGATGGCCAACAATCGATGGGTACGCAGCTCGTCGAGCAGGTTCATCACGGTGTCCTCAGTGGGTGCGGTGGGCGGAGATGGTGAGTCGCCAGGTGACCTCGCCGGTGGGCGGGACGACCGCCGCGTCGTCGGGGCCGGCGTCGGCCAGGTCGAAGGCCGCACCGAGCATCGGTTCGACGCCGATGCTGCGGTAGGGGCCGTTCGCCGGCCAACCGCCCAGGTTGCGCCAGAGCGCGGTGCTGCGGGGTTGGCCCGCGCACTCCAGCTCCAGCGTGAGCCGGTCGGCTCCGTCGATCACCTGGACTCGGGCACAGTCGAGCAGCACCGCGCCGAGCGCGGTCCCGTCGTCCGGCCCGAACGTGTCCAGGGCCAGCCCGGCGGGAGCCGGCCACGGCCCGGTCAACCACGGGGCGCCGGTGGGCCAGCTGCCCGGCGGCAGGAGCGCGGCGGCCTCCGGGTGCAGCCGGGTCGGGGTGCCGGCGGGCGCGTCGAGGCCGGCGGCGGGCGAGAGGTCGAGCAGGGCGTGTGCGGCCCAGACGAACCGGTGCCCGGGGTCGGCGGCCAACCGGTAGTCGGCCACCACCACACCGCTCTCGTCGGTGATCCGGCGGCTGAGGGTGAACGTCGGCCGCTCGATGACCACGGTGCCGGGGGTGGTGCTCCGCCACGGCCGGGACCACACCTCGCCGTGGTCGGGCTCGCCGCGCACGGTGGGCAGGCACTCCTCCAGGCCACCGGCGTCGACGAACGCGTCGTCGGGGCGTACCCGGTGCCGGCCGGGTGCCGGGCCGCGCCAGAGCCACTCCCGGTCACCGCCGTGCAGACTCGTCCACCGGCCACCGTGCGCCGCGTCGTACGCCACCCGCAGCGGCACCGGCCTCGGGCTGCTCACCACTCGGCGAACGACCCGTCGGCGTGCTGCCAGACCGGGTTGCGCCAGGCATGTGGGGTCTGGGCGGCCTTGCGGACCGCCGCCTCGTCGACAGTGATGCCCAGGCCGGGCCGGTCGAGGCGGGCGATGTGCCCGTCCACGAAGCGGAACGGCTCCGGGTCGACCAGGTAGTCCAGCAACTCCGAGCCGGCGTTGTAGTGGATGCCGATGCTCTGCTCCTGGATCAGGAAGTTCGGCGTCGCGAAGGCCACCTGGAGGCTGGCCGCCAGGGAGATCGGGCCGAGCGGGCAGTGCGGGGCGAGCAGCGCGCCGTACGTCTCGGCGAGCGCGGCGATCCGGTGGACCTCGGAGATCCCACCGGCGTGCGACAGGTCCGGCTGGACCACGGCGACCCCGGCCTGCAACGGGCCGAGGAACTCGGACCGACCGTAGAGCCGCTCGCCGGTGGCCACCGGGATCGGTGTGCTGGCCACGATGTCGCGCAGGTGGTGAGCCTGATCGGGCAGGACCGGCTCCTCCACGAAGAACGGGCGCAACGCGGCCAGCTCGGGCAGGATCCGGCGGACGGCGGCCATTCCGGCGCGACCGTGGAAGTCCACAGCGATGTCCCGGTCGGGGCCGAGCACCTCGCGCGCGGCGGCCACCCGGCCGATGACCGCGTCCACCTCGGCCGAGGTGGGGATCGGCGAGAGCCGTCCGCACGCGTTCATCTTGACTCCGGTGAGGCCGGCGGCGACCTGCGCGGCGGCGGCGTCGGCCACCTCGTCGGGCTCGTCCCCGCCGATCCACGAGTAGATCCGCACTCGGTCGCGCACGGGCCCACCGAGCAGCGCGTGCACCGGCGCGCCGTACGCCTGCCCGGCGATGTCCCAGAGCGCCTGGTCGAGGCCGGCGACCGCGCTGGAGAGGATCGGGCCGCCCCGGTAGAAGCCGCCCTTGGTGAGCACCTGCCAGTGCTGCTCGACGCGCAGGGGGTCGGCACCGATCAGATGTTCGGAGAGCACCTCGACCGCGCTGCGCACCACCTCGGCGCGGCCCTCGACCACCGGCTCACCCCACCCGACCAGCCCGTCGTCGGTCTCCACCCGGCAGAACAACCACCGTGGCGCGACCAGGAAGGTCTCGATCCGCTCGATCTTCACTGACTGCCCCTTCGTCCCCGTACCTTCTCGACGTCGCGGACGGCCTTGTCCAGCAACTGACGCATCGCGGTCTCGGCCGCTGTCTCGTCCCGGTCGCGCAGCGCGTCGACCACCGCGCGGTGGCTGGGCACCGGGTCGTCGTGCGGGGTGCCGCCGTGCACCAGTCGGTCCCGTTCGGCGAGCCCGGTCTCCATCACCACCTCCATCCGCTCCAGCAGCTCGTTGTGGGTGGCGGTGAGCAGCGCGCGGTGGAAGGCGAGGTCGGCGGCGATGGCGGCGGCGGGGTCACCGTTGGCCTGGGCCATCTCGTCCAGTGCCCGGTCGAGGGCGGTCAGGTCGTCCTCGGTGGCGCGGGTGGCGGCCAACCGCGCGGCGGCCGGCTCGATGATGGCGCGTACCTCGTGCAGTTGGTCGAGCAGCCGCTGGTCGGTGCCCTCGGCGAACTGCCAGCGGATCACGTCACCGTCGAGCAGGTTCCAGTCCGACCGGGGTCGGACGAAGGTGCCGCGCTTCTGTCGGGCGTCGACGATGCCCTTGGCCGAGAGGACCTTCAGCGCCTCGCGGAGCGCCGTGAGGCTGACGTCGAACTCCTCCTGCAACGCGACGATGTTCAGGGTCGCCCCGGCGGGGATCTCGCCGGTGAGGATGCGACGGGCGATCGCTTCGACGGTCTGCCCGTGGACGCCGCGGCGTGCGTACTGTGCCAATGCTCCTGGCCTTTTCGCTGGTCGGTATCGATCTCTCAGGCCGAGGCTTTCACCGCTGTCCAGCCACCGTCCACCACGAGGCTCGCGCCGGTGACGTAGGCGGCGTCCGGTGAGGCGAGGAAGGCGACGCTCGCGGCCACCTCGTCCGGTGTGCCGAAGCGCTTCGCCACGGTCTCCGCGACGCTGCGCTCGCGGTCCTCTTCGGACACGTCGGCCCAGGCGGCGGTGAGGATCGGCCCGGGCAGCACGGTGTTGACCCGCACCTGCGGGCCGTACTCGACGGCGAGTTGGCGGCCGAGCGCGACCAGGCCGCCCTTGGCCGCGGCGTACGCGGGCCGGCCGGGCAACCCGACCAGCGCGTGCACCGAGGAGATCAGCACCACCGTGCCCGAGCGTGCCCGCAGGTCGTCCAGGCAGGCGCGGACGCCGAGGAACGAGCCGGTGAGGCTGACGCCGAGCTGGTGGTCCCAGGACTGCCGGGTGGTCTCGTGGGCCGGGGCGACCCGCACGGCGTACGCGGTGCTGATCAGGATGTCGACCGGGCCGAAACCCTCCCGCACGGCGCCCACGGCGGCCGTCCAGTCGGCCTCGTCGCTGACATCGCCCACTACGGACAGTGCACGGTGACCGCTTGCGGTCAGCTCCTCGGCCAGCGGGGCCGGGTCGGCGACGTCGAGCAGCGCGACGGCGGCACCCTCGGCGGCCAGTCGCCGGGCGATGGCCGCGCCGATCCCACCCATCGCGCCGCTGACCAGCGCGTTCTTGCCATCAAGTCGGCGCATAGGCTGATCCACGTGACCCTCGCCTTGATCTCATCTAATCATTAATTACGAAGATATCTTGACAGTCGGCGACGGCCGATGCAACCTTCTCGTCACAGCATTCACATGGACGACACATTGCGCGGTGACGCTGCGTGTCGTAAAGGAAGGGATACCTCCGTGAGCGACTTCGACCCCGGTCGCCGGCGATTCCTTGGCCACCTCGGGCTTGCCGGCCTGGGCGCGCTCGGCGCCAGCTCGTTCCTCAGCGCGTGCGCCAGCTCCGCCAGCGGGCCGACCACGAGCAACGGCTCGGGCGCGGTCACCATCCAGTCCAACCTCTCCTCGCCGCAGGCCAAGGCGGCGATGGAGAAGCTGATCGAGACCTTCAACGGGCAGGGCAAGGGCACGGCGAGCCTCAACACCATCGCCTCGGAGACCTTCCGGACCCAGCTGCCGACCTACCTGACCTCGGCCAACCCGCCGGACCTCTACACCTGGTACGCGGGCTCGGTCGCCAACGACTACGCCAGCAAGAACCTGCTGCTGGACGTCTCCGAAGTCTGGAAGTCGCTGGGCGACTACCCCGAGTCGCTGCGCACCCTCTCCACCGACGCCAGTGGCAAGCAGATCTTCGTGCCGATGAACAACTACTGGTGGGGCTTCTTCTACCGCAAGTCCAACTTCGCCAAGTGGGGCGTGCAGGAGCCGAAGACCTGGACCGATTTCCTGGCACTCTGCGAGACGCTGAAGGGCAAGGGCATCCCGCCGATCGGCATCGGCCTCGGCGACACCCCGTGGGTGGCCTCGGCCTGGTTCGACTATCTCAACATCCGGATCAACGGTGCGCCGTTCCACCGCGAGCTGCTCGCCGGCAAGCAGCGCTTCGACGACCCGAAGGTCAAGGCGGTCTTCACCCGCTGGCGCGAGGCCCTGCCCTACTTCGACCCCAAGGGCAAGGCGTACCCGTTCCAGGAGGCGACCACCGCGCTGCTGGCCGGCAAGACCGGCATGTTCCTGATCGGTACGTTCTTCGCCGACGCGGCACCCAAGGACGCGCTCGGTGACCTGGACTTCTTCCGGTTCCCGATCATCGACCCGGCGGTGCCGCTGGCCGAGGAGGCACCGACCGACGGCTTCTTCGCCAGCGCGAAGAGCGCCAACCCGACCGGCACCAAGGCCCTGCTCAGCTACCTGGCCGGTGTCGAGGCCCAGGAGGCGTACGTCAAGGCCAGCTCCGGGATCGTGCTGCCGGCCAACCCCAAGGCCCGGGCGTCGGACTCGCCGCTGGTGGTCAAGGGCAAGGCGATGCTGGGCGAGGCCAAGGAGCTGACCCAGTTCTTCAACCGCGACTCCAGCGACGCGCTCCAGCCGACCGCGGACACTGCGCTGACGAAGTTCATGGACAAGCCGGACCAGATCGACGCGATCCTGCGGGAGTGGCAGGCCGGCGCCGAGAAGGTCTTCAAGGGCTGACGTGACAGCAACGATCTCCACGACTTCGGTCACCCCCACCCGGCGGCGGCGACGGTCGGCTCGACTGTCGCCGCTGCTGGCGGCGTTCGTCCTCGTACCGTTCGCGGTCGAGAGCGTCTGGGTGTTCTGGCCGGCGATCCAGGGCTTCTGGTTCTCCCTCACCCGCTGGGACGGGATGACCCCGCCGACCTTCGTCGGCACGGACAACTACGTCGAGTTGGCCGGCGACGCCACCTTCCGGGGTGCGCTGGTCAACACGGTGATCTGGTTGGTGCTCTTCGGCGGCCTCTCCGTGCTGGGCGGCTTCGGGATGGCGCTCGTCCTGCAGAAGGAGCGGCGCGGTGTCGGCTTCTACCGGGCCGCGCTGTTCACCCCGGTGGTGTTCTCCCTGGTGGTGACCGCGCTGGTCTGGCGGGTCTTCTACCAGCCCGACGGCATCGCCGACACGCTGCTGCGGGCGGTCGGGCTGGAGCAGCTGATCCGGCCCTGGCTCGCGGACCCGCAGACCGCCCTGTACGCGGTGATCCTGCCCGCGCTGTGGCGGCAGATCGGGTACGTGATGGTGCTGTTCCTGGCCGGGCTGAAGGCGATCGACCCGGCGCTGCACGAGGCGGCCCGGATGGACGGCGCCAACTCCTGGCAACGACTCCGGCATGTCACCATCCCGCAGCTCAAGGGGGTCAACGCCGTGGTGTTGTCGGTCATCGTGATCGATTCGCTGCGCTCGTTCGACATCGTCTGGTCGCTGACCAAGGGCGGGCCGTACCACTCGTCGGAGCTGCTCAGCACCTACATGTACTCGACCGCGTTCCAGAGCCTGCGGCTGGGCTACGCCTCCGCGATCGCCGTCGTGATCTTCGTGCTCGCGCTGGCCGTCATCCTCGGCTACCTGGTCCGCGCGTTCCGGGAGGAAGCGTCATGAACAAGCTCCGTACCGGAGCCTTCCACACCGGCATGATCCTGCTCTCGCTGCTCTGGCTCGGCCCGGTGCTCTGGGTGGTGGTGATGTCCACCCGGTCGTTCGACGACATCGCCGCACACGGCGTGGGCAGTCTGCCCCGCTCGTTCACGCTGGACACCTACCGGCAGGCGTGGACCGACGGAGGCGAACTGCGCGCGCTGATCAACAGCATGCTGGTCACCGTCCCGTCGGTGCTGGTGAGCCTGGGGCTGGCCGCGATGGCCGCCTTCGCCCTGAGTCGCTTCCGGATCCCCGGCCGGCGGACCATCCTGCTGCTGATGCTCGCCGGCAACCTGCTCCCGCCGCAGATCCTGCTCATTCCGGTGGCCAAGTTCAGCGAGCTCACCGGCCTGTACGACACGCTCTGGGCGCTGATCGCGGTGCAGGTCGGCTTCGGGCTCGGCTTCTACACCTTCGTCCTGCACGGCTTCATGCGGGACCTGCCGGGCGAGATCCAGGAGGCGGCCACCATCGACGGGGCCGGTACGGCGCAGATCTTCACGAAGGTGATGCTGCCGCTGACCCGACCCGCGCTGGCCGCTCTCGGGGCGCTCTCCTTCACCTGGATCTTCAACGATCTGCTCTGGGCGATCACCGTGCTGCGTACCGACGACAACATGCCGGTCACCCCGGCGCTGCTCGCCCTCCAGGGGCAGTTCGTGTCGTCCTGGAACGTCATCGCCGCCGGTACGGTCATCGCAGCCGTGCCCACCGTCGCGGTTTTCCTGCGCTTCCAGCGGCACTTCGTCTCCGGCCTGGCGCTCGGAGCGGTCAAGTGACCGCCGAGGCCGGGCGGCGTTGGACGCTGCGCGGCACGCACACCGAGTACACCGTGCGAGTGCCCGCGCACGGTCGCTGGCTGGAGCTTGTCGCGTGGGGGCCGCACGGTGTCTCCGACGGCCCGTCGCCGGTCGGCTACGACGGTCCGGTCCCGTTCCTCACCGCCGGGGACGCCGCCCCCGTCGAGTACGCCACCGACGCGGATCGCCCGTTCACCGGCCCCGACCTGGTGATCGAGACATCGAACGGGCAGCGACGGGTGGGTTTCGTCCACACCGACGCGCGGATCGACGCCGACCAGCGGGAGCTGGCCGTCGAGTTCGCCGACCCGGTCACCGGGCTGCGCGCCACCGTGCACTACCGGGTGCCCGCCGGCACCGACGTGGTGCAGCGCTGGGTCGAGCTGACCAACGACGGCACCGACGCGCTGCGGGTCGTCCGGGCCGGGTCGGGCGGGTTCTGCGTACCGACGCCGCACGGCGCGCTGCTCAGCCACCAGTGGGGGCAGTGGGCGCAGGAGTTCCAGCTCTCCCACGTCGAGCTGGGCCACGGAGCGTTCAGCATCGGCAGCTCCCAGGGCGTACCCGGGCATCTGCACGTGCCCTGGCTGGCCGTGCGCGACACCGCCGAGCCGGCCGGGCCGGCGTGGGGGATGGCGTTGGCCTGGACCGGCTCGTGGGAGATCAGCGCCGAGCGGGACACCGGCGGGCTGACCCGGGTCCGGGTCGGCCGTCAGCTGGTCGACGGCCCGTTGGAGTTGGCCGCCGGCGAGCGGCTGACCCTGCCGGTGGCCACCGGGGCGTACAGCCCGGACGGCCTGGACGGGCTGGCCCGCGTCTGGCACACCCACCAGCGGGCGCTGGCCGCCGACCGGCTCACCGGACGCCCGGTGCTCTACAACTCCTGGGAGGCGACCTACTTCGCGGTCGAGGCGCAGAGCCAGCTCGCGCTCGCCCGGATCGCCGCCGAGCTGGGCGTGGAGACGTTCGTCGTGGACGACGGCTGGTTCGTCGGCCGCAACGACGACACCGCCGGGCTGGGCGACTGGACGCCCGACCCGGCGAAGTTCCCGGCCGGGTTCGACACGTTCATCGCCGACGTCCGCGCCCTCGGGCTGAACTTCGGGCTCTGGGTGGAGCCGGAGTGCGTCAACCCGAAGTCGTCGCTGTACGCCGAGCACCCGGACTGGGTCTACGCCGTCGACGGTCGACCGCTCACCCCGGTCCGCAACCAGTACCTGCTCGACCTGGGCCGGCAGGAGGTCGCCGAGTTCGTCCACTCCACAGTCGACGGTCTGCTGCGGCGGTACGACATCGACTACCTGAAGTGGGACTTCAACCGCCCGCGTACCGAGCCGGGTCGGTCCGGTGGGGTGGGCCCGATCGACCTGGACGGCGCGCACGTCGCCAACCTGCACCGGATCTACGAGCGGTTGCGCCGGGACCATCCCGGTGTGCTGATCGAGGCGTGCGCCGGCGGGGGAGCGCGGACCGACCTGGCGATGGCCGCCCGGGCCGACGTCTTCTGGCCCAGCGACAACACCGGCCCGCTGGATCGGCTGGCCATCCAGTACGGCTTCCTGCACGCCAACGCCCCGCACCTGCTCAGCTCCTGGGTCACCGACGCGCCCGGCCTGTTCGACCCCCGGCCCCGAACGCTGGCGTTCCGATTCGTCCTGGCGATGGCCGGTGTGCTCGGCATCGGCGCGGACATCCGGGCGTGGACCCCCGCCGAGCGGGCCGAGGCGGCCGGCTGGATCGCCCGATACAAGGAGATCAGGGACGTCGTCACGCGGGGCGAGGTGCACCTGATCGGTGGCCCCGACCAGGCCCGCTGTGCGGTGCAGTACACCGCGCCGGACGAGAGCCGGGTGGTCGTCCTGGCCTGGCACACCGGTCGGCTCGACGGCGCCGGGCTGCTTCCGTCCCGTCCGGTCCGGTTGCCGCTGCGCGGCCTCGACGCGACGGCCCGTTACTCGCACGGCGACCGGCACTACTCCGGCAGCCACCTCGCCGCGGTCGGCCTGCCCGTGCAGTGGAGCGCGACCCACGACGCCGACCTCATCGTGCTGACCCGCGACTGAGATCGGAGTACCACCACCCCCACCCCCGAGGGACAGGAGTACCTCCATGCGCCTGAACCGACAGCTGACCGCTGCCCTGGCCGTGCTCGGCCTGGGCCTGGCCAGCCCCATGCCGGTGATGGCCGGCCCACCCCACGCCGACCCACCGCAGGCCGGCCACGGGCCCGGCCGCCCCGGCCACGATCCGGCGGCCACCGGCGCGGAGGACCAGGGCGCGCCGACCTTCTTCAACAGCGGGCTCGCCCCCACGCCCTACCAGGGCTGGAACACCTACTTCGGTCTCGGTGGCGACCCCACCGAGGCCGAAGTGCGGTCGGTCACCGACCACATGGTCCACAGTGGCCTGCGCGACGCCGGCTACACGTACGTCTGGATCGACGGCAACTGGGCCGCGCCCACCCCGCGTAACGAGGCCGGCAACCTCGTCGCCGACCCGGCCCGCTTCCCCGGCGGAATGGCGGCGCTGGCCGCGTACATCCACAGCAAGGGCATGAAGGCCGGCATCTACACCGACGCGGGCCCCTACCTGCCGGGGCAGTGCGGGCTCGGCAGCAACGGCCACTACCAGGCGGACATCGCCCAGTTCGCCAGCTGGGGCTTCGACGCGCTCAAGGCCGACTGGCTCTGCGGCCGGGCCGCCGGCCTCGACCCGGAGACCACCTTCCGGGAGTTGGCCGAGGCGGTCCGCCAGTCGCCCCGACCGATGCTGCTCAACATCTGCAACCCGGTCAGCTCGGACTGGGGCGGCGGCCCGTACACCCCGGAGCAGCTCTCCACCTGGAGCTACACGTACGCGCCCACCATCGCCGACTCCTGGCGGACCTACACCGACGTCGGGCTCACCGACCCGACCCCGCAGTGGGCGTACCCGTGGGTGCTGCGCAACATGGACGTCAACGCGTACCACCCGGCGGCCACCGGGCCGGGGCACTACAACGACCCGGACTACCTGCTGCCGATGCGTCCGTTGCCCGACGGCGGGTATGAGCTGAGCCTGGAAGAGTCCAAGACGCAGCTCGGCATGTGGGCGATCATGGCCGCGCCGCTGGTGATCGGCTCCGACCCGCGTGGCCTGCCGAAGGAGATGATCTCGGCGTTGACCAACCCGGAGATCATCGCGGTGGACCAGGACCCGCTCGTCCGGCAGGGCGTCAAGGTCGCCGACACCGGCACCGACGCGCAGGTCTGGAGCAAGGTGCTCGCCGGCTCCGGCAAGCGGGCCGTCGCGCTGCTCAACCGGCACGTCACCGCCCAGCAGATCACCGTGAACTTCGCCGACGTCGCCCTCGGCGGGCCGGTTCGGGTTCGTGACCTGTGGTCCCGCTCCTCAGTGGATGCCCAGCCGGGCACCCCGGGTATACAGCCGTTCACCGGCTCGTACACCGTCGAGGTGCCGGCGCACGGGGTGGCCATGCTCGGCCTGACCGGCACCGACCAGGTCGCCGGCGCCGACCTCGGTGGCACCGCCAGCGCCAGCCCCGCGCTGGTCCGGGTGGACGACACGCACGCCACCGCCTTCGTCCGCGACGCGCAGGGCGCCCTGGCGGTCAACACGCGCTCCGGTACGACGTGGGGGAGCCGGTGGACCTCCCTCGGTGGCCCGGTCGGCGGCCGGATCCTCGGCCAGCCGTCGGCGTACGGCTCCGCCGACGGGCGGATCGACGTCTTCGTCCGGGGCACCGACAACGCCGCCTGGCAGCGCAGTTACGCCGCCGGCAGGTGGGGACCGTGGCGCAGCCTCGGCGGCACGCTCACCGACGCGCCCACTGTGGCCTGGACCAGCCCGACGCAGTGGACGCTGGTCGCCCGCGGTGCCGACGGCAAGCTCTGGTCGCGTACGCCGAGCGCCGGCTGGACCGGCGTCGGTGCTCCCGACAACCGGCCGTTCTACGGTCGGCCGAGTGCTGTCGTCGACGACGCCGGTGTGCTGCACGTGGCGGTCCGCAGTCGCACCGACGAGGTGTGGTGGAGCAGCCGGACCGGCAGCACCTGGTCGGCCTGGGCCAACCTGGGCGGCACCACCAGCGGCAGCCCGACCCTGCTCGCCACCTCCGGCCGGGTCTACCTGTTCGCGTTGGCCGCCGACAACCGGCTCTGGCAGCGCAACCTGAGCGACGGCGCCTGGGGCGGCTGGTTCCGACGCGGTGAGTTCGCCACCGACGCGTTCCGGGGTGCGCCCGGGGCCGCCGCCGGTGCCAACGGCAGCGCCTGGCTGGCGGTACGCGGCGTGGACGACCGGGTGCACCAGGTCGTCCTCTGATCCACGGTGGCGGGCCGTCGGTCGACGGCCCGCCACCAAGCCAGCCAGGTCAGGCCGGGACGAGTTCCCGGCATCGGCGCAGGGCGGCCAGGGCCAGCGGAGCGTCCCGGCCCGCGATCCCGGCCTCCAGCTCGGCTACCGCTCCCGCGGCCCGTCCCGGATCACCGGCTGCGGCTGCCGCCTCGGCCAGCACCAACACAGCATCGGCGGCCCACGCCAGGATGCCCTTTCCGCGCACCAGCGACAGCGCGTCCGCCGCGTGCCGGACGGCCTCGTCCGGACGCTCGGCCAGGGTCAGCTGGGCGAGCGCCGAGAGCGCCTGCACCAGCGGCCAGATCGCCCCGACCCGCCGGGCGTCGGCCACCACCTCCCGCAGCGCCCGTTCGGCCACCTCCACCTCGTTGGCGCTGTCGTCGCCGCCGCTCGCGGTGCCGGCGGTCCGGGCCAGCACGGTCGCCAGTTCGGCCCGCGCGTCCAGCAGGGTGACCGGCATCCGCTCGGCGCTGGCGACCAGCCGGCGGAGCCGTTCGGCGAGCCCGTCCAGCCGGCCGGCAGCCCGGTCAAGTGACAGCTCGGTCGCCTCCACCAGGGCCGTCAGCCGCTCGTACCCCGTCTCGTCGACCAGCGCCCGCCCGGCCGCCAGGAGCGCTTCGGCCTGCTCGGGATGACCGGCGTGCAGCGCGCCCTGCGCCCAATTCAGGCAGGCGCGGGCATGTTCGCGGGGCCGGTCGGCCAATTCGGCGGACGCGCGCAGCTGCGTGATGATCGCCCAGGCCGCCGGGTCGCCCGACTCCAGCAGCAGCGAGGCTCGGGCGATGCGGACCGCGAGGTGCGAGGCGGGATCTCCGCTGGCCGCCGCGGCGGTCTCCGCCTCAGCGCAGCGGGCCAGGTGGTCGTCGACGTGCCGGCCCACGACGGTGTCGGGGGCTGCCAGCACCGCGAGCGCCGGGGCCTTGCGGCGCGGCGCTCGCAGGAACGGCACGGCACGCTCGATCTCGGTGTACCCGCGCAGCGCCTCACCCTGCTGGCGCAGCATCCGCCCCAGCACCAGACCCAGCTCACCGCGGGCGCCCGGCGGCAGCCGTCGGTCGGCGAGCAGCCGTTCCAGCACCGGGATCGCCTCGGCCTGGCTGAGCCCGTCGATGGCCGACCGGCCCAGCTTGGCGGCGAGCCGAACCCGTACCGGTCGGGGAAGCTCGGCGACGTCCATCGTCTGGAGCAGGAAGCTGGCGGCGGTCGCGTCGTCGCCGCGCTCGGTGGCCAGGTCGGCGGCCGCCTCGGCGTTGCGGACGAAGTCGGCCCCGCTGCCGGCCCGGCGGTAGTGGTGCGCCAGTTGGGCTACCGGCTTCGGCAGTTCCTGCTCCAGCACCCGGGCGATCCGCAGGTGCAGCCACTCCCGGCTCTCCCGGGGTACCAGGTCGTACACCACCTGTCGGGCCAGGTCGTGGCGGAACCGCAGGCCGTCCCCGGCGTCGTGCAGCAGGCCGGCCCGGTGTGCGGCGGTCAACGCCGCGCCGATCGCCATCCGGTCCAGGCTGAGCACCGAGGCGAGGACGCGTTGATCGGGCGTCATCCCCAGCACGGCCGCCGCGCCGAGCACCTCCCGGGTGGCCTCGTCGAGCGGGCGCAACCGCCAGAGCAGTACGTCACGCAGGACGAACGGGACACTGTCGTCCGCCAACGGGTCGCCGCCCCGCTCGGCGAGCGTACGCAGCACCTCCTCGACCACGAACGGGATGCCGGCGGTGCGGTCGAGCAGGGTGGCGGTCAACTGCTGCGGCGGGTCGTCGAGCCGCAGGGTGCGTGCCGCCAGCCGGCGTACGTCATCGGCGTCCAGCGGGCTGAGCGGGACGCGCGTGACGCTCCATGGCGGAGTCCGCGCCAGGGCGTCGTGGATCGGCGTACTGCTCCCCGGCGTCGCCGTGCGCGCGGTCAGGAGCACGGCCAACCCCTCCACCGGGTGGGTGCTCAGGTAGGCGAGGAGTTCGCAGGTCGCCGGGTCCGCCCAGTGCAGATCCTCCAGCAGGAGGGTGGCCGGGCTCAGCGCGGCGAGCACCGCCGCGACCGCGCGGAGCAGGCGATGTCGTTCGGCCGCCGGGTCGGTCAACGGGGGCGGCGGGTCCGGCAGTACGTCGGCCAGTTCGGGCAGCAGCGGCGCGAGGGCGCCGGCCACCGGGCTGAGCGGACCGAGTCGGTCGGCGCCGCCCCGGATCGCGTCCAGCAGCACGCCGAGCGGAAAGGGCTCGGGCACGTCGTCGCACTCGCCGATGAGGTGCCGCCCGGGGAGTTCGGCGAGCAGCTCGGCGACGAGCCGACTCTTGCCGATTCCGGGCTCGCCCTCCAGCAGGATCAGGCAGGGCGGGGTTGCGACGAGCCGGCGTAACTGGGCCAGCTCCGTCACTCGGCCGACGAACTCGACGGGTCCGCGCAGACGTTCGGGGCGGACGGGAGTTGGGCTCCCGCCGCCCCGTGTCTTGTCCTCGCCACCGTCGATCACCGTGGGCCGAGCAGATCACCTCTGCCCGGCGGGACGGTGGGCCGGCGGACCGGCGGTGACCTGGGTCACACGCCAGCCCGCCGGCCCGTCGGTACGGTCAGGACTGGACGGTGACCGGCACGGTCTTCAGCGAACCGTCACCGTTGCGGAACTCCAGCACCCCGACATAACGCTTCCCCGGGGCGAGGTCGGACCAGCGCAGGGTCAGGTTCGCCGTCGCGCCCGGCTGCACGTTGCGCTGCTTCGGGTCGATGACGGTCCGGCCGACTGAAGTGCCCGGCGCGCCCGGCAGGAAGCTGGTCACGGTGTACGCGTTCGCGCCGTCCTTGATGTTCTCGGTGAACTCCTGCTCGACGACCACGATGTAGTCCCCGGCACCGTCCGGCAGGGTCACCTTGGCGCCGATCCGGGTGCTGGCCGTGGCGGTGACGAACTTCCCGGACTTGTCGTAGACGTTGAGGCTGAACTCGGTGCACTCCATCACGCCCTCCTCGTCCTCCCAGTCGATGTGGGAGCAGGTGGGTCGCGCCGACGTCACGTGGATCTCCGGACTGCGGGTGCCGGCCGGCACGTGCAGGGTGGTCCTGCTGATCGACGCGGGCAGCGGCACCGGCAGGTTGTTCGACGTGCTCCAGTCCCAGCTCGGTCCGTCGCCCTTCAGGGTGACCACGCTGCTGGTGCCCGAGGTCAGGCCGGAGATCTGGGAGATCAGCTGACCCTTGTAGCCGACCTCGGCGGCGATCCGGACGCTGCCGAAGGTGCCCTTGCCGGTGATGGCGTCGGGGGCGACCAACCCGGAGTTGTGCACGACCAGCGGGCTGCGTACCGCGTGCTTGAACTGGTCGCGCCAGGTCAGTGAACCGTCGGCCCAGGTGTCGAACGCGCCGCCGGTGTTGGTCACCTCCACGGTGAAGCTGGCGCTCTTGCCGGGGCGGATCTGCATCTTCTTCGGGGTGACCTTGACCTGGTAGCCCGGCGGGGCCTGCACCGACGAGGTGTAGGTGCTGGTCTTGTCGCTGACGTTGGTGACCGTACGGGTCACCTTCTGCTTGCCCACCATCCGGCCCAGCGAGATCGACGGGTAGTTGAGCTGGGCCGTGTCGATCGCGCCGATCGTGTCACAGCCGTCCAGGTCGCCGAGCCCGTAGTCGCTGCCACGGTCGGCGGACACCCCGCACAGGTACTGGATCCAGTCCTGCTGGTTGGAGTCGTAGACCAGGCCCGGGTCGAAGGCGCTGCCCGGCTCCACCTGACCGGCGCCGTAGTTGAGCGGAGTCGCGTCGTACGTGCCGATCTTGATCGGGTTGCCCTTGTCGGTCTTGTCCACCGCGCTGGTCATCAGCGCCGAGCGGACCGCGGCCGGCGACCAGTCGGGGTGCTTGGCCAGCAGCAGGGCGGCGATACCGGCGATGTGCGGCGCGGCCATCGAGGTGCCCGACTCCAGGGCGAAGTCGTTGCCGCCGATGGACGGGGAGAACGCGGCGACGATGTCCTGACCGGGCGCGCTGATGTCCGGCTTGAGCAGCTCGCCGGCGTTCAGGTTCGACGGGCCCGCCGAGGAGAACGCGGCGACCGCGGGAGCCTCGACCGTCTCCAGCTTGCTCGGCGAGATGCTCGCCGTGGCGTTGCCCTTGGCGACGTACGCGGTGACCGTGGCCAGGTCGACCTCGTTGATGTGCACGGTCGGCACGGCCTGCACGTCGGCGTTCAGGGAGTTCAGCTCGTCGTTGTACAGCACCATGCCGACCCCGCCGGCCCGCGCCACCTCGATGCTCTTGTCGGTACGCGGGATCTCGCCGCGCAGGCAGAGCACGATCGCGCCCTTGACCTTGGCCGGGTCCAACGTGTCGTCGGCGCAGAGGCCGGCACCGTAGGCGCCGTCCGGGTCGATTGCGCTGTCCTTCGCGAAGACCAGTCGGGCCGGCCCGACGCCGGTCTCGCCCATGCCCACGCCGGCGATCGTGGTGCCGTTGCCGAGGGTGAGTTTGCGGGTGTTCTGCTGGTCGGTCGTGCTCGCGGCCACCGTGGTCAGCCACGGCGTCGAGTTGTCGACCGTGTTGGCGAACGGGCCGGAGTTACCGGCGGCGGCGGCGACGAAGACCCCGGCGGCGGCCGCGTTGAAGAACGTCGCGTCGACGGCCCCGAACTGCTCGGTGTCGTCACCGATCGAGTAGTTGATCACGTCGACGCCGTCCGCGACCGCGTCGTCGATGGCGTGCACGATGTCGATGTCGGTGCCGGTCGCTCCGCCCGCGCCGTTGTCGTACAGCGCCTTGTAGATCGCCAACCGCGCGGCCGGCGCCATGCCGGAGATCATGCCCAGGTCCTGGGTACCCGACGTCGCCCGCACGCCGTGGATGCCGGCGGCGGTGCTGGCCGTGTGGGTGCCGTGGCCGTTGCGGTCACGCGGCGAGGAGTAGTCGTCCGGGAACGCCTCGGCGATGCCGCTGTCGTTGTACCAGCGCGCCCCGATCACCTTGTTGTTGCAGGTCACCGGTGCCTCGATGCCGACGTCGCAGGTGCCCTTCCACTTGGCGTCGATGATGGCCTGGTCGGGGCGCGGGCTGGGCAGCGGCGCGAAGCTCGCGCTCTCCGGCCAGTAGCCGCTGTCGATGACCCCGATGATCACGCCCTCGCCCGCGTGGGAGTCTCCGCCGAACTCCTTCTTCCACACCCCGCCCTTGCCGGTCAGGCCCAGGTAGTCAGGGGTGTGTGCGGTGGCGGCGTGCACTTTCTGGCTCTCGTACACCGCTCGGACGCCGTCGGTGGCGCGCAACCGGGCGGCCTGCGGCCCGGTCAGGTCGGCGGCGAAGCCGTTGAACGCGGTCTCCATGGTGACGCGGGTGCGCTCGGCTGGCACGCCGACGCGGTCCAGCACCGACTTGCGCTTCTGGCGCAGGTGATCCCGGTACGCGCTGGCGTTCCCGGACGTGCGGTTCAGCTTCGCCCCGTCGGCCGGCTTGGTCGCGGCGATCCCGGGAACCCCGCCGGTGTAGGTGGCCAGCGGCTCCTCGGCGAGCTGGACGAGATAGCGGGCCGTCGGTCCGTTGCTGGCCGGCGCAGCGGTGGCGCTGCCGGGCAGGCTGGTGAGCCCGGCTGCGGTCAGCGCCACGGCGGCCAGCATGCTGACCCCGTGCCTGACCCGTCCGGTCCGATGGGTGTTCGGTTGTGGCACGTCGCTGCCTCCACATTCGATGCCGGCCGCCACGACTGATGACGGTGGCCGAAACCTAGGATCGGTACCGATCATCGAGAAGCACTCGTAACCTGCCCGTCATCTTGGAAACAAGCTCGTAACACAACGGGTACTTTGCGCGTCATTTCGGGACGTCGGCTCGGGGGATTAATGGCATTTGGTCGACTGTCCGTGCCGTCGGTCGAGTCCGCCTTCGTGGTCTTCGACGCCCAGAGCTCGGGCTGCCTGTCGTACGGAGTCGAGGAGGCGGGCCGCCGCTGGCTCGTCAAGACGGCCGTCACGGTCGAGGGCCGAGCATCGCTCACCCGCGCCTGCGCGGTGCACGCCGCAGTCCGCCATCCGGCGATCGTCCGTCCTACCCGGACGATCCCCGGCGCGGCTGGTCCCACGCTCGTCTACCCCTGGCACGACGGCAGCGTGCTGAACCATGCCACCGTGCACAGCGCGGACCGCAGCGCGCTGGCCCGATTCCAGCAGCTGCCGGTCCCGCAGGTCGAGGCGGCGCTCGACGCGATCCTCGACGCCCACCTCGCCGTCAGCGCCGCCGGCCTGGTCGCCGTCGACCTCTACGACGGCTGCTTCCTGTACGACTTCACCGCCGGTCGAATGCGGTTGGTCGACCTCGACGAGTACCGACCCGGGCCGTTCGTACTGGAGGCGGACCGGCTGCCGGGATCACGTCGCTACATGGCGCCGGAGGAGTTCGTCCGCGGCGCGGTCATCGACGAGCGGACCACCGTGCACGCGCTCGGCCGCACCCTGCACCACCTGCTCGATTCGCCGGAGGTCACCAGGGATGCCGCCGGCCACCGCCGTCCCGCACGGGCCGCGAAGCGCCGGCGGGACACACCGGAGGCGTGGCGGGGCACCGACGACCAGCGCCGGGTGGTGGAACGAGCGACGAGGCAGGCGCCAGCCGCCCGGTACCCCGACGTGCCGGCCCTGGTCCGCGCCTGGCGGCTGGCAACGCCGTGAACCGGCCCGTGGCACGTCCCCGCAGAAGCGGGCCGCGCGTGCCGACCATGTCCGGGCGTGGGGCGTGGGGCGTGGGGCGTTGGGGCGTGGGGTGCGGGGCGTGGGGTGCGGGGGTGCGGGGTGCGGGGCGCGGGGGCGCGGGGGCGCGGGGTGCGGGGTCGGGGCCCGGGGTCGGGGCCACGGCGCCTGGTCGGGGTGCGGCAGGGCCCGGGGGTCGGGGTGTGGGGCGCGGGGCCAAGGCCCGGGGTGCGGGGTCGGGGCGCGGGACCGGAGTGCGAGGCCAGGGTGCGGGGGGTCCAGGGCCCAGGGCCTACGCGCGGGGTGCGGGGTGCGGGCCCACGGCCGGGGCCTGGGGCTGGGGGCGCGGGACTGGGCGAGCGCTCCTACGTGCGTCGGTGGTAGTGGTTGCGGCGGGGGACCTGTTCGGGGTCGAGCCAGGCCGGTGGCACGAATTCGGGGTGGCCGTCGCCTGCCAATCGC
>NZ_JBAKHR010000029.1:0-93401 GCF_036902955.1 Micromonospora sp. CPCC 205558
TCCGCTGCCTCGTCTCCACGACACGCTTGACGGCCCACCAAAACGCCTAACTGAACGGCGTTGGATCTAGACGTCCCACACGACCCCGAACGAGACCACTGGGTCATGGTCTGCACCCCGCGCTACGCCCGGATCGGACCGCGCCCGGCGAGGTTCCGGGCCCAGTCCGGTCCGGGCGTAGCGAGCGCCACGACGGGTAGAGCCGGACGTGGCTGTGATCAGTGACTACGCACTTCTCGGCGACTGTCAGGGGGCGGCCTTGGTCTCCTCGGAGGGCTCCGTGGACTGGTGGTGCCCACCCCGGTTCGACGCACCGAGCGTCTTCGCGCGTCTGCTCGGCTCCAGCGGTGGTTTCTGGTCGATTCGACCGCTCGGCCGGTACACAACCTCCCGCCAGTACCTCGACGGGACGATGGTGCTTCAAACGGAGTTCCACACGGAAAACGGCGTGCTGCGGTTGACCGAGGCCCTCAGTCTCGGTGCCGGGGAACGCGGTCACCGCATCGGTCACGGGTCCCCGCACGTCCTGTTACGGCAGGTCGAGGTCGTCGCCGGCACGGTGGAGGTGGCAGTCGAGGTCGCGGCCCGTCCGGAGTACGGATTGGTCCGCCCCACGGTCACCGAAACCCCGATGGGGATGGAAATATCCGGAGGCGTCGACCGTCTGCTCCTGACCACCGACCGTGATCTTGCCTTCGACGGTTCACTGGTGACCGGGCGTTTCACTCTCGCAGCAGGCGAGAGCGCCATGTTCGCGCTGCACCATCGCCGGGCCGTTGACCCGCTGACCGTGCCGCTCGACGGGCGCGCCGCACTGCGGGACACCATCGCCGCCTGGCAGTCCTGGGACGGCATCCACCAGTATTACCAGGGTGCCTACCGGGACGAGGTCCGGCGCAGCTCTCTGGTTCTGCAGGCGTTGACCTACCAGCCCACCGGTGCGGTGGTCGCGGCGGCGACCACCGCGCTGCCGGAGGAGGTGGGCGGCGCGGCCAACTGGGACTACCGGTTCGGCTGGCTCCGCGACGGCAGCGCCACCCTCAGGGCGCTGTGGGTCGCCGCCTGCCCCGACGAGGCACACCGCTTCTTCGACTGGATGGCCGCCTCCATGGGGTCGGTGGACGCCAAGGACCACGTGCCGATCATGTTCGGCCCGGCTGGCGAGCGGGACCTGACCGAACACACCCTTGACCACCTTGAGGGCTACCAGGGCAGCCGACCGGTTCGGATCGGCAACGACGCCTGGAAGCAGAAGCAGCTCGACGTCCTCGGCGAACCCCTTGAGTGCGCATGGGTCCTGCGGGACGAACTCGCGGACCTGTCCCCCACCGCCGCAAGCCTGCTGCGCTCACTGGCCGACCGGGCCGTCGACGCGTGGCGGGACACCGACTCCAGCACCTGGGAGGGGCGCGAGGGCGAGCGGCACTACCTGACATCGAAGCTGCTGTGCTGGGTGGCCCTGGACCGGGCCGTCAAGCTGGCGCCGATTCTCAACGCCGAGGCGCAGGTGCCGCGGTGGTCGCGGGCGTCGGAAGAGATTCGGGTGGCGATCCTGACCGACGGCTGGAACTCCTCGCGCCGGGCGTTCACCGGCGCGTTCGGGTCTGACCACCTCGACGCCGGGGCGCTCGTCATGCCGATCCTCGGGTTTCTTCCCGGCGACGACGACCGGGTCCTCGCCACCGTGGACGCCATCAGGAACGAACTGGGGCGCGACGGTCTCGTGCAGCGCTGGACGGGGGCGGGCGAGGAAGGCGCCTTCATCATCTGCTCGTACTGGCTGGTCGAGGCGCTGGCCCGGGCCGGGCAGATCGACGCGGCCAAGCAACTCTTCGAAAATGTCACCGGCCGGGCAAACGATCTCGGTCTGCTGTCGGAGGAGATCGACCGCAGCGACGGCAGCCTGATCGGGAATTTCCCCCAGGCGCTGTCCCACATCGGTCTCGTCAACGCCGCGTGGACCATCGACCAGGTCGAGTCCGGAAACACACCGTAGGGCCGATGTGCCGCGCGAGTTCCGCAGCGGCGATGCCACCCGCCAGGCCTGCGAGCGGCGAATGCGGCACTGTCACCACCCGGCGATCCCGTTCGGTTGGTGCCGCGGTGAGCGGGTAAGCGCGCTGAAGTGACAGCCACGGAGGGAGCGTGCTGATGACCGGACGACTGGCCGGCAGGACCGCACTGATCACCGGTTCCGACTCGGGCATCGGGCAGGCCACCGCTATCGAGTTCGGCCGGGAGGGCGCCGACGTGGTGGTGCACTACCTGCACGACCACGCGGGCGCGAACCACACGAAGGCCGAGATCGAGAAGACCGGCCAGCGGGCTGTCGTGGTGCAGGGCGACATCAGCGTCGAGCATCAGGTGGAGGCGATGTTCGACGAGGCGCTTGCGGAGTTCCGCAGGCTGGACATTCTGATGAACGACGCGGGCGTGGACGCCTCCGGCATCCCGGTGGCCGACCTGGACACCGCAACCTGGGACCGGGCCATCCGCACCAACCTCTACGGGATGTTCTTCTGCTGCCGGCGGTTCATCCAGCACCGCCGCGACCAGGGCGGGCACGGGAAGATCATTAACATCACCTCCGTCCATCAGGAGGTGGCCCGTGCCGGCGGCTCCGACTACGACGCCAGCAAGGGCGGCATGTTGGAGCTGGCCAAGAGCATCGCCCTGGAGGTCGCCCCGATGCACATGAACGTCAACAACATCGGCCCCGGCATGGTGCTCACCCCGTTCAACCAGCAGGCGATCGACGACCCGAAATTCCTGGAGGAGCAGGTGCAGTCCATCCCCTGGAAGCGGGCCGCGCAGCCGGAGGAGATCGCGAAGCTCGCCGTCTTCCTGGCCAGCGACGACGCCGACTACGTCACCGGGTCGACGTACTTCATGGACGGTGGGCTGATGCAGAACCAGGGACAGGGCGCTTAGTCACCCCGTCCCTGGCCTTTGACGTGGAGTGCCGGGCTGGCTGGCGGGCGGGCGGACGTGGCGGAACAGGCCGCAGTGCGGATCCGTCAGGCCGGTGGCCAGTTCCGTAGAACGGTGTCGGCCACGCGCTGGAGATCCTTGCAGGCCGCGCCACCGCTCGCCTGCACGGCCAGGCCGTTCGCGATGGTCATGACGTAGAGGGCGATCCATTCCGGATCCGCGTCGGCGGCCAGGTCACCCTCCTCGACGGCCCGCTGGAACCGGTCGCGGAGGAGCTCTTGGCCGTGGGCACGCCATTCACGCAGGGTGTCGCGCGCGACCTGGCCAGTCTCACCGACGGCCAGCGCGCCCTGCACGCCGAGGCAGCCAGTGGGCCAGCCGGGCTGGGTGTTGGCCTGAACCGAACCGGTCAGGAACGCCATGGCCACTTCGCGTGCGGTAGGGGCCTGCAGTGCCTGAGCGACATAGGCGCCGGGGCCTTCCGAGTAGCGCTGCAACGCCTTGCGGAACAACTCCTCCTTGTTGCCGAAGGCCGCGTACATGCTCTTGCGGGAGATGCCCATGGCTTCGGTGAGGTCCGCGAGGCTGGCCCCCTCGTATCCCTGGCTCCAGAAGACCACCATCGCCTTCTCGAGCGCCTCCTCGGTGTCGAACGCTCGCGGCCGACCCAGCTGCGCCTTCTCCATCACACGATCCTACACCTTGTGCACCGATCGGTGCCGAAGTGCAGTAGTTTTCTGCACCGATCGGTGCACAAGTAGGTGCGGACCCACGGGGGGCTCCCCAACAGTCCGGACGGAGGAAGGGCATTCCCCATGACTGACAGCGATCTACGCAGTTGGTACCTGCGCTACGCCGAGGCGCTCAACAACCACGAGCTCGACGGCATGGACGAATTCATCAACGACGCCGTCCTCCTGGACGGCGTGCCCGCCACGCGGGATGACGTCGTGACGATCCTGAAGGGGATTGTCGACGCCGTTCCCGACATTCATTGGGAGTTCACGGAGCTGCTGATCGACCGCGACCGCATCGCCGTGCGCGCGATCAGCACCGGCACTCCGGTGAAGGAGTGGCTCGGTGTTCCCGCCTCCGGAGCATCGTTCGAAATCGTCGAGTACGCCATCTACACCGTGAGCAACGGCCGATTCGCGAAGATGACGAACCTGCACGACTCTTCCGAGATGGTTCGCCAACTGACCACCTGACACCAGGCAAGGCTCTGGAGGCCATTCGCGGCGCAGGCACCAAAGCCCCGCCTGATCCGGCGGCAAGCTGGCTGAGCTGAAGAACGATCCGGCCCAGGGCGTCAACGCCCTGGGCCGGATCGTGTCGCGGGTCTTGCCGATCAGGTGATGTTGATGTCGCTGCACCACATGTAGGTCTGGTCCAGGTGCGACGCCTTCCAGATCACGAACAGGACGTGGCTTCCGGTGCGTCCAGAGACCGAGACGTTGAACGAGATGTTCTGCGCTGGCGCGTAGCGCCCGGTCGTCGCGATCAGGTCGAGATTGCCCCACCCGACCTGCTGGGTGCTCGGGTTGAATCCCTGCTTGGTGACGTAGACCCGGAAGTAGTCAGCACCGTGGCTGGCCTGGTCGTACAGCTGGACCGTGAAGTTGGGGCTGACATTGGTCGCCTTCCAAGCTCCGAGTTGGTTCAGTGAGTTGTTCCTGGAGAGGGCGTTGCTGCACAGCTGACCGTCCGGGGTACGGGCCTGGTACTGGCCGGCGAGGCCGTCGCGCAGCTGGCTCATCCAGTTCCACATGGTGTCGGGGTTGGCCTGGAACGCCTGCCAACACATGGGGTCCTGTTGCTGCATGACCGGGTTCATGTGTTGGTTGCCCCAGGTCTTCCAACACTGATAGGCCCTGCTCGCCGGGTTGATGATGGTGCCGTGGGCCTGGGCTGCGCCGGTCCAGGGCAACGTACCGACCACCATGGCGAACAGCACGACGAGCACTCGGATGGACTGACGGACGGGTGACCGAGATCGCCCCCCGGATTGATCGGGCTTGTGTGAACGCACTGTTCATCCTCCGCTCTTCGGTACCAGAGATCGCAATGGGAACGCTCCCAAACCAACTGTTACATCTATGAGCTTAGATATCAATACGGATCTATTAACTATCGAATGTGGATCAAGCCGACCAACCCACCGTCGAGCGCACGGATCACCAGCACCCACCCGGACGGTGGCGTGACGGGTTACCGAGCCGACGCCGGATCAAGGCCGGGTGTGCACGCCCAGGTCCGCAGGTTCGGATCCGGCGGTCCCGCGGGCACGGTACGACCGTCCCACCCGACCGACCGGCGTGGTCAGAGCCCGGCTGCGGCGTCGTACCGGCGGCGCTGGTCGGCCATTTCCGACTCGGTCAGCGCCTCCTTGAGCGCCACCTCCTCGTACTTGTCCGGAAACATCTCCCGCAGCCGGTCGACGAACCTGACGTCGGCGGTCGCCTCGACCACCTGGATGCCGGGAGGCTCGGTGGACATGTCCATGATCACGGGGCCGGCCAGTTTGACCGCCACGTCCCAGGGACGCTTCTGCTCGGCAACCCCACAGAGGTGGAAGCCGTAGACCGTCCGCACGTCGGCGAGCGCGGTGACGTCGGCCGGCTCGTAGCCGTAGACACGGACCCCGCAGATCACTGCCGGTTTTTCCTGAGTGGCCGCCTGCTGGACGCCGTGTCCGGCGTGGTTGTGCTGCCCCGGGTCAACCTGTTCGAGCGTGGTACGCATCCGGGCCGTGATCTGCCCGTGCAGATCCGCCGGCTCCGTCTGCTGGTCGGCCCGGTTGACCAGTACGACCGCGCCTGTCGACACCACCAGCAGGATCACCGCCACCCACACGAAGCGGTTTCGATACCAACCCGCGAAGCTCTCTCGGGAAATCATGACTGCTTCTCACCTCGTCGCCGCTTCTGGTGCGCTGGCAGACCGAATCGGACGCCCCGGCGGGTCAGACGTCGAGCACGTCGGCCGCCGGGGACACGGGCCGGGAAATACGCACGGGCGGGCGACGATGCCTGCCCGGCGAGTGCCCGTCGGCATGGAGATGGCCCGGCGATGCGGCATGCGAGCGTCTGCCAGAGCGACGCCCTGCCGGCACTGCGATGCTCCCGTGCTGGCCGTTCCCAGCGCGGTTGCCCCCGCGCTGCGGCGATATGAGCCATTCCAACACATCTGGATCCGCTCTCGCAACATCGACGTAACTCAACATGCACTGGCCCGGCCGGCCTGCCGGGCGGCCGACAGGGCCGCCGGGGCTTGAGATCGGCACGAATCGATGTATCGTGGGAACGCTCCCAGATTGCGTCCCCAATCCCACCTGCTTGAGGAGCTGAAACATGTCCCGACGGCGTCGTCGCCCGGCCACCATGCTGGCCGGGCTTCTCATTCTGGCCCTGTGCGCGTTGCTGTTACCGCCGGCTCCGGTGGCCGGCACCGCCGCAGCCGGCGCACCCCGCCCCCGCGCGGTGCCACTCGCTGAGCTGACCGTGGTATCCGAACAGGTGGCCTTCGGTCTGCAGCGTCCGATCGCGATCACCGGGCTGCCGGACGGCCGGATGCTGATCGCGGAGAAGAACGGCACCGTCCGCGCCTATCACCCCGACACCGGCCTGGCGGCCGAGCCGGTGCTCGACCTGACCGCCCGGATCGACACGTCGGACAACGAACGCGGCCTCCTCGGCATCACGCCGGCGCCGAATTTCGCTCGGACCGGGATCCTCTACGTGGCCTACACGAGCCTTCCGGCCGGGGCGTTGACCTTGGCGCGAGTGCCCATCAGCGCTCCTGATCGACTGCAGGTGCTGCTCACCCAGGAGCACGCCGAGTACGGCAACCACAACGGTGGACAGGTGGCCTTCGACCGCGACGGCTACCTCTACTGGTCGCTCGGCGACGGCGGTCACGCGAACGACCCGTTCAAGTCCGGTCAGAACCTCGGCACCCTGCTCGGCAAGATCCTGCGGATCGACGTCAACCGCACCTGCGGCCCGAAGCCCTACTGCGTGCCCTTCGACAACCCGTTCGTTCGCGTGGCGGGCGCGCGGCCGGAGATCTGGGTCTACGGGTTGCGCAACCCGTGGCGGTTCTCCATCGACCCGGTCGACAACTCGCTGTGGATCGGTGACGTGGGCCAGGGCCTGGTCGAGGAGATCAACCACATCCGCCCGCACCAGCGTGGTGCGAACCTCGGCTGGTCCTGCCGAGAGGGCACACCGGTCTTCGACCAGGAGCAGTGCCGGCCGGGCGTGCGGTACACCGATCCGGTCTTCGAGTACGAGCATTACCTCACGGAGAACTGCTCGGTGACCGGCGGCGTGGTGTACCGGGGGTCCGCCACCCCGGAGGCGCGGGGTACCTACATCGCGAGCGACTACTGCTCGACTCTCGCGTTCGCGGTGCGCCCCAAACCGACGGGTGGCTACGAGTCCACGACGATCGGCAACTTCCCGATCCAGCCGACCGCGATCGGCACCGACGTGAACGGCGAACTGTACGTCCTCAGTGACCTTCCCGGATGGCTGAGCCGGGTGCGGTTCGAGCGGGTCCAGCCAGCCACCGACGGTCGGGGGGCGGGCCGCTGACCCGCCGAACAGCCTGATCACCCCAACCAGCGCACCCTCCCGCATGCCGCTGTCCGTCAGGTGAAGTAGTCGGACGGTGGCACGCGGGAGGGACACGGTTGGACGGGGCAGCGGACATCACCAGGCGATGTGTGGCGATCAGTCGGGCGGCCTTCGGCCGGGGCGACCTCGACGCGGCGGTCGAGGACCTGCACCGGCTGCCGTCCGACCTGACCGTCCGGGGCATCCTGGCGGCCGACCTGCTCGGTGCTCTGATCGGCAGCGTCCCGACGGCGAATCCCCACCGGCTACGCCAACTCGACAGCCTTCTCGAAATCGCCGAGGGGTCTCCACCCGACACCCCGGAGTGGCCGATGGTGCACGCCGCTGCCCGGATGGTGCCGATGCTGCAAGCCCGGACAGAGGGGTACCTTGCGGACCCGCTGGTCGTGCTCACCGAGGCGGAGTCCCTCCTCAAGAAGGTGCCGCCGAGCGGCGACGACGCGAAGTTGGCGCCGTTGTGGGACGCGATGAAGACCATGATCGGTGCGTTGCGGGCGATGGAGAACGGTGACGAGGCCGCGATGGAGCGGCTGCCCGACGACGCCCGTCGGGTTCGCGAGACGCTGGGCGCCAACCCGGCACTGGCGACGTTCGGCGATGCCTTCGCCAACCTGGCCGACATGTTGACTGTGCACCACCGTGGCGGCGACTTTCGGCCGGCCCTCGCCCAACTCCGCGAGACGGTGGAGCGGTTGCCGCCCGAGGATCCGCTCCGGGCTTCGGTGCTGTCCCTGGAGCCGATGGTGATACCGCTGGCGGCCACTCGTGCGGGTGTCGACGAGACTGACTCGGCCCCCGCCGTCACGGCCGAACAGCTCGCTGCGATGACGACGGCGGCACAACAACCTGACCTCTCCCCCGGCGACCGGGCGATGCGCTACGCCGGAATCGGCGGTGCGATGCTCCGACTCGGCGAGGAGAGCGACCCGGTCCGTGTCGGACAGGCCGTCGCGCACTTCCGCACGGCGGTGGACCTGGCCCCACCCGACGACCCACGCCTCACCTCGCATCTGGTCGGCTTGGCGCTCGGGCTGACCACCCAGGGCGACGTGACCGGCTCGGTGGCGGACGCGGTCGAGGCCGACGGGGTGTTGGAGCGGGCGAAGCGGCTGGCCGGCGGGCCTGCGCACCCCATGTGGTCGGTCATCAACGAACTGCTGTCACAGGTACAACGGCGGCACGCCGGTGTGGCGGACCCGCACATCGTCGCCCTTGAGGGCCTGCGCGAACACGTCTGGCGAGTGCTGCTCCAGACCGACCTGAGGGCGGCCAACTCCGCCGCCCGCCGAGCCGCCCAGGAAGCCGTCCAGGTGGCGGGTCAGTGCCTGGTGTTCCACGATCCGGCCAGCGCGATCCGCGCGCTCGACGCGGGCCGGGGCCTGGCCCTCTACGCCGCGACGGAGAACCGGCAGATCCCCGGTCGGCTCAAGGACGCCGGCCGACCCGATCTCGCGTCTCGCTGGCGTAGCACCGCAGCGTCCGGCGCGGCGGAGGAAGTCCCGATCGACCTGCGCCGCGAGGTCCTCACCGTGCTCACCGAGCAGAGCAGCGCCGGAGCCCTGCTCGACGCGCCGACACTCGGCGAGATCCGGGCCGCGCTGCACACCCTCGACGCGGACGCGCTCGTCTACCTGGTGCCGGGCGCAGCGCCCATGCCCGGCTACGCGGTCATCGCGGCCGCGCAGGGTCCGCCCGCCTACCTGGCCCTGCCCAACCTGCATCTCTTCGACGACCTGGACGTGGAGCGTTACCTGACGGCCCTGGTCCGACGCGACGCGGTGATCGCGGACCCGGAGCGGGACCTGACCGCGCTCGACGACCCCGCCGACTTCGCCGGCAGCCTCGATGCCATGTGCGACTGGGCATGGCGGGCAGCGATCGGCCCACTCGTGCAGCGGTACCTACCCTCCCTGCCCCGCCCGACCACCGAACGACCGCCCCGGATGGTCCTGGTGCCAATGGGGGAACTCGCCCGGATCCCGTGGCAGGCGGCCCGCCGGCCGGACGGCACGTACGCGGTGCGGCTGGTCGCCATCTCGCAGGCCGCCTCGGCCCGGATGCTCTGCCACTCGGCGGCGCTTGCTCCGGTCGCGCCGACGCCGGTCGGCCTGGTCGTCGGAGATCCGGACCCGGGCGGCGAGGCGCCGGACCTGGCCGCGGCCCGGTTGGAGGCGTACGCCATCCACCGGTCGTTCTACCCCGGCGGCCGGTACGTGGGTCGGCGGGCCGACGGGTCGCCGAGCCGGTCCGGACCTGGCAGCGTCGACGAAGTGCGGGCCTGGCTGACCGGCAGGAACCCAGGCGCCGGCGGGATGCTGCACCTCGCCTGTCACGGCGTCATCAACACCGACCCGGCGGCGGCCACCTCCTACCTGCTGCTGGCCGACGGTGGTCGGCTGACCGCGGAGGAGCTGGTCGAGCTGATATCGCGTTCCCCCGAGCGCGCCATCGGACTGATCGTGCTCGCCGCCTGCCGGACGGGCCAGGCGATCAGCGGCTACGACGAGGCGTACAGCCTTGGCACCGCCTTTCTCGCTGGCGGCGTCCGGTCGGTGCTCTCGACCCAGTGGGCCATCCCCGACCGGGCTACCTCCGTGCTGATGTACATGTTCCACCACCACCTGATCACGATGGGGCTGCCCGCGTGGGAAGCGCTACGGCAGGCGCAGGGCTGGATGCTTGACCCGGACCGGTCCATTCCGGAGGGTATGCCGGCGCCACTGCGCCGGAACCTGGCCCATGACGAACTCTCCCATGTCACGGCCTGGGCCGGCTTTGTCCACTGGGGGCAGTGATGCGACACCGCGAGGACGAGAGGGGCCAATCGTGAACGAGGAGAAGGAAGGGCGGCTGCGGGCTCAACTGGCCCGGCTGACCGGGCCCGCCCGCGTCCGCCCCCTGATGGAACTCTCCCAGATCCTCAGCGACCGCTACTGGCGCATCGGCCCCGGCCAACCGGCTGGACGGCCAACGCTCGACGACGCGATCGGCTGCCTCGCGGAGGCACACGGCACGTTCGACCCGGGTGACCCACTGCGCGCGCAGATCGCCGCCCAGCTGGGCTGGCTGCTGAGCACGCGGCACGTTGCCCACGGCGGCCCGGGCGAGGACCGGAACCAGGCGATCGAGCTGCTGGAGGAGGCGGTTGCCGCGGTCGGGCTACCACCCGCCATCGCAGTCATCTCTCGCTTCACCCTCGGTCAGCTCTACGTGGTCGGCGTCGTGCGCCGCCTCGGCAACGAGGAACTGGCGGGGCGGCTCAGTGGCGTCCCGGCGGACCCCACCACGCTGGCCGAGGCCGAGCGGGCGGTGGAGTGCTTTCGCCAGGTGACCGCCGCCGACCAGCTGGGCACCGAGATGGCCGAGACCACGGCAGTCTCGCTGGAAATGGCCGAGGCGGTGCGGGACTTCTTCCGTGCGCCGAAAACCGGCACCACGCCGTTCGATCTCGCACCCATGATGCGGATGATGACCACCCTCCAGGAGATGCAGAAACGGATGGGGAGCAGCCCCGTCACCGGAGTCCCGATGCCCTCGCTGTTCGACCTGTCCGCCCAGGCCACCGTCGACCCGTTGGACCGCGCCGTCACCGTCGTGACAGTGCCGGACGGCACCGAGGAGGCACCCGTACCCACTCCCCGGCCGGCGGCGCCACCGCCCGACCCGGTGACGCTGCGCCGCGCCCTCAGCGAGCGGTTCGACGGCGCTGAACCCGATGCTGCCCTCGCGGCTCTGCTGCGTCCCGGCGCTCCGACGCCCCCGGCCGGTCTGGTGGACGACCTGGTGGGGTTGGCCAGCTCGGTCACCCATGCCGCTGGATCCGCGGCCACCCCCGCGGACCGGATCACCCTGGCGGTGGCGCTGTACCTGCGCGGCAGGGCCGACGCCGACGACGGCTGGGGAGACACCGACGACGACGTCCGGTCCGCCGCCGCGCACCTGCTGGCGGTCAGCGACGCCCTGCCCGGCGAACCGGCCGGCGTCGCCCCACTCGCCCTGGACCTGGCCGGTTTGATCGACGAGCGCCACCCCGCCGGACGGCTGAGCGAGACCCTGCGAGCGAGCTTCGCCCCGGTGGCCGCGGCGCTGCACGGCGCACGGGTCGCGGCGCTGGCCTGGCTTCTTGCCGACGGAATACTGCTGCTGCACACCGAGAGCGGCCGGTTCGACCACCTGCCTCCCGGTCACGCTCTACCCAACCGGGTCGCCGTCGTCGGCGGCGGCCGGATGCCGGACGACGACCAGGTGGTGGTCTCCGCAGTCACCTCGGCCCGGCAGGCGGCCGAGCTGGCCCGCCGGGTGCCGATGCGGGTCACCGAGGCACCGGTGCTCGTCAGCGATCCGCGCGGTGACCGCAGCCCGGCCGAGGTGGAGCGGTTTCGGCAGCTCTACCCCCGGTCGGTCGTCCTCGGCCGGGTCGGCCCGGGCGCCGACGGCGCCGGCACGCCGGACGAGGTCCTCGCCCACCTCGACGCCTCGATGCTGCACCTCAACTGCGGCGTCGACGCCGACGGCGCGCTCGCCCTCGCCGGGCCAGCCGCGCTGACACCGGACGCCATCATCGGACGGGCGGGCCACGCCGGAAGCGAGGGCGGGTTGGCAGTCCTGCCATCCGTCGGCGCGACAACGGCACCGCTCGCCGACGCGTTGCTCACGGCCGGGTTCACCGCCGTGGTCGACTGGGTCCGGCCGTTGCCCCGCCCGGTCTCCACACTGATGCTGAACATCCTGCACACCGAACTGGTCCGCGGTGGGCTGCGCCCCGCGGCGGCCGTGCGGGCGGTCGGCCGACGGCTTCGGGCTCCGGAACGGATCGCCCCCGCCCTGCTGCCGGCGACCCTCGTGGGGCGCACCGACCTGGACCTCACCGACCCGGCGTACCGGACCGCGATGGTTCTGCGGGGACTCTAGGCCGGCCGCTCGGCTCCGGGCACCTCCACTTCGAGAGGAACTGTCACCGTCGTCCAGTCGTACGCGCCGTCCTCGGCGGAGGCCACCAGGTCGCGGTGCTGCACCGCACGCCCGATCCGGTCGAGAAACCCCCGCACCGCCAGCGGACCTCGGTCGACACCGCGCGGCGCACCGAGCGCCGGCAGCTCGAACGGTGTCGGTCCGAACTGTTCCTCGGCCACCACCAGCTTGAGCCAGTCCCGCACCCGGGCGCCCGGCTCGGGCGCCTCCCCCGGCGGTAGGGCGGCCACGACTCGACGTCCCCGCAGGGCCGCCGCCCGCCCGTGCGGGGCGACGAAGTTCCCCGGAAAAAGCTCGGCGTGCACCCGGAACCGGTCGGTCAGATCCAACAGAACACAGAACAGCTTCCGGTCACTGCGGTTGTGCAGGCGGACGAAGACGGTCTGCGGCGTCCAGCCGCCCGGCCCACGCTGGTAGCGGAGCCGCACCACGCCATCGGCGTCGGCGGCGATGGGCGGTCGGTCGAACGGCACGATGTGTTCGCCCGGTCGTGCCGCGACCACCTCCACCGTCACCGCGCCGGCCAGGCCGGTCACCGGGTTGTTCAGCTCACGGATCTGCCGCCATCGGGCGATGTGCTCCAGGACGTGGACGGTCTGCCGCGCCCCGTCCGGGCCGATGTCGGTCAGCTCCCCGGTGAGCGTTGCGCCGGACCGGTCCACCACCACGGCCACTCCGCGCCGCGGAGCCCGCACCATCAGCTCCGGCGCGGTGTCGGCGTCCGACGGGTCGACCGGGCGCAGGTGCGGTGAAGGGCTGCCTCCGGGACCGGCGCAGCGCAGCGCCTCGAGGACCCTCGCTGCGGTGGGCCCGTCCTGACCGGGCCCGCCAACCAGGACCGTGGTGACCGGCAGCGGCACCTGGCTGAGCACCATCCGATACTGCCGGTCCCGGTCCGGCTGCCAGCCGATCGGCTCGACCAGGCTCCGTTCGGGGAGCACCTGGACGACACGGACCTCCCGCACCGGGACGTCACCCACCACGGCCAGCCGGATCTCGTCCGTGGTGCCGGCACCGACCAGCCCGTGACAGCTGCCCGCGTCGACCTCCCAGCCCTGACGGACGTACCGCAGCAGCACGCCGGAGGCGGGTGGGGCCAGCCCGCCGCCGAGGAAGGGTCGGTCGGCGATCCCCCGGTGTGCCGGCAACAGCTGCGGCACCTGCCGGTAGACGTTCTGCTCCACCTCCGTCTGCGCGGCGACCAGCAGATCCCGGTAGGTTGCCGCCGGACCCAACCGGCCGAGGGCGTTGAGCAGAGCCCAGCTGAACACACCCCGCCGCCGGCCGCCCAGGTGCATCTCCCGAGCCAGCTCGTCCGAGCGACAGGCGGCCAGCGTGACGTGCTCCTGATCGGGCGTCCGTCCGGGCGCCGCGACCGCCAGTTCCGGCAGCAGCAGCGCTCGGTCCGGCGCGGCGGCCATCGGCACCACCGTCCGGGCGTGGGTGCCCGGCAGCTCCCTGGTGCCACCCGCCGAGTGGCAGCAGTCGAGGACCACCGCCACGTGCCCGGCCCGCCCGGCGACCTCGTCGAGGAGGATCGACAGCTCCTTGTCCAGCAGGTCGGGCACCTCTCCGTCCCTGCTGTCCGCGCAGACGAGGGTCTGGAGCATGAGCGTCGACTCCTCGAACCACCACGCCGGGGCGGGCGCCTCGGATCCGTGACCGCTGAACCAGAACAGGACGGAATCCGCCGGGCCGGCCAGGCCCAGGTGGGACCGGAACGCCTCGATCACCGCCGCCCGAGTGGCCTGGCCGTCGTACAGCGACAGAGGTTCGAGGCTCACGCCGGGCGCCAGCCGGGTTTCCAGGAAGGCCCGCGCCTCCATCACGTCGGTACGGCAGCCGCGCAGGTCCGGCACCGTCGACGCACGGTACGAGTTGATGCCGACCAGCAGGGCGTAGAGCGTGCTCACGCTGTCTCCTCGGGTCCGATGTGCAGCCAGCAGTGCTCGACGAACCCCTTCGCCGGCAACTCCACGGTGACCGGGGCGAAGTCCGCCGGCAGCGGTGGTGCGGTGGCGTGCCGGATGACGTCCTGGAACAGCACGTCGGGCAAGCCGAGGACGAAGTCGACGGCCGGACGGGCGGTCAACGCGTCGCGCAGGGGCGAGCTGTCGAGGATCCGGTGCACCGCGATCGCCGCTACCCCGACCCACCCGTTCGACGCGGGCTTCACCAGGCCCCGATGCAGTGCCACCCGGATCCGCAGCCGCTCCGCCGCCGGCCGGCCCGCGTTGAGCGCGCGCAACCGCTGGCCCAGACCAGCGACCAGGTCGGAGATCACCACCGACTCGTCGATCCCGGCCGGCAACACGGTGAACTGGCCGTCGCCCTGCGGCTGGGGCCGGACGGCCGACTCCGGTACGCCGGCGCCCTGCCGGACCTCGGACAGCAACTCAACCAGATCGCGCTGAACCTGCTCGTGACCGGCGGTGCTGCGCCGGCTGTAGCCGGTGACGTCAACGGCCATGCAGAGCCGCACCGCCGCGCCCTCGGCCGCACTGCCGGCCTCGAACGCCTCGTCGAACGTCACCGACTCGCGCAGCCCCGCGCTGTACGGGTCGCGCCCACCCGTCACCCGCACCCGCACGTCGAGTGCCCCGGCGACCCGAGTCACGCCGGGCGGCAACTCCAGCAGCGCGTGCATGCCATGCGCCCGGGGCACCAGCAGGTCCCCTCGGGGGTCCTCGTACACCCAGCCGAAGTCGTGGCGATGGATGCCGAAGGCGTGGGCGCGCGGCGACCCCGCCCGGGTCGCCAGTCGGGCCAGCCAGCCCGGTCGGGCCCGGGCCGCCGCCACCGCGTGCACCGCCGTCGTCGAGGCCGGCTCGGCGAGCGCCGCCGGCCAACTCAACCCGAGTGTGCCGCCGTCGCCGTCAAGCCGTACCGCGAGGGCCGCCGGGTCGGTCAGGTTCACCTCGAACCGGGCCGCCGAATACCGCTGCCGCCGCGGCAGAGCGTCGAGGTCGAAAGCGAACAGCGCCCCCACGTACCGCCGCCCGGTGGCCTCGGCGCGGCGGCGCAGGTGCACGGGCAGGTCCTCGCCGGGCACTGGGTACAGCAGGGGTCGCCCGCACCGTACGCTGATCGGCTCGGTTGGCCCGTCGTCCCCGGGGCCACGGCCATCGGTCGACACCAGCTCGCCGAGGGCGAGGAGGTCGCCGTCGCCAAGCGGAACCACAGCGCTCGGACCTGAGGTGGTCGCTACCGGGCCGTCGATCACCGCGACCGACCGATCAATCCGCTTCGCACGGCGGACGCGGCTGTCGCCGTGCGCCAGGTGAAGTCGACTCCGCCCAGTTCAACTGTCTCCTCCGGGCCGCAGGTGCCGACCTCTCGGGCGGCGGCCGAGCCGTCCCGGGAGTAGCCGATCACCAACCGGACCTCGGATGCGCCGACGGAGGGCCGGCGTGCGGTCACCTCGCCATACCCGGGCAGCCCGGTCGAGTCCGCGGTGATGGCGGTCCGGCGGCCGCTGAGCACCAGGTCACGGTCACCGCCGGAGGCGTCGCGGAAACGCAACGTGCCGGCCAGGGCCGGCTGCCGCCGCCGCCCGCGGCCCCACCAGCCGGCCGCTGCCAGCGCCGCCAGCAGCGCCGCACCCAGGGACCACCACCAGATGCTGCCGCGTTGGGCCGAGAAGGTGCCGCGGGTCGGGCCGCCGTCCAGCCGCGGGGCGAAGCTGAGGCCCAGCTCATCGGTAAGAACCTCTGCCCACGCGGAGTCGACCTCGCCGTCGAGCGTCAACGCCGCGTCCGCTGTGACCCGGGCCAACGGCGCCACCCGCCGGGGGCCGGCGTCCCAGTCGACCGTCACCGGGACGATCGCGGTGCCGCCGGCCGGCAGCTCCACCGGCCCGCCCGGCACGGACAACCGCACGTCGGGCCGGTCACTGCGAACAACGAGGTGGTCGACGACCAGCGGAACCTTGGTGGTGGTGGACCGGAGGCGGACCTCCAGCCGGGTCCGGCCGGCGCCCAGGCGGCCCGCCTCGGCCGGCCAGACGACCTGGACCCCGTGGGACACGTCGGCACCGAGAACGCTACGCGCCTTCGCTGCGCGGGCCGACGCCTTCGGCTGTTCGAGTTGACCGCCCAGCCGGTCGATCGACGTGGGTGCGAGCAGCTTGGCACCGGGATAGACCCGGGCGAGCAGCGGCGCGCCCGTCGAGCCGGTCAACGGCACGGCGTACGCCGTCAGGGAGGCCTTCTTCAGCGACCGGCCGGAGCGGACGAGCTCGTTCCAGGCGTAGCCCTGCTCGAACGGGTACGCGCTGCCCACAGGTGGGTCGTGCCGCCCGTCGGTGAGGAGGACGACGGTGGCGATCGGCGGCACACCGTTGCGCGCCAACAGCCGGAGACTGGTCTCGATGGCCGCGCCGATGTCCGTGTACCGCCCGTCCGCGGTCCTGGGCAGCTTCGCCACCAGTTGGTCGGGGGCACGCCCGGCCGGGCCATCGTGCACCACCCGCGCCGAATCGGCGAAGGTGACGAGCGCAACCCGGTCGTCCGGCGCGAGCGCGGCCAGGAAGGATCGCAGCGCCCGCCGCACCTGCTCGTACCGGCCACCGTCGCGCATCGACCGGGACACGTCGACCATCACCACGTAGTCGGCCGCGACCTGGTTGACGCCGAGCGCCGCGTACACCTCGTCGCTGTTCGCCGGCGTCCCCGCCGCCGGCGCGACGGGTAGGCAGATCATCGTCACCGCCGTCAGTGCCGCCGCGGCGGCTGCCACCGTACGCCGAATCATGCTGATCGCCCTCCGCACCCGCCGTCTGGTCGTCTGTCCCTGACGGACGGCCGAGCTGTCCGTCAGGGACAGACGACCAGACGCCCACCGTGGCAGCGAACGGACCAGGGGAGGGAGCACCGGTGCACGAGCATGCGCACGGTCCCGCGGAGGAGGCCAGCGTCGTCACGACCGGGCCGGTGGCCGAGCCGCCGTGGGAGCTGACGGCCGAGCGGCCGGAGCCGGCAGCAGCGGCTCTCGCGGAGCCGACGAGCGAGGTTCCTGCCGAACCGACGAGCGAGGTCCCTGCCGAACCGGCGAGCGCCGCGCCGCACGGGCTGGACAGCCTGACCGAGCGGATGGCGAGCGAGCTGGCCGGGCTGACGGACCGGCTCACCGGCGAGCTGGTTGGGCTGCGGGCCGAGATCGCCCGCACGCAGGACCGGGCGGCGGCCCGCGAGCAGGTCATCGACCGGCTCCACGCGGAGAACCAACTGCTGCGGGCCGGTGAGCGACGGCACCTGCTCCGACCGCTCCTGACCGACCTCCAGCGACTGCGCCACGACCTGCTGCGCACCGCCGCCGGGCTGCCCCCGACGTTCGACGCCGTGGCCGCCGCGCAGATGCTGCGCAGCTACGCCGCGAACCTCGAACTGACGTTGGAACGGGGCGGCATCAGCGTGCTGACGCCGGCGGTCGGCGCCACGTTCGACCCGTCGACGCAGCGGGCCACCGCGACCGAGCCCGCGAGCGACCCAGCCCAGGACGGGACCGTCGCCGCCGTGGTCCTGGACGGCTACCACGACGTCGAGACGGGCCGCACGGCCGTGCCCGCCGCAGTCCGCGTGCACCGCTGGATTCCCGACCCGGAGCCCACGGCGGGCGAGCCCCGCCCGGAGCCGACGAGCGACAACCAACACGCGCCCACACCGTGACAGCCGATCCATCGGCGGACAGGAGCAGGATGTCGGACGAGAACCTGACCTTCTTCGGAATTGACCTGGGTACCACCTACTCGGTGGTGTCGTACATCGACGAGACCGGGCGGCCCGCAGTCGTCCGCAACGTCATCACCAACAACGAGACCACCCCCTCGGTCGTCTACTTCGAGCAGGACACCGGTGAGGTGGTGGTCGGCGAGGCCGCCAAGAACGTGTCCCGGCTCTACCCGTCCCGAGTGGTCGAGCGGGTCAAGCGGAGCATGGGCAAGGAGGCGCAGTGGGAGTTCGACGGGAAGACGTACACCCCTGAGTCGATTTCCGCGCTGATCCTCAAGCAGCTGGCGCAGGACGCCGAGTACTACACCAGCCGCCCGGTCAGCAAGGTCGTGATCACCGTTCCCGCGTACTTCGGTCTGTTGGAGCGCGACGCCACCCGCAACGCCGGCCGGATCGCCGGCCTGGACGTCGTCGAGGTGGTGCCGGAGCCGGTCGCCGCGGCCCTGCAGTACGACCCCGGCAAG
This sequence comes from Micromonospora sp. CPCC 205558, assembly GCF_036902955.1. Classification (NCBI taxonomy): domain Bacteria; kingdom Bacillati; phylum Actinomycetota; class Actinomycetes; order Micromonosporales; family Micromonosporaceae; genus Micromonospora; species Micromonospora sp. CPCC 205558. The sequence goes on from NZ_JBAKHR010000029.1 coordinate 18,733, forward strand.
GACACCACCCGGACGGTGCTCGTCTACGACCTCGGTGGTGGCACCTTCGACACCACGGTCATCCGTATCGGCGCGGACGCGGTCGAGGTGCTCTGCACCGACGGCGACCAGCAGCTCGGCGGCGCCGACTGGGACGCCCGCCTGGTCCGGTACCTGGTGGACGAGTTCGTCGCCCGCGCGCAGCCGGCCGAGGACCCGGCGCTCGACGAGGAGTTCATGCAGGACCTCGCGCTGACCGCCGAGGAGGTCAAGCGACAGTTGTCGACGGTGACGTCGCGCAAGGTGCCGATGCGCTACGCGGGCGCAGCCGCCTCGGTGGAGGTCAGCCGCGAGACGTTCGAGGAGATCACCGGCGACCTGCTCAACCGGACGATGGTGTACACCGAGCGGACACTGCGCACACTCGGCGAGAAGCTCGGGGTCGACGACCCGGCCGCCGCCATCGACGAGGTGCTGCTCGTCGGCGGGTCCAGCAAGATGCCCGCCGTGGAGCGGCAGCTGGCCGAGAAGTGGGGATGGACGCCACGTCTGCACGACCCGGACCTCGCGGTGGCGAAGGGCGCGGCCCGTTACGCGCTCAGCCGCGCGGTGTGGGCGTGGGAAGGCGAGGATGCCGCACCGACCGACGAGGAAAAGCGTTCCCGGGTCCAGGCGTTGGCGCTGGCGACCGGGGTCGACGAGGAGGCGCTGACCGCCAGCGCCAACAAGCGGATCGTCACGGTGCTGCCGAAGTCGTTCGGGGTCAGGCTCCAGGACACCACGGCGAGCGACTGGGCAACCCAGCCGGACAAGTACTACATCGAGCACCTGGTGCACGCGAACGAGTCGTTACCCATCAAGCAGCGCGAGCTGAGTGCCCGCACGGTGGTCGAGGGCCAGACCGCGATCGAGATCGAGCTCTACGAGCAGGCCGGCGCCGAGGAGAGCCCCGAGCTGTCGGCGAACAAGCCGGTGGACCAGGGCAAGGGCCAGATCAGCAAGATACCCCCGCTGCCCCGGCATTCGCCGATCAGCATCACGATGGATGTCAGTGACGGCGGTGAGCTGAAACTGCACGCGGTCGAGCTGAGCCACGGCAAGGAACTTCTGATCGAGGTGCAGGTCAGCCTGCTCACCGAGGAGGAAGTGCAGGCGGCTCGGGACATCGTCGCGGGGATCACGGTGCGGGGCTGACCACCATGGCGTTCGACCAGCGTGCCTACCTACGCGAGGTGATCGGTCCGCTGCGGGACCGGCCGGGCAATCTGTCGCCCACCGATCTCGCCCGGCACTACGCGGTGACCGCGGAAATGTCCGCGGCCGAGCTGCGCGAGCAGCTGACAGCGGTCCGGCGACTGTGGAACCAGCGCTCAAGCGGCGTCGACTCGGGCGCCCGGGTCTGCGCGCAGTTGTTCAGCCGGGACGAGCAGCTGCGCGCCGAACACGGCGCGGCCATGTTCGAACCGGCCTGGTGGCGGGAACGGATCGAGGAACACGGTCGCGGGGCACGTGCGGAGTCCGAGCGGTTCGCCCGGGATCTGGCGCAGTCGTACGGCGCCCTCGGCCGGATCACCCAGGCGCAACTCAAGGAGATCGCCGGGCACTGGCCGGGCCTGGACGCCGACCAGATCGACCAGGCGGTCCGGCGCGCCGGCCTGGCCGTGGTCGACCCGGTTGAGCTGCCGACCGAGTCGGGCATGGCGCGCACCGCCTACCGTTCGCTGCTGCGGTTACAGGACCTGCTCGGTGCGCCCACAGTGGTCCAGGTGCTGCATCCCGACGGCGCACCTTTCCGGCTGCTCGGCGCGGAGGCGGTACCGCTCGACGCCGCCACCGTGCGGGCCCGGACGGAAGAGGCGAACCGGCTCGCCGACGCCACCGCGGTGCGCAACCGCAAGGAGGCGCTCGGCCTCCTGGAGCGGGCCGCCGCCGACGGCGTGGATCTCCGCCTGGTGGCCCTGTTCCAGGTGGTCGACCGGCTCCGGTCGGGGCGGGCCAGAGGGCTCGCCGACGGGATGCTGGTGCGGATCGCCACCGACGCCGGGCTGGAGCAGTCCGATGCCCGGTCGGTGGTGGCCAATCTGCCCCTCGACACCGGACAGGACGCCAGTCCGGCGGACCGGATCCGCGACCTGGTCGCTGACGGGCAACTGCTCGCGGCCCGCCAGGCCGTCGCGGTGCTGCCCGTGGACGACCCGCACCGGGATGAGCTGCGCGACCAGGTCGACACCCTGCTGGGCGAGGTCGAGTCGCTGCGGCGTGCCGCCGACGAGGCCGGCCACTCGGAGCGCGAGGAAGAGGCGGCCCGGCTGCTCCGGTCGGCGCTGCGGATCGCCGCTGACGACGACGACCTCGTCGATCGGCTCGCCGCGCTCGCGCCGCCGCCCCCACGTGGCCTGGCGGCCCGGGCGACGGAAACCGGCGTTCGGCTGACCTGGACGGCCCCGCCGGGCCAGGTTGCTGAGGTGCGCTACCGGGTCGTCCGGTCCGACCGGCCACCCCAGTCGGCCACTGACGGCGAGACGGTCAGCGAGGGCCCGCTGGCCGAGACGACGGACCCGGCCGCGCCGCCCGCCCGGTCCCTGCACTACGGCGTTTTCGCCAGCCTCGGCGGGGACTGGTCGCGTCCCGCCGCGGTGGTGACGCGCATCGTCCCGCCCGTCACCGCCGTGCGGGTGTCGGTCCGCCCCGGCGAGCTGTCCTGCTCCTGGCGAGCGCACCCGGCCGCCGAGGGCGTCCGGGTGTGCCGCACCCTCGGTCGTCCGCCAGCGTCGGCGGCGGACGGGGAGCCGGTGCCGGCGAGCCGTGCCGGGTTGTCGGACGACACCGGAGACGACGTCACCGACCGGTACTACGGCATCGTCCCGGTCTACCGCGATGAGAACGGCACCGAAGTGGAAGGGCCGTTGGTGGTGGCGCGCGCCGTCCTGCGGGACGCGGCGCCGTCGCACGTGCAGCGGCTGCGCGCCCACGTCACGGCCCTCGACGCCCGGACCGCGACGGCGCACTTCGCCTGGATCACGCCGGTCGGCGGGACCGTGTCGATCCGCCGGTCGGAGTTGCGCCCGACCTGGGCAGCGGGCGCCCGGATCCGTCGCGAGGAGATGGAGGGGTACGGCGAGGCGCTGGTCAGCGACCGGATCGTGCAGGAGGCGGAGACCCTGCTCGAGGTGACCGTGCCAAACGGACGATTCGTGTACGTCCCGTTCACAGTGGACCGTGCGACCGACACCGCCGTGGTGGGTGAGCCTCTCGCGCTCGGGGTGACCGAGCCGGTCCAGCAGCTCATCGCCCGCCGCACGGGTGACGAGGTGAACGTGGCATGGGTGTGGCCGCCCGCGGTCAACCTGGCCGAGGTCACCTTCACTCCGCCACACGGTCCGCCGACGGTGCGGCGACTGACCCGGGGACAGGTCACCGAGTCGGGGTGTCGCCTTCGGGTGGGTCCCGCCGGCGGCCGGGTCTCGGTTCGGACGGTGGAGCGCGGCCCCGGTGGCGAGGCGTACTCCGCCGCCGAGTCGGTGCCGGTGGCCGGGGTACCCGTCGCGTTCGGCTACCGGATCCGGCGCGACGGCGGCCTGTTCAGCCGCAGGCGACTGCTCAGCGTCGACGTCGATCAGGCGTGCGACGGAGTGGAGCTGCTCCTGGTGGCCGCGTCCGGCGTGGCGATGCCGGCCCGACCGGAGCGGGGCACGGTGGTGAGCCGGGTGACCGGGATCTCGCTGCACCCGGACACGCCGTGGCAGCTGCCCTTCACGCTGCCCACCGGGCTGACCAAGCCGTACTGGCTGCGCTGTTTCGTGATCCGACCGCCTGACGCGCGAGTCACCGATCCCATCGACGAAATGAAGGTGTCCTGAGATGACGACCCTCTCCTGCCCGTACTGCTACGGGAAGATCGACCCTCGGGGGCCGTGGTTCCGGTGCACCGGGCGGCGGTCGCCGGGGAAGGAGCCCTGCAAGCCGCAGGAGGACAAGGCGCGCGAGCAGGAACTCGGCATCAAGGAGCTGGTGCTGCCGTCGTTCGCCGGGCCCCGACGCACCCTGCGCCCGGTGGCCGCCGCTCCCTGTCCGCACTGTGGCAGCGAGTCTGCGGTCAAGGTCTGCCCGCACTGCCACAGCCGACTGCCGGCGGCGTTCGGCGAGGGACGAAGCCCGCTGATCGCCATGGCCGGCGCCCGGCGCACCGGCAAGAGCGTGTACCTCAAGGTGCTGGCTCACCAGCTCCGTCGGGGCATGGGGCAGCGGTTCGGTGCCGACGTGCGGCTGGAGGGCGACGGTCAGTTTCGGCCCGCGACTGGGGGCGGTGACTCCCTCGACCCGGCCGGCGCACTGTTCCCGGACGGTGGGCTATACCAGAAGACGGCGCAGGCGCCGGGCGGACGACGTGAACCGATCGTGTTCGCCTGGCGCCAGAACCATCGGGTGAAGGGCTACCAGACGACCTTCTTGTCCTTCTTCGACACTGCCGGGGAGGACTTGTTCGACCAGGAGACGGTCGACAATCTCGGCTACCTCGGCGCGGCCGATGCTCTCATCCTCATCCTTGACCCGTTCACGATCCCGCAGGCGCGGGACCGGATCCGGCTCCCCGAATCGGCCATCGACGCGAGCGCCAACACCATCGACGTGGTAAACCGGGTGACCGAGAATTTGCGGATCAGTCACCGCCTGGGTGGCCGCAGGAACATCCCGATCCCGGTGGCAGTGGTCTTCGCGAAGATCGATGCCTTTTTCGACGTGTTGGGCGCGGACCATCCCCTGGTCCGCCGGCCGGAGCCCGGTCCGCACTACGACGAGCGGGCCGGGCGGGATACTCACGAGCATGTCCGCGCGCTGCTGCACGACTGGGGCGCCGACGACATCGACACCCACCTCATACACAACTATCGCAACTACCGATACTTCGCCGTCTCCTCGCTGGGCACCGAGCCCGACTATGACGCGAACAAGGTCGACGCCCGAGGGGTCCAACCGTTCCGGGTGGACGAGCCGCTGCTGTGGCTGCTCAGCGAGTTCAACGTGGTGCCGCGCCGCCAGGCGGCCCGATGACCGGACACTTCGAGACGTTGGTCTATACGGACTGCCGCCAGGGGCAGGGGTTGAAGGGCAGCGCGGGACTCCAGTTCCAGTCCCGGTCGGCGGACGCCGCCGCGGCGGCGGAGACACTCGTGCGGGACCACCTGCTCTATGAGCCGCCGTCGCGGTGGATGGCCGACCGGCGGCCGGTCGAGCAGTACCCGCCCTCGTTCGCGCACATCAGTTCGAATGGCATCCTGGCCACGGCGACCGGGCTCTACCTCGGCCGGGAGGCCAACGGCACCCGGGAGGGCAACCAGCTGACCCACGCCATCGTCACCACCGATCCGGCCAGTTACGCCGACCTGCGTCCGGCGCAGTTGTTCCAGGCCGGGTTCTGGTCGAGCGCGCCGGCACCGACCACCCAGTCGGATCCGGTGCGCCTCGGCGACGGAGCGGGGAGCGACCACTCCCCCACCCAGGCACAGGCCTTCGTCCTCGATCAGCCACGCGGACGGGAGACGTTGCTGGCGCTGGTCTCCGCGCTCGCCGACGCCGGTCGCCCCGGGCGTCCGCGGGTGCTCTTTGTCGGCGACGACATCGCCTCGATCGTGGGGTGGCTCGTCGCCGGAACCCTCCTGCTGCCGCGCGAGCGGGCGCTGGAGCTGGGCTTCAAGATCTTCTCGACCGACCCGGCGCGCTCGGCCCTGCCGGTCGTCGCGGTCCGGTCGGAGTTCGCCGGCCCGGCCGGCCGGATCGACAACCCGCTCGGCTACGCCGTGTTCGATCTGCATCAGCACCAGCACACGCCGATCGAACCGACCGCGTGGGCCCGCCGGTGGGTCGATCTCTTCCTGACCGAAGACCCCCGGGACGTGGTGGACGCCCTGGGTGTCGCGGCGGCGTCCGGGCTGGCCGGCGACGACGGCCGCGACGAGGCCGCCGCCGCGCTCGGGCTGGCCGCCATCCTGCACCGCCTTCCCGAGCCCCGGCACGCCGAGGCCATCGTGGGGTGGTTGCGCACCGGGCCCGAGGGCTTGCGCCACGCGTACGGCCCCGACGTGGCGGACCTCTTCGCCGAGACACCCGAACGCTGGCCGCAGCGGGTGCTGGTGCTGCTCGACGAGGTCGGCTGTGACGGCCTGGTGCCCGGCCGGGCGGCCGATGTCCGACTCGCCCTGATCATCAGTGAGCTGACGGACGCCCGCCTCCGGGGGGCGGTGACCGACCGTCGGCTACCCCCGCTGCCGGCCGGCGAGTGGCACCCCGACCACAGCGACCAGGCACGGCAGCTCCTCACCGAAGCCCTCACCTCCGGCGTCCCACCGCAGCCGTTCGAGGCGCTGCTGCGGGTGGCGACCCGGTTCGAGGTGGACGTGCGGTGGTCCGACATCGCCGAGGCGGCCGAAGACTTCGTCAGGTATTGGGCGGACCACCCCCGGGACGTGCGGCCCGCCGGGCTCACCTGCCGCGACCGGTTGGAGGAGCGGCTCCAGGCGGTGCTGGAGGCTCGCGCTCGGCGCAGTCCGCAGGACCGGGCGGAGGTCGGCGACGGTTGGTGGCGGTCGCTGCTGCCCCGGCTGAAGACGCTGGACTTCCCGTTGGCGGAGGCGGTGCTCGGCGCAGCGGTGCGCCACGGCGACGAGCGGGACACAGTGGTCAAGCGGTACCTGACCGCGTCCCGGAACGATCCCGATGAATTCTCCTGGGTCGCGGGGGCGCTGTGGAGCCAGTCCTCGCCGACGACCGCGGAGCTGGAACTGGTGCTCGACCTCGCGCCGAAGGGTGCCCGCCTGCCCGACCGGGTCTTCTGGAAGGTCACCGAGGGGGTGACCCGCGCGGCGGTGGCGGACCGGGGTCTCTTCGACCTCTGTCACCGGCTGGTCGTTCCTGGCCTGATGACACCCAGTGCCCGGGTCGCCGCCGCGCTGGCGGAGGACGACGAGCTGACCGACGCCCTCACTGAGCTGCGGCAACGACCCAATGACGGTCGCGGTGCGGTTCTGCTGCGCCGGCTGCGCGACTGCCCGGCACGGCTGATCGAGATGCGGCAGGCCGAGGTGGTCACGGCGATGAGCGGGGTGGTGGCCTTCCTCAGCCTCGACGGTCTCCTCAACCGGCATCCGGGCCTGATGGCGCCCTTCGTCGACCGGCTCGTCGAGGCGTTGACGACGGAGGACGGTGAGGCGCCCGCGGTGCTCGCCTTCTACCTGGCCGCTGGTTCGGGTGCGCCCGCCGCGCAGCGGGTCGCGCGCCTCGAACAGGCGCTCGGACGGTGGCTGACCCGGTCCTCGGGCGGGCAGCTCGAACGGGCCGGTCGGCACTTCGCGCCGCTCAGCAGCGCCTGGCACGAGAGTTGGCAGCGCTACGTCGACGCCTACAGCAGTCGCCGCCGCATGTACCGTCTCTCCCACCCGTTCCGGGACCGGTGAGCCGTGCGACTCCTCGGGCGTCTCCTGCACTTCACGCTCAGCGTCGGTCTGCTGTTCGTCGTCGCCCTGCCGTTGGCCAACCTCGCCGTGCTCGGTGGCCTGGCCGCAGGGGCCGCCGTGGTCCTCGGGGTCGCCGGTGTCGTCCTGGTCGGACGCGCCTCCTGGGTTCGGGTACGCACACCCGACGACGTGCACGGCGGCACCCTGGCGGGGCGGGTGGCACCGGCATTCGTCCGGCGGGACCGGGCCTGGCCGCAGTACTTCGCCGCGCAGGTGCTGCTCGACGCTCGGGCGGTGGTGCAACGCGTGCGGCTGCTCACCCGTGGGGTCTGGGTCGCGCCCTATCGGTGGGCCCGCGCCCACGGACTGAAGTGGTGGTGGCCGTTCTACGCGCCGGTCCTCGCCGCGCAGGCCGGGGTGGCGGTGGGCGTGGTGGCCGCGGTGCTGGGCGCCGGGCTGGTGACCGGCACCGTCTCGGCGGCCGCCTGGCTGGTCGGCGTACCGGTGGTTCTGCTGCTGCGGGGTTTGGACGCGGGCTGGCAGGCGGTGTTCGGCGCGCGGGCGAGCTGCCAACACTGCCATCAGCTCGCGGCGGTCCCGGCGTACCGCTGCCGTGGGCCGCACCCGCCTGGCGACCGGCTGACCGGCGCGGACCTGCACCGGGATCTGCGTCCAGGGCGGCTGGGCGTGCTCTGGCGGCGCTGCGGCTGCGGCGCCCTGCTGCCCACCACCGTGCTGCGCGCCGCGTTCAGCCGCCGGCTGGATGCCTGCTGCCCCGCCTGCACCGAGGCGCTGCTCCCGGGTGCCGGGGTGGTCACCGACGTACGGATGCCAGTGTTCGGGGCCGCCTCGGCGGGCAAGACCCAGCTGATCATGTCGGCCCTGGCGGGCCTGGAGCAGGCCGCGAAGCGGGTCAACGTCGCGGTGGCCCTGCCGGACGAGCACAGCCGGCAACAACACGAGGTGTACGCGCGGCTGATGCGCGAGGGAGCGTCGCCGGCCAAGACCGAGGCGGCCGGCCCGCCGGTGGCCGTCACCCTCCGGTTGACCAAGGGGCCGCGGGTAGCGCTGGTGCACCTCTTCGACGCGGCCGGCGAGAACCTGGTCGACCGCGAGCAGAATGCCCGGCTCGCATACCTCGACCACGCGCGTTCCCTGATCTACGTCCTCGACCCGTTCTCGGTCCGTCGGGTGCGCGACGAGTTCGCCGCTGGGGCGCCGGAGGTCTTCGCGGCCGCGAACCCGGCGACCTACGACCCGGAGGACGCCTACAACGCCACAGTGCAGCGGTTGCAGGAGTTCGGCGTCCCCACCGGCCGACGGCGGCTCGCCTTCGTGGTGTCCAAGGCGGACCTGCTCGAAAAGATGTCCGCCGGTCCCGACGATCCCGCCGGGGTGCGGACCTGGCTGCGGGAGAACGGGCTGAACAACCTCGTGCTGACGGTCGAACGGGACTTCCGGGAGGTGCGCTACTTCCTGGTGTCCGGGCGGGACGCCGGCCCGGACGGCGGGTTCGGGCCGACGAACTGGATCCTCACCAGAGAGTGGAGCGGTCTTGGCTGAGCAGGGGCAGGGAGGGATGCCGCCCGGTCACCGGGCGGCACGGCTGGTGCTTCTCGGCGCGCTGCTGGCCGCGTTCGCCGCCGGCGTCGTGTCGCCCGCCGCGGACGGGTTCACCAGGGGCGCCTGGGAGCAGGCCGGGCAGGTCGTGGCGTATTTCCTGGCGCCGCTGCGGGAGCGGGCCACACCGGTGCCCCCGCCCACGCCGTCACCCACCCCGACCAGTCCGAAACCCAAGCCCAAGCCGACCAAGAGCCGGGCCGGCTGAACTCAGTCGGCCCGGATCACCGTGCCCTGTGGCTGCACCGACAGCCGCAGGGCGGCCTGCCCGGGACTGGCGAAGACGTGCTCGACCAGGGGCTCTCGTACCAGGCGGTCCAGCACGTCACGGATGCTGCGCACCCCCAGCCGCAGCGCCTCTGGCCGGCGCATCACCTCCTGCACCCGGGCAACGATGCTCTGCTCGTCGAGGGTCAGTTGGACCCCTTGCCGGTGGGCGCTGGCGACCAGCTGCGCGAGCAGCTTGCCGACGATCTGATCGACGAACTCCGGCCGCAGGATGTCGAAGACGGTGATGCCGCCGCCGAGGCGGCCGAGCAGCTCCGGCCGGCCCAGGGTGGTGGTGAAGTGGTCGCGTACGGCGCGTTCGAAATGGGCGCTGACCTTCTCGTAGTCGGGCAGCTCACCGCCGTCGAGCCAGCCGTACGTCTCGGCTGCGCCCAGGTTCGAGGTGAAGATGATGACGGTCTCGGAGAAGTAGGCCGTGTTGCCGAGCGCGTCGGTGAGCCGACCGTCGTCGAGCACCTGGAGGAACTTGTCGAACACCGACGCGTGCGCCTTCTCGATCTCGTCGAACAGCAGCACGCTGAACGGGCGCTGGCTCACCCGGTTGGTCAGTTCACCACCGCGTTCGTGGCCGACATATCCAGGCGGCGCGCCGGTGAGCCGCTCCGCGGAGTGCGCCTCGGCGAAGGTGGACATGTCGAAGCGGGCCAGCGCGGTCTCGTCGTCGAAGACGAACTCGCTGAGCGTCCGGGCCAGCTCCGTCTTGCCCACCCCGGTCGGCCCGACGAAGAAGAAGATGCCCTTGGGCCGGGACTCGGCGTTGTGCGGGTCCGCGACGAAGTCGATGCCGACGGTGGCCGAGGTCAGCGCCCGGCGAACCCGGTTGACCGCGACGGGCTGGCCGATGACCCGTTCAGCGGCCATCGGCCCGAACCGGGCGAGCCGGTCGCGGACCCGGCGCCACGGGTCCTGGCGCGGACCGAACAGGGTGCGCTTCATCAGCGTCCGAGGTTCGTCGAGCGGGATCTCCTGCAGGTTGCTCATCCGCCACAGCCCGTCCAGCTCGCTGATCGCCATACCTTCGCTCAGGTTGGCCAGCACCCGCAGGTCCTCCGGGGCCTTCCGGGCGGTGGCCGCCTGGTGGAAGTGGCGGGCCTGCTGGTGCAGGTAGACGTGCCGCTCGTCGAAGGTCGGCAGGGTCGCCTCGACCACCTGCACGTACGGGCGGTCCCGGTAGACCCAGGCCGGCAGGGCGGCGAGGTCGTCGGCGACCAGCACGAGCAGGTTACGCAGCTTGCCGGTCTGGGCGGCCTCGGTCATCGCCTTGGCCATCGTGCCGAGCAGCCGCCGCTCGGCGTCGCCGCCCCGCTCCGGCGGGGAGAGCATCAGGTCGGCCTGGTCGATGAGGAACGCCGACGAGGTGCCGGCCTTCCGCAGGACCCGCCGAATCGCCGCCAGCGAGTCGTACGGGTTGGTCAGAGTCGGCGCGGGCGCGTCCCGCAGCGCGGTGGAGAGCCGGCTCCGCACCGTTCCGGCCCGATCGGTGCCGGAGGGCGGCTCGGCTGCGGAGGGCCGGGCGACGTCCGGCCCGGCCAGCAGTCGGTGGAACTCCCGCTGGTCGTCCACGTTGGCGAAACTGAGCCCGTCGACCGGGTCGAAGTAGCCGGTGAGCTGGTAGCCGAAGATCGATAGTAGGCCGGAGACGGCGGTGCGCAGCGGGTGGAATGAGCGGTCCCAGCGGACCAGGTCGCGCACGTTGCCGTGGATCACGATGTGCCGGCCCCGGGCGATTTCGGCGGTGACCCGTTCCAGCCAGGCCGCCGCCGGTGGTGCGGTGGGCCGGCCCGAGGGCACGCCGGTCACGATCGGCTCCGGTCGTCGTGCGCCGGCCGGCGCAGCGCTTCCACGGCCGGTGGCCGAGGCTGGCCGGGTTTGCCCTCCCAGTGCAGGCCGTCGGTCTCCACCCCCTGGTCGGCCAGCTCGGCGTGGAAGCGTTCGAGTAGTTCCTCGGTCAGGTCACAGCGGGAGATCTCCCCGTCGACCCCGTTCTCCACGACGATGTCGGATCCGGCGGTACGGTACTCCAACCGGTTGCCGTCGGCGTCCCCCGCGTAGACGGTCATCTCCACGGGTGAGCCGTCGGCGCGTTCGGCGACGAAGACCACGGCGTCGGCGCGCTCCGCGAGACTGTCCGGCACGACCCGCAGGCCGGCCGCCGGCAGCGCGGCGCTGGCCGCCTCCACGATCAGGGCCATCCGGTCGAGCTGGTCGAGTCGGCTGTCGGTCGCCGCGGTCACCGCCTCGACCCGATCACGCAGGCCGGCGACGCGCCGCTCCCATCGGTCGACGTTGCCGCTGGCCGCCTCCTGGCGCAGCGCGGTCAGCTCGGCGCGCAGCGCGGATTCCTCGCCCACCGCTAGGCCCGCCGCCGCCGCGTCGGCCAGCACGTCGACCAGCTGGGAGGAGAGCTCGTCGGTCTGCGTGGCGAGGCGCAGCAGGTGTGCCTGCCGGTCGCGGACCGTCTCCAGGTGTGCGCCGACCGCCTCGCCGAGCCGCTGGTGCAGGTCGGCGAAGCCTCGCGCGTCCCCCGCGCGCCGCCTGGTCTCGTCCACCAGCGCTGCGATGCTGCGGTGTCCCACCGGGTCGAACTGTGCCCCGTCGGTCAGCCCACGCAGCGGCGCGACGGCCAGTTCGACCGCCCGGCCCTGCTCCTGGCGGGTCAGTTCCCGGGACACCGCGACGGTAAGTTCGTCGGCACGTCGTTCGGAGCCCCGCAGCTCCCGGCCGATCCGGCTCAGCCCGGCCTCGTCGGTGGGACGGCGCAGGCCGGCGACCTGGTCGGCCGCCGCAGTCACCTGGGCATGCTGGGGCAACCCACGCGACGTGTCCACCAGTTCGCCCAGTCGCGCGGCCAGCGCGTCACGACGTACGTCGGCGGCCCGGATGCCGGCGGCGAGACGTCGCTGGCGGTGCTCCTCCCGCCGCCGCCGGCGTTCCTCCTCGCGCCGGCGCCGGGCGGCCGCCAACTGTTCACGGCGGGCGTTGTCGAACGCGACGGTCGTGTACTTCGGACTGCCGGACATCATCGGCCTCCCTCGTCGGCGGGTCTGGTGGGCGTGCACGGCGCGATCTCGACGCCCTGAGCTCGCATGGCGGTCTCGAATCCGGCGCGGAAGTCGGGCACCGGAGGGACACCGACCCACTGGACGCCGCCCTCAGCCAGCTGCAGCTCGATGCCGGCGGACGTGTCCTGCGCCGACGGCGTGTGCCGGTCGGTGAGGAAGTGCAGCCGCTGGTTCGTCGAGCCACGCCAGAGCAGGTCGGCGTGCCGTGCGGCCACGTACGGGCCGTCCACCAGGATGTCGAGCTGGTCCAGGAGCCGGAGCTGATCGGCGTCGTGGCGCCGACGCAGGTGTTCGATGGTCCACCCGCTGAACGACATCACCGACCAGTCGCGGTCGGCGCGAATCCGCTCGACGAGCGCGCTGAGCCCGGCCGCCTGGGCCATCGGCTCGCCACCGGAGAAGGTCACCCCGGTGATGTCGGACGGCAGACCGCCCAGCCACTCGGCGAGGTCGTCGATGGTGCGGGTGACCCCTCCTGCGAAGGGTAGGTCCTCTGGCGCGACGCAGCCGGGACAGCGCAACGGACATCCTCGTACCCAGATCACCGCGCGCAGACCTGGCCCGAGCACGGCGGTCCGGTCGGCGACCCGGCTGATCTGGATGGTCGTGGTCATCGTCGCTTCCCGGGAAAGGGGTCGGGTGCACCGGCGGCCATCATCCGGCACCAGGGGCAGTCACGGTGCTCGCGCGAAAACACGTGGGTCGGCCTCGCGGAACAGCCGACGAGCTGGTTCCGCAGGTACGCCAGCGCGGCAGCCCACGACTGCGGGCCGGGCCGCACGGCTGGCGCGTCGTACCCGACATCGAGGGCCTCGCTGAGCCGGCGGAGCAGCACGGCCGGCAGCGCCTGCGGCGGTACCGCGGTGACCGGTGACCGGACGTCCGCCCCGAGCAGCCGGCAACAGCGGAGCCGGACGTTGTCGACCTCCTCGACCGGACCGGTCGCCCCTGGCCGCACCCCGCCGTAGGGGTGGAAACCGAGGCAGACCAGTTGGGCGGTCAGCACGGCCAGCGCCCAGTTGTCACTGGGCGCCTCCCGCCGCTGGCCCGAACGTCCGAGGTCCTCGGGTGCGGTGTACTCCGGACGCGAGAACGGGCACGCCAGGTCCTTCCCGGTCGTCCGGTCGTGCAACTGCCAACCGTCGACGTCGATGAGGCAGACGCCGCCGCCGGCGGAGACGAATATGTTGGCGGGCGCCAGGTCGCCGATCAGGTGCCCACGCGCGTGCACGGACTGGACGAGCCGGGCCAGATCCTCCGCCAGGGCCAGCCACCAGGCCCAGGTGACGCCGGGCAGCATCCGGGCCCGGACGGTGGGGTTGAACAGCAGCGGCAGCGGCGCGAACCGGGGTGGCGCGAGCAGCGGGGCGGCGTAGCCGAGGAGCCGCCCGTCGACACGCCGGTGCACGGCGGCGGTCGGCCAGGCCACCACGGGCCGCCCCGACCGCACGGTCCAGCCGGTCGGTTCGGCGAGCATGACCCGGGTACGGGCGGCCAACTCCTCCGGGTCAGCGCGGTGCAGGACCTTCACCACGGTGTCCGCCCGCTGCCGCAGCCGAAAGACCTGCCCCTGCGACCCGACCGAGCCGATCGGCGTGCCGAGGGTGTCGGCCGTCTGCTGGCCCTGCGGGCCGGTCAGCCACACGTCGAGGCTCATCGGGGCACCGCCAGCAGGAGGGTTCGATCGTCGTCGGTGAGGGCGCCGACCCGCCGACCGCTGAGCAGCCGGACGAGCGCCGACGGGTCGGTCTCGGCGCCCTCGACGAGCGTGAACAGCTGTGCGAAGACCGCCGCGCCCGGTTGGCGGGCTCGGCTGCCGTCGTACTCGACGAGGAGGCTGTCGAGACCGTCGGTGCAGACGGCGAGCCCGGTGAGATCGGGCAGTCGGGCGACGAGCCGACGAGCCTGCTTCCCGGCGCGGGCGTTGGGCAGGAGCGTCGTCGCGCCGGGGTGCCGGTCGGCACCGCCGGGTGGGGCGAGCAGCAGATCGAGGTTGCCGTCGGCGGCCCGGACCACCACGAGGCCGTCGCCCACGGCGAGTACGGCCACCCACGGCGGGCGGGCGACCACGACGGTCACGGTGGTGCCCAGGTCGTCCGGCTCGAACTCACCGACGGCTCGGGCCAGCGCTCGCGACGCCCGGCGGAACCGGCGGAACAGCCGCTCCCCCGCCAGGTCGAGCCACCCGGACCAGGCGGCGGCGGAGGTCGGTGGCTGGTCGCCGAGGAGCGGGACGAGTATCTGCACGGCCAGGGTGACGACCAGGGACGCGCCGGTTGCGGCGCAGCGGCGGCTGCCCGCACCGTCGGCCGTCACCAGCAGCAAGCTGCCGTCGACCTCGTGGACCGCGTACGCGTCCTGGCCGCTGACCCCGGCCCGGACGTGCGCTCCGCCCGCGGCGCTGCCGCCCAGGACCGACCATCGCGTCGTCATCGAAGGTCGTCTCCGTACACCTGGCTGCGCACCCGCTCGAAGTCGACGTGGTCGGAGGTGGCCACCAGGATCAGGTCGAGCAGTTTGCGCAGGTCGAGGTCGTCCAGCGGGAAGTAACCGCTCGGGGTGGCGAGGGCCCGCATGACCTCGTCGTCCACCCCGGGCACGCCGAACGCGAACAGTTGCAGGCGCCGCGTCGAGCGCCACTGCTCCAACCGCCGGGCGAGAGGCCGCCAGTCGTCGGTGGGGTTACCTTCCTCGTCGGTGGGCGCACCGTCGCTGACCAGGATCAGCCGGGGCCCGCCGGTCTGTTGGGCGTGCACCGTCTGAACGTGCTGGCGGCGCTGCTCGACGAGGGTGAGGGCCAGGTCCACCGCCGCCACCATCGGCGAGGCGCCTCCCGCGACCAGGGTCGGTAACTCCAGCCGCGACGCCGGTACGAAGGCACCGTCGTCCTCGGCCGACGGCGTTCCGTTGCCGGAGACCACACCCACCCCGCCCGCGCCGAAGGTGATCACCAGGAACTCAACGTCCCGGAGTGGTCCGCGGCCTTCCGCACGCACACTGGGCAGCCACCGGGCGAGCTCACGGTTGAGCGCGTCGATCGCGCGTACGCCATTGTTCTGGGTGGCCGCCATCGACCAGGAGGTGTCGATCAGGAGCGCCACGAAGCGACGTCGGTGGGTGTCGGTGATGAACGGGATCTCGTCCGGCTCATCGCTGTCCTCCTCGAACAGCGCGAAGGGGTTCATGTGTCCACCACCGCCTCTGCCAGCCAGCGCCCGTCCGGATCAGGCCGCCGACGGACACGGGCACCGGCCGCCGGTGGTGGCCCGTCACCGACCCACCAGGCCGCGACGATGACCCCGCCGGTCTCGACGAGCCCGCGCGGCTGCAACGTCGCGTGCACAGTGCCCAGCTCGGGGTCGGGTCGCGGCGACGACCGCCGGACGAGGTGTCGGCCCCAGAACCTGCCGGCCCGAAGCCGGGCGGAAAAGCTCGCCACGTTCTGATCTGACGGACCGCCGTGAAGACGGGCCGCCGTGGCGCACGAGACGCGGCCGAACGGCTCAGGTGTGCGGACCATCGGCGAAGGTCCACGCGATCCCGTACGCGTAGCCCTGCTGCAACCCGTCGAAGACCGACGTCACCTCGCCGACGGCGTCGGGTCGCAGCCGGTCCGGGCCTGGAGTCCGTTCGTCCACCGCGCGGGGCGGGACGCCGTTGAGCCGCCAGGCCGTTGCCGGCCCACCGTCCGTCGGGAACCGCAGCCGGACGGTGCAGTGCGCGCACGGCGCCAGCGGCTGGAAGACGTAGTGCTCCCGCATCGGTTGGCCCTCGGGAAGCCGGTAGTGCAGGCAGAGGTCGTGCCGCTCGCCCGGTTCCAGCGTCCTCGGCAGGGCGAGGGTGAGCCGGACGTACTGGCCCGAGTTGTGCCGGGTCAGCTGGCGGATCCGTGCGCCGAACAGCACATCGGCGTGCACGCCGTGCTCGCGATCATCGTCGTCGGGTTGGCGCGGCAGGCTGAACTGCACGGTCAGCTCGTCGATCGGGCGGATGGCCACGACGCTGCGCGTCTCGTAGAGCTCCGGTGTCGACGTGTCGAGCCGGAGCAGCGCGTTCATCGCGCGCAGGTGCCAGCCGGGGCCGGTGTCGGTCGAACCGGTGGGGATTGCCGGTTCAGCGGCGCGGACCAGCCGGGCGACTGCCTCGTCGATCCGGCGACGGGCGGTGCGCTGCTGGACCGACAGCTCACGGGCGAGTTGGTCGGTGCGGCGGTCCAGCCGGAGATAGGCGTGGGCGGGATCGAGGCCGTACGCGAGGACGACGGCCCGGCGCAGGTCACCGGGCAGGTCGGTGGAGAGGGCGAGCAGGGTGGCGCGCACCTTCGCCCGTACCGCTGCTTCCGAGTCGGCCGGCGAGACGCCGCAGAGGGCGGCCAGCCGCGGCCCCAGCCGGCGGTGCAACGGGCTGCTGTGTAGGCCCGGACCCCGGCGAAGGTCCAGCAACTCCTGTCGGAGCCCGTCGGCGGCATGGGTGTCGTTCCCGGGACGCAGGGCCCTCTCCTCTTCTCTTGGTGGTCCGTCAGGACCGTGCGGAGGTTACCGGTACTTCAGCGGGCCCGTGGTCCTGTCGTGCGCCGGGCATCCCGCCTACGACCATTATCTGGCCACGAAAAAGGCCACCTTCTGGCCAGTGTCGATGCCTCCTGCGCACGAGGATGGACGCGTCCCCTCGCCGCCTCAGAGAACAAGGAATCGATCCCCGTCATGCGGGTGAAGACAATGGATGGTCATAGCACATCTCGATCCAGGTGCCGAGCCCCCGATCGGCCGAGCCGCGAACGGGCGTCGGTCGCCCTGACGGCCGTGTCCGGGCCGACGGGAGGGCGGACGCAACTCGGCGGATTCGTCACCGATGTGCGACGAACCGCCTCTTCGGTGAGTGAGGGCTCGCCTTCCCGGCCTAACCGCCACATTGTTGTTGACAGGTGCCGGAATCTTCCCGGACGCAATATGCAGCGCGCAGGCGACGCGACGCATTCGGCATTCTGGAGGGGGCGTGATGACGAACGTGGATGATCCGAGCGTGCGAAGCCCCTCGGGTGGGGCCGTCGAATCGTCGACGCCCTGGTCGGCACCGCGCACGGCACGGAAGCCCGACGTCCGTCTCGCCGTGGACGAGCTACGCGACCTGGCCCGCCGCGGGGAGTTGGCGAACGCTGTGGCGTCCGCGACGCCCGAGGTCCGCGCCTGGCTCAGCGGCGCCGCGTACACGATCGTCTGGCCGATCGTCTTCGCCCGGGTGACCCGCCCCATGGAGCGCCGGCGAGGGCACTGGGTCTGCGCGAACTCGGTGGAGCAGCTTGCCGACGACTGCCTCGACCGCCACCACGACGACGTCGAGTCCGTCGTGTTCGACCTGCTGACCAACGCCAAGGTGCCGATCGTCGACGTCGAGCGGTGGTCGTCGGCCCGGCTCACCGCGGCCACCGTGGACGGTCACCGCCGTCGGCGTGGTCAGCGGGGCGCGTTGCAACGGCCCCGGATTCCGGCGTGGCTCGCCGCGGAACTCGGCGGTGATCAGTGGCTGATCGAACTGGCCGTGCAGATCCTCACCTGGGTCGGCGTGCCCACCACCGCCGGGACGCAGGTGTGGCCACTGGACAGTTGGGCGCTCCGACGGGAGGTCGCCACCGGGGACCTGACCGGCAGCGACAGCCCGACGCTGTCCGTGGAGATCGAGCGGGTGCTCGCCGCAATGCGGCGGCGGCCCCAGTGGTACGCGGACTACGTGGAGCGGCCGCTCGGCCACAAGTACGCCCCCGTGCTCGCCGTCGCCGCCGACGGGGCGGGTCCCCGACCATTGGTCGTGATCGGCTCGCACGAGCGGGACGAGGCCCAGCTCACCGATCTCGCCGCCGCCGCGGTGGAGCTGATCAGCCAGCGTCTCCGCTGCGGCGCGGACCCGGCCGACGCGGTGGTGGAAGTGCTCGGCGTCGTCTTCGGCTCTGGCACCGACAGCGAGCGGATGGACCGTACGCCGGGCAGTGTGCCGGCACCGGAGGAACGGCTGTCAGTCGTGCTCGCCGACGACCGGGCCCTCCGGCGGATCGTCGACGAGGTGCTCCGTATCGTCGCCGACGGCGGCAAGTGACAACATTTTCCGTACCCGGTGCGCAGCCGCGTCCGCGAGGGCGGCCGGGTCGGCTCCGGCCGCGGCGGCGGCTCGCCACGCCTCGCCGAACTCCAGTTCCAAGAGCCGTCGGAGGCGGGCCCGTTGCTCGGGCGACAGCCCTCCGGGCGGCGGCTCCCCGGGCGGCGGCGGATTGCTCATGGCTCCACCACCGCCCGAAGGCGCGCGGGCGACGGGTCGCAGGTAGCCATATCCCCTCCGATCGGTGCCACACCGCCCTGCGGGTCATCTGTCAAACATCTGACGGACAGACGGATGAGTCGGTGGCCCGGCGGGCCACCGACTCATCATTCGGGGCAGCGGAACGACTGTCATCGGTGGGATTCCACGTCAACTCCCCTCGGCAGGTGGCAGATCCGGGCCTCTGCGGGTATTGCATCCCAGCCCGGTGAGCGGTATTCCGGGGAAGGACGGGATCTCGTCCGCCCCCTGAGGAGGCCCGGTCATGGCTGCCGCACCGCTGGACGTCGACGCTGTCTGGGCGGAGGGATCGTTCCTGGACCGGATTGCTCCCGCCGACCGCACGGAGCTGCTGGCCCTCGGCGTGACCCGTACGGTGTCGCCTGGCCGGCGCCTACTGACCGAAGGAGCTCGGGACACCCACGTCGAGGTGATCCGGCGCGGCTTTGTGAAGATCACGACGAGCACGGACGGCGCGGACCGGCTGCTGGCCATCCGCCTACCCGGCGATCTCGTGGGAGAGTTCGCGGCGATCAGCGGTCAGGGTCGTTCCGCGACCGTGACCACCTGCGGGGTGGTGGTGTGCACCGTCATCCGGCAGGTGGATTTCCTCCGCTTCCTCGACCGTCGTCCCGCGGTCGCCGCGCAGGTCACCGCGACTGTCGGTCAGCGCCTGCGGTGGGCGAACGAGCGCCGGGCAGAGTTCGCCGCCTTTCCGGTGCACGTACGGCTGGCCCGGGTGCTGGCCGAGATCGCGGCGAGCTGCGGATGGACCAACAACGACGAACTCGTCATCGGCGTGGAGTTGAACCACGCGGAGCTCGCCACCCTGGTCGGCGCCGCGACGGACACCACCCAACGGGCGCTGCGCACGCTCCGCGCGAAGCGGCTGATCCGCACCGGGTACCGGCGCATCGCGGTGCTGGACCTGGCCGGTCTGCGCGCCATCGCCGCTCACAGCGAGCTGCGGTGACGCCGGCCGATCGAACGATTCGGGGCCACTTTCCTGGCTGACCCTGGCGGGCCGGCTGCGAGGACCTAGCTCGTGGTGGCCCGGGCGGCGGTGTCGATGAGGTCTGCGACCGGGCCGGGCTGCGAGACTGCCACAGCGTGGGAAGCGGCGATCTCCACTGTCGTGGACCCCGCCCTCTGGGCGAGGAAGCGCTGCAGGTCCGGCGGAATGCCCTTGTCCTGCGTGGTGATCAGGGTCCACGTGGGGATCGTCTTCCAGGCGGCCTTGGTCGCAGCCTCCTCCTGGGCGCCCGCCGAGGCGGGCCGCTGCGTTGCCGCCATGATTTCGGCGGTGCCGCGGTCGACGTCGGCGGCGAACACCTCGGGGAACTTGTCCTGCAGGATGTACTGATCCATGGTCATGCCGCCCCCGTCGGCGGGGACCGGCACCATCTTGATGCTCGAGGCGAGCGCGCTTCCGGAGTACTTGCTGAGCAACCCGATCACACTCTCGCCCACGTCCGGGCTCACGCTGGCGACGTACACCAGAGCCTTGACGTTGGAGGCGCCATCCGCGGCCTCGGTCATGACCAGCCCACCGTAGGAATGGGCGGCCATCACGACCGGTCCGGGCAAGCTGTCCAGAAGAGCCCGAACGTAAGCGGCGTCCTTTTGCACACCGCGCAACGGGTTGGCAACGGCAATGACCGGGTAACCTCGGCGCTTGAGGTTGGCAATCACCCCATTCCAACTCGACGAGCCGGCAAATGCCCCGTGGACCAGCACGATCGTCGGCATTCCTGCCTCTTGGGCAGAGCTGTCTGGAGCAGAGCTCATCTGGGATTCCTCTCGAAATTCCTCGCCGCTCGCGGCATCTGGCACGTAGGCCGAATCGACGAGGACGGTCGACGGGCATCTCCCCGGCAGCGCGCATCCGCCCGCAATCCCGGACCGGGTGGGTTACAGCTTCCAGAATCCAGCACTGTCAGGCCGCTGGCGCCGAGATCGAGAAAACTGAGTGGGCCATCAGACTCAGGTACGGGCCACCCGTCGCGCAGCTCGACCGAACGTTCTATTCGCTAAGATGGTCAGATGACGCGCGACGAACCCGACGCCCGGCCCTCTGAGGCGCGACTCAGGCTTCTCCGCACGGCGACGAGGATCTTCTACACGGAGGGCATTCACTCCGTTGGCGTCGACCGGATCATCGCCGAGGCCAAGGTGACCAGGGCCACTTTCTATCGGCACTTCCCCAGCAAGGACGACCTCATCCTGGCCTACCTGCGTGAGGTGCACCAGATGGATCGCGAAATGGTGGAAGAGGCCCTCGCCGCCAACCGTTCGCCGGTCGATCCCCTACTGGCCATCGCCGGTTCCATCGCGCAGAACATCCAGTCCCCCGGGTTTCGCGGGTGCGCGTTCCTGAACGCCGCAGCGGAATATCCCGACACGAACCATCCCGTGCACCAAGAGCTCCTCACCCACCGGCAATGGTTCCTGGACACCATCACCATGCTCATGGCGCAGGTCCACCAAGAAACGGCGGGTCCCGCAGCGCGTCACTTCATCATGCTCCGGGACGGCGCCATGGCGGCCGGATGCCTTTCCGACCCCACGCTGGTGTCCGAGACCTTCCTGCGCGGTGTCGAAGGGCTCGTCAGGATCAACTCGGAGCGTCAGTCGGCAGAGTCGGCACGTTAGCCCGCAGGGCGGCCGCCCCGAGCCTGTGCCGAATGGTGGTGAGCCCGACCTCAGCCAGGCACCAGCGACCAGCCGCGCCGGATCTCGCACCTCGACCGCACGTGCACGGAAGTGTCCAAGATTCGGCGTTGCTGGTCGCTCGGCGGTGCTCGGCCGGCCAGGGCACACACGGCCGACCGGCTCAGGTCAGCGGCCGTACGCCTCCAGCAGGCGCAGCCAGACCTCGCTGACGGTCGGGTACGCGGGCACGGCGTGCCACAGCCGCTCCAGTGGGACCTCGCCGACGATGGCGATCGTCGCGGCGTGGAGCAGTTCCGCGACGTCCGGGCCGACCACTGTGAAGCCGACGATCACTTGTCGGTCCTCGTCCACGACCATCCGGGCGTGCCCCTGGTAGCCGTCGGCGTGCAGCGCGGACCCGGCGACGGCGGCCAGGTCGTAGTCGACGACCCGGACCCGCAGACCGACGGCCTCGGCGGCGGCTGCGGTCAGCCCCACCGACGCGACCTCCGGGTCGGTGAAGACGACCTGCGGCACGGCGCGCGCGTCGGCGGTGGCGACGTGCCGACCCCATGGGCGGTCGTCCACCGCTTCGCCCCTGGCCCGCGCCACGATGACGTCGCCCACCGCGCGAGCCTGGTACTTGCCCTGGTGGGTCAGCAGCACACGCCGGTTGACGTCCCCGGCCGCGTAGAGCCATCCGTCGCCGATCAACGCCCCGGCACCGTCGACCACCCGCAGGGTGTCGTCGACAGTGAGCCAGGCGCCGGGGTTCAGGCCGATCCGGTCGAGGCCGACGTCGTGTGTGTTCGGCGTACGGCCGATCGCGACGAGGACTTCGTCGGCGTCGACCTGTTCGCCGTCGGTGAGCGTGATGTGCACCGTGCCGTCGCCGTCGCGGCTCACCGACGTGGCCTCGGCGCCGAGACGGACCGACACGCCAGCTTCCCGCAGGGACCGCGTGACCCGCTCACCGACGAACGGCTCCGCCGGCGTGAGCACTCCGTCCCGGGCGAGCACCGTCACCGTCGATCCGAGACCCGCGTACGCGGTCGCCATCTCCGCGGCCACCACGCCACCACCGATGATGGCGAGTCGGCCGGGGACCTGGCTCGCGGCGGCTGCCTCCCGGCTGGTCCACGGTGTCGCCTCGCTCAGACCGGCGGTGTCCGGCAGCAGTGCGCTACTTCCGGTCGCGATGACGACCGCGTGTCGGGCGGTGAGCGAGGTCAGGGCGCCGTCCGCGCCGGTCACCTCGACGGTCCGCTCGGAGCTGATGCGTCCCTGGCCCCGGTGCAGCACGATCCCCGCTGTCGTCAGCCAGGACACCTGTCCGTCGTCCTTCCAGTGCGAGGCGAAGGAGTCCCGGCGGCGCAGCACGGCCGCCGCGTCCAGTTCGCCGGTCACCGCCTCGCGCGCCCCGGGCAGCTGGCGAGCCGCCCGGAGCGCGGTCTGGCTGCGCAGCAACGCCTTGGTCGGCATGCAGGCCCAGTACGAGCACTCACCACCTACCAGTTCCCGCTCGACGATCGCTGCGGTCAGGCCGCCCTGCACGACGCGGTCGGCGACGTTCTCCCCCACCGGACCCGCGCCGATGACAACGACGTCGTAGGTGGCGTTCTGCACGTCAGTTTCCCTTCGCGGTGCGGCCGAGGCGGATGGCCGCGATGAGGAAGAAGATCGCACCGGGGATGGCGTAACCGATCGCGTTGGTCAGCGCCGGATTGTCAGCGGCAGCGGCCGCGACGAACGATCCGCCGGCGAGTACGGAGAGGCCACCACTGATGATCATTGGCCACTGGCCACCCATCTTGCGGCGGGTGACGCCCACGATCAGTTGCACCAGCCCGGCCACGACCGCCCAGGCACCCCAGACGCGCAGGACCGCCGGGACGCCGGACGTGCCGGCGATGCCCAGTCCCACCGCGGCGAGAAGGCTGATCGCGACGTTCACGTACAACAGGGTGGGCGATCCGGTGGCCCGCGACGCGCGGACGTCGACGATGGCGGCGGCCACGTCGAACAGCGGGTAGAGCACGAGCAGCGTGGCGGTGAGCGGGTTGAGGTGCTTCGCGAGTGGGAACGTCACGGCAGCCCAGACGATTGCGAAGGCGAAGCGACCGAAGTACAGCCGCCGCAAGGCAGCGGCCGTCGTCGAGATGCCGGGAGCGGCAACGGTGGTCATGGTCATCCTCTCGGTGTTTCCAGGGCGAACGGACGCCCAGCGGGGTGCAGACCACCGCCGGGACGGGTGGCGGGGCTATTCGACGTCTGAGAACAGCCCGGTGATCTCCACCTGAGCGCCCTGGAGCCCACCGAAGACGGCGCCGGCAGCGGGTGTCGCGACTGCGGCGGAGGCGTCCTCGTAGCTGGCGAAGTAGAGGTCGAGCGTCCGGTACGCGGGAGTGGGCGTGCCGTCCTCCTTCGGCCATACCTTGGCCGACTCGACCCGCTGAAGCTTCGGGAAGGTCTCCGCGGCCCGGCGCACGTCGGCGTAGACCTTCTCGAACTCGTCGGGGTTGGCGGGATTGCCGATGATCAGGGTGATCTTGGTAGGCATGGGGCTCTCCTTCGGCACAACCAGCTGAACGCTGGGTGGAACGAACGTTCTGTCTTTGAGAACCGTACCGAGCCGGATCCTCATCGTCAAGACCGATCGTTCTATCTGCCGCTGCAAAAGCGTGCGAAGCGCGGGTGGCGCTCGCCACTACAGGTGAAGGAAGCGCCGATTCGACAGGAAAGCGCGCCGCGTGCCCCGCCGGTCGGTTAGCTCGCGAGACGGGTGATCGCGGCGATCGACCGGTCCACGTCCGCTTCGGTCGTTGCGGCATTGGACACGCAGATCCGCATCAGCCGCCGTCCTCGCCACGTTGTTCCACTCATCCAGCAGGTGCCGTCAGCCTGGACCGCGGCCACCACCCGGTCGGTGCGCGCGTCGTCGCCGAAGCCGACCAGCACCTGGTTGAGGACGACCTCGTTCGCGACCTCGAAGCCGGCCGCGGTGAGGCCGGCGGCGAATCGGCGAGCCAGTTCGCAGCAGCGCTCGACCAGTGCGGCGACGCCGAGGCTGCCCAGTTCGCGTAGTCCGGCCCAGACGGCGAACCCACGAGCCCGTCGTGAGGACTCCGCGGTCAGGTCAGCTCCGGCTGGCACCCCGCCCGAACCGACCAGGTACGCGGCGCTGTAGGACATCGCCGCGGCGTGCACATCGGGCCGGGCGCAGAACGCGAACGCCGAATCGTACGGAAGATTGAGCCACTTGTGACCGTCGCAGGCCCACGAGTCGGCCAACTCCAGCCCGTCCACCAGGTGCCGGGTGGCGGGGCTGGCCGCCGCCCACAGCCCGAATGCCCCGTCCACGTGCACCCAGCCGCCGTGCCGGCGTACCAGCTCGCAGGCCTCGCGGAGTTGGTCGCAGGCACCGGTGTTCACGTTTCCGGCTTGTAGGCACACGATGGTGGGACCAGACGAACCGGCCCGCAGCGCCTCCCGCAACGATTCGAGGTCGATGGCACCGTTCGGCTCGGCGGACACCGGGCGCACCGCGTCGGTCCCGAGGCCGAGCAGCCGTAGCGACCGGTCGATGGTCCCGTGCCGCTCCTGACCAGCGATCACCCGGATCGGTGGCGCCCCGAGCAGCCCGCGCCGTTCCACGTCCCAGCCCGCATCGGCCAGTACCTGGTGCCGGGCGGCGGCGAGCCCGGCGGTGTTGGCCGCCTGGGCACCGGTGACGAAACCGACCGACGCCGACGCAGGAATACCCAGCAACTCCTTCAACCAGTCACCTGCGGCGGCTTCGGCCGCGACAGCGGCCGGCGATGTCACAGCGTTGGTCGCGAGCTGGTCCCAACCAGCTGCCACGATGTCCGCCGCGGTCGCCGCCGGCAACGCGCCACCGACCACGAACCCGAAGTACCGCGGGCCGGCGCTGGCCACCAGCCCCGGCTCGGCCGCAGCGATCAGGTCGGCGAGCACCTGCTCCGGCGGGCACGACGCGGAGGGCAGTGGGCCGGAGAAGGCATCGGTCAGCGCCACCTGGTCGACGGGAACTCCGACCTGACGCTCCGACAGCGACGTTCGATAGTAAGCCGCATGCTCGGCGGCCGAGCGGAACAGGTGCCCGAGGTCTTCCATCGAGCCAACCTATCGTCGAGCCGAGCCGCCAGACGGTCAGCCGGTCCTGGTGGCGAAGGGGCCGCCGTCGCCGAATGCGAGCCGCCCGAAGTTCTCGGCGATGCGGCGATGCCCGGCGGGGTCGGGGTGGACCTCGTCGGGTAGTGGGAGTTCGGCGTAGTCGGCCTCGCCGTAAAGGTCGCGTCCGTCGAGGTAGTGCAGGTTCGGGTCGTCGGCCGAGCGCTGTTGGACGATCCGGGCGAGTTCGTCACGGATGACGTTGAGGGTCAGCCGCCCGGCGCTGCGTTCGGCCGGATCTCCCGTGGCCTTGAACCGCAGGCTCCCGCCGTCGAGGTCCGGCGCGAGCGGGCCGGGCGTGTCTTCCTGCACCGGGCACAGGATGGCGGAGACGACCAGCAGTGGTGTGGTCGGGTGCCCCTCGCGGACGGTGTCGAGGAAACCGTGGACCGCGGGGGTGAAGGCGCGTAGACGCATCACATCGCCGTTGACGATGTTGATGCCGATCTTGACGCTGATCAGGTCCGCGGGAATGTCCCGCATCGCGCGGGCGGTGAACGGATCGAGCAGCGCGCTACCGCCGAACCCCAGGTTGACCAACTCCACGCCGCCCGCAGCCGCCGCCAGAGCCGGCCAGATGGCGCTGGGGTGACCGGCGTTCGAGCCGTGGCTGATGGAACTGCCGTGGTGCAGCCACGTCCTGCGTCCGTTCGGTGGGGTCTGCTCGACGGGCGCGTCGGTGCGCAGCGCGATCAGCTCGGTGATCTCCGAGTGCGGGAGCCAGATCTCGACGTTTTTCGCACCCGCGGGCAGATCGGCGAAGCGGGCGGTGCCGGCCGGACCTTCGGCGAGCACGGAAGTCTGGGTGAACATGTCGGTGACGGTCCGGACGTTGCCCCCGGCCACCGAGGCCTGCGCGGCAAGGCGGCCGTCGATCAGCAGGTCGTAGACGCCGTCCGGTGGGGGCGGGAAGCCTTGGTAGACCCGCTTGGTGGGCAATGTGTCCAGCTCGATCGTGGTGGCCTGGGTACGGAACGCCAGTCGCACCCCGGAGGGCTGGGCCTCGGCCACGGCCAGTTGGTCGTCGGGGATCTGCCGGCGCGCCGGTGCGGTCAGCCGGTGTGGCAGCAGACCGCGCGTGGTCGTCTCCAGGTCGACGAAGCCGCGCAGCAGGTCCGGCGTGATCGGGGTGGTCCAGTGATGCTCGGTGGTCATTGCCTCAGGCCTCTCGCGGGATATCGGTGTTCATCGGCGCACCGCGCCGCGAACCACTCGCGGACGGTGCGGCCCTTCGCCTCGTCAGGAACTGCTGCGGCTGCGTAGCAGCGCGTCGAGTGAATCCACGATCCAGTCCCAGGATTCCTGCTCATCGGGCGCGCTGTGCGCGAAACCGCCGGCCAGTTCCAAGCTGACGTAGCCGTGGAAGACGCTGCCCAGCAGCCGGACCGCGTGCGTTGCGTCCGGGTCGTTCAACTCATAGCCGCGCAGGATCGCCCGCGCCATCTGCGCGTGCCGGACACCAGCGCTGGCGGCGGCCGTTTCCGGATCGAGCCGGAGCCGAGCGGCGGCATAGCGGCCCGGGTGCTCTTTGGCGTAGTCACGGTAGGCATCGGCGAAAGCGGACAGGGCGTCCCTGCCGGCCCGACCGGCGACGGCATCGGCCACCCGGTCGGCTAGTTCCTCCAGCGCGAACAGCGCAATGCGGACCCTGAGGTCCTGTGAGTTCAACAGGTGCGAGTACAGGCTCGGGAGCTTGACGCCGCACCGCCGGGCGAGCGCCGAGACGGTGACCTGGTCGAAGCCGACCTCGTCGGCCAGCTCCGCCCCCTCTCGCGTCAGACGCTCCGGCGTCAACCCTCGCTTCTCCATGACCCCCCTGACCGCTGCCTAACACTATCAGGCTACAACCTAATAGTAGTAGGCACGCGTACGAGGACTCGCCGGGTTGGCTGCGCCTGACCGCGCGTCACGCCTCGGAGTCGCCAACATCGGCGATCGCCCCACCGATCGGTGAAGCGGGAACATCCGCTGGCTGTCCCCACCTCCCCAACGCGTCGACCAGCGCGACCACTGCCAGCACTCCGGCCACGATGCTCAGCCCGATCATCGGCGCCCAGAGGACCAACACCGGAGTGCACAGCAGCAGGGCGACCACTCCGATCAGGTGGGAACGGGAGATCCGACCAAAGACTTCGTACTCCAACCGCACCCGAGCGAGGAGGAAGAGCATCGGACCGCCGACCACGAACAGCAGCCAACTGGGCCGCATCCGCCCGAACGGATGATCGATCACCAACTCGTAACCGACCGCCGTGACGAGCACGCTGAGCACGATCAACAGGTGCGTCCGTTCCGACGCCAAGCCCAGCCGAGCAGGCATGACCACCCGGCCCAACGCATCGGTCAGCAGCAGACCGGCGCAGTGGAAGTAGATTCGCCAGAGCAGCGCGCTGGTCGCGAACGCGACCGCGAAGGCAGCGGCCCGAAGCTTGGAATAGTCCGCGCCACTGAAAACCACGCCGATGACCAGAATCGACTCACCGAGTGCGATGAGAAACATCTGCTGATACCGGTCCGCGAGATGTGTCCCCGCGATCCGCCAGCGGGCCACCTTCGAGACCCCCAGCCGCGGCAGCGGCCAACCCAGGGCCCACGCGCCGTAGTCGACAGCGAGCGCGGCGACCCACAGCGGCAGGCAAAGGTCATCCGGACCCAACGCGCCGGCCAACCACAGCGGCGCGCTCACCGAAGCCCACACGGCAAGCCGGATCGGCACCAGCCGTCGCGGATGGCCACGCAGCGCGGCGGCGATCACCAACGGCCGCACCACCATCACCATCAGGTACGCGACCGTGAACGGCAGCGCTCGCTCCTCCATCGCACGCGGCAGCGTCACCGCTATGATCAGACCGGCGAACATGGTGCCGATCACGACGGCCTGAATGACCGGCCGCTCCGGTTCGTAACGGCTGGTGATCCAGGCGGTGTGCGACCAGATCAGCCAGAGCGCCAAAAAGAGCAGCAGCGTACGCCCGAACCCCAGGACAAGCGCCCAGCCGGTGTCATCGCCGAGAGCGGCGAATCGTTGTGAGACCCGGGTGAGGGCCACAACGAACGCCAGATCGAAGAACAGCTCCAAAAACGTCGCACGGCCCGAACTCGTCGGAGGACGCAGCAGCTGGGCACCCCGCCCCTCCGCCATCGCCGCCTCCGTCCGCCCCTTGTCGCACCAACGAACCGCAGCGGAAGGAGTTGCGTCAGGAGGGCCAGCGGCATGACTCGCCGCAACCGCGCCACCCCGGCCAGCCCGGACGGACCCCGCAACCACCTACATCCCCCTCGCCGGTGCGTCTACGGCCCGCACCGCGCCTTCTCGACCTTCCGCTCGGTGGCGCGCCGCGGCCCGATGACGACGCGGCTCAGCACCACCGCCACCGCCCCGGTCACCACCCCGGTAAGCACCCCGGTAACGAGACTGGAAAACACCGCCGCCAGCCGAAGGATCGCTTCCTGCGCCCGAGGGTCGAAGTCCCCGAGTCTCGGCCCGGTCGCTCCGAACGCCTCGTCCCACAGAATCTGGTGACCGACCGCGAGAAGCACACCGTGGATCGCCCCGATTGCCAGAACGGTCAGGAACAGGCGCGGCGGACGCCGCCACAGCACGGCGACCACCCAACAGATCAGCGGTACGACCGCGAGCAGCACGGCGGCGGCCTGCCCTTCCTCCACGACGTGCAGGTCGTGCAGGACCACCCGCGGCGCGGCCAACAGGGCGAGCGCGACCAGGGCCGGCCACGAGAAACCGAGAGTACGACGTCCGGCGCTCATCGCTCGCCCCGTACCGGCGCGGTTTCCCGGGCGAAGCGCAGTAGCGCGGTGAATGCCAACGCGGATGTCACCGCTCCGCCGACGAGGCGTACCCAGTGGCCGGCGACGAACTCCTCGGCGACCTGGCGCAGGTAATCCGGGGAGTGCGTGCCGACCGGGTCGACGAACATGATCTCGTTGCGCGGCCAGAAGAACACGACCGAGAACAGGAACTCGCAGGCGATGAAGACCGCCGCGGCGGCGGCTACGTACCACCGCAGTCGCCGATTGCGCCACGTGAGGGCGGTCGCGGCGAGGCTGGTCAGCACGACCGAGGCGCCCAGCGGCGGGAAGTAGTCGCTCGGGCCACCGGCGACCAGGAACTCGCGGGCCCGGTCCAGCGAGGCGGGTGCGTCCCCGAAGATGTTCGGGTAGAGCATCACGGTCTCGGCCGCGACCCCACCGAAGGACATCATCGCCGCCCAGACGAGCACGATGAGCACGATCCACGTCAGCCTGATACGGGACACAGCGGCACTTCTCCCCCGGATTTCGGGCCCCTGCGGGCACGATCTGTCATGTCGCCGTCGACGCTAGGTCGCCGGTCCGGGACCGTCTGCCGCGCGGGCGCGCGAGCTGGCATCGCTTCTCGACGTACCTGCCGGGGCGGGGGTGTTGCCTGCGGACGGCAGCGGCGCGGACCCACACCGACTTAGGCTCACGAACGTGCAGGCCACCTCACCCACCCGTACCGAGGCGCTGCTCGCTGTGGCCGTCCTGAGCCTGGTCACGGCGGCGGTCGTGACCGAGGACGCGTCAACCTCCCAGGTGGCGCTGGCCGGCGGATTCGGGGTCGGATTGGCCGTACTTCTGCTGGTGGCCCGGCGTTGGACGGTCCCGGCGCTGCTGGCGACAGCAGCCGGCATCCTCGGCTACTACGCGCTGGAGCTGCCGCCGGTCGGCGTGGCCGCCCCGGCCGCCGCCATCCTCTACGTGGCGGCCCAGCGGGGCCGGGTGGTCCCGGCCGTCGCCGTCGGCGGGAGTCTGCTGACCGTTTCGGTGGTGGCCCGGCTCATCGAGGGAGACGACATCTCCGTCGTGATCGGTGCTGGTCTCGGCTCCGAGGCGGCCCTGATGCTCGCTGTCATCGCTCTCGGCGACGCCGTCCGCAACCGGCGTTCGCTGCGGGTCGCGTTGGCCCGGCAGGCCGCCTCGGCGGCCGAGGAACGCCGCCGGGAGGCTGCACGGCAGGTCGAGGCCGAGCGGCTGCGCATCGCCCGGGAGGTGCACGACACGCTCGGACACACGATGTCGGTGGTCACCCTGCAGGCGGCCGTGGCGCGGGAGGCGCTCTCCGATGCCGAAACCGGGCAGGCCGAGGCCGCCCTGGCCGCGATCCACGCGGTGAGCGGCAGCGCCATGGCCGAGCTGCGTGCCACGTTGGGCACGCTGCGTCGGGATCCCGGACCGCGCGAGCCGGCCCCCGGTTTCAGCCAGCTGCGTACGCTCGTTGAGGGCGTCCGCCGCGGTGGGCTGCCGGTCGAGCTGCACCTCGACGGCCCGGTCGACGCCCTGCCCGCGGTTGTCGGCAGCACCGTCTACCGGATCGTGCAGGAGGCACTGACCAATGTGCTGCGCCACGCCCACGCCACCCGCG
This sequence comes from Micromonospora sp. CPCC 205558, assembly GCF_036902955.1. Taxonomy (NCBI): domain Bacteria; kingdom Bacillati; phylum Actinomycetota; class Actinomycetes; order Micromonosporales; family Micromonosporaceae; genus Micromonospora; species Micromonospora sp. CPCC 205558. Next base: position 49,689 of record NZ_JBAKHR010000029.1, read on the forward strand.
CCACGGTGACGATCCGGGCGACCCCGGCCCGGCTGTCGGTGAAGGTCGTCGACGACGGCCGGGGATCCGCCGGCGGCACCGCGGTCGAGACGGGTCAGGGGCTGCGCGGCATGTCGGAACGGGTTGCCCTGCTCGGCGGAACCCTGGAGGCCGGCGAGACCGTCGGCGGCGGTTTCCGGGTCTCGGTCCACCTACCGCTGGCCGGGGTCGCGGTATGAGCGAGGTACGCGTCGTCCTCGTCGATGACCAGCACCTGGTGCGCACCGGCCTTCGCGCGTTGCTGGAACGCGCCTCGGGCGTCACGGTGGTCGGCGAGGCCGGCGACGGCCAAACCGGCGTGGCAGTCGTTCGCGATCAGCGACCCGACGTCGTCCTGATGGATGTCCGAATGCCCGGCGGCGACGGTATCGAGGCGACCCGCCGCATCCTCGCCGACCCGACGCTGACCGACGTCCGGGTGGTCATGCTGACCACCTTCGACGACGACGAGTACCTCTTCGAGGCCATCCGTGCCGGCGCGGCCGGCTTCCTCCTCAAGGACACCCCGCCCGACGCCCTGCGGGACGCCGTCCGCGTGGTGGCCGGCGGGGACGCGCTGCTGTCACCGGCGGTGACCCGGCGGGTCATCGCCGCGGCGGCCCGCTCCCCTGTCGCGGACCCGGCCCGGCTGACCGGGCTCACCGGGCGGGAACGCGACGTCCTGGCACAGGTGGGCACCGGCCGGTCGAATGTGGAGATCGGCGCGGCCCTGCACCTCAGCCCGGACACCGCCCGCACGTACGTGAGTCGCCTGCTGCACAAACTGAACGCCCGCGACCGCGCCCAACTCGTGGTCATCGCGTATGAGAGCGGGCTGGTCCGCCCTGGCGACCGCTGACCCTCTGAGGCCCCCGTTGACAGGGGCCCGGGGTCGGTCGCTCGCCGAGCCGTGCGCGCACTGCTCCAGTCACTGCCGGCTCAGGTCGGGTAGCGCCAGTTCAGCCGGTACTGGGCGCGTAACCGTGGCCGCGGCACCTCCCACTCGTACTCGACCAGCCCGTCACACTCTCGGGGAGACGGAGTCACACGTGCCGCTACGTCGGTGGTGAAGGACGTCTCAGTGCCCCAGACCGCAGGATGGCTGGAGGACGGAAAGGTAAGCCGGATGGTCAGCCGACGGGTGGGCAGGCGGATGTCCCGCTGGAGCCAATCACCAAACTTCCACTCTGGCACCCGATACGAGTAGTGGATCAACGTGCGCTGGCCAGGATAGAGCGGGTAGGGAACCTCCTCGGTGCCGAACATAAGAACGATCTTCATGAAGGCGTTTCGGCTACGGGTGACCTTCCATTTCATCGGCTCAGGCTGGTCGGCGCCGATCGACGCCTGAAAGTCGACTTCGTCGATGCTGAGCGGATGACGAGCGTGAAACGCCATGGATCGTTCCGGGTCTTCGGGGAACCGGTCGATGTCGATCTGCACGGTGTGCCGGGTGATCGGCTCGGTGCCCACGCTGTGCAGGTGGCGCCGGATCCGGCATTCGTACCAACCATCGACGAGTGAGAGGGCAGCCAGCTCTTCCTCGATCACCAGGTGCGGGCCAGCCGGCGGCGGGATCGCGGTGGGAGCAGGCGCCAGGCCCAGACCTCGCTGGAGCTTGGTGCCGGCGAAGGCGACGTACCGCTGCCAGAGCCGGTTCCCACTCTCGAGCACCGCCTCCACGCGGCGGGCGAACTCCTCGGTGGGCTGGTGTCGCCCGCTCTCGATGTGGCTGACATACGAAGGGTCGAACCCGATCCGGCCAGCGAGCGTCTTCTTGGACATGGCCCGGTGGTGCCGCCAGTAGACAAGTTCCCGGACGAACGCCGCAGCTGCCTCACCCTGAGCGGAGGCGCCCATCCCCCATCCCTCCATTGATCTCAAGTCTGGCCTACGCGATGCGTCCACGCCAGCGCCTTGGACCTGGGTCGGACCCGCCACACCGGTCGCGACCCGCGTCGTCTTCCGCAGGCGGGCAATCGACTGCTACACATTGCTCAGACGACGGACACCGCACGTCACGGCGGGCTCAGGGAGGGTGAATGAGCACAGTGCTGCTCAAGGTTCCGGTCACCGAGGGTAGCGACGAGTACATCGAGGTCGTGGTTGACCGCCGCGACATCGCAGGGATCGAACTGGCTGCGGCAGGCGATGGGGGTGGCCAGTGGTCGGCGACCACGTTGGCCGCCTCCCTGGAGCGGGCACTACCCGCGTTACGTACGGTCATCGACCGTCTCGGGTCGGCGGCCACACCGGACGAGATCTCCGTCGAACTCGGGCTGGCCATAGGCGGGGAGACCGGCCTCATCTTCACCAAGGGAACCACTGAGGCGACCTTCACCGTGAACATCACGTGGCGGCGGAGTGAGCCTCCGGCTGCTGCCAACTCAACTGCTCCGGCGGCACCTGTGGAGTGAACAAGCCACCCTCGCGGAGCCGACGGTAACGTGCGACATCGACGGGCCCCTCGCCGTCGGGCATGCGGTCAGCATCGGTGTAGACCTTGCCGTTCAGGTGGTCGATCTCGTGGGCGACGCTGCGGGCGAGGCCCCCCGTGAGTTCGACAACTCGCATGTCGCCCTCTGCCGTCCAATGACGCACGCGAAGACCGTACGGGCGCTGGACGATGCCCCGGACGTCGAAGAAACTCAGGCATCCCTCATAGTCACGGACCTCCTCGTCGGTCCGCTCGACCACGCTCGGGTTCACCAGCTCGATGAAGTCCCGTGAGCCTGGCTCCTTGACGATCGCAATGGCGTACGCCATGCCGAGTTGAGGGGCGGCGATCCCCATACTCACCTCGGGTTTGAACGAGTGATATCGGTTGACCCATCCGGCGACGCGGCGCAGGTGCGCGAGCACCCGCCCGGCCAGTAGCCGATCGCTCGGCGACTCGAAGTTGATCGCCCTCGTCTTGGCCGGCAACTCCGACAACCTTCGCCCGCGGGCCGGCTTGCGCAACTGCCTGATGCCGAACTGTCGAAGGACGCTGGGCGCATCGTCGCAGACGCTGCTGTCCGGGATGCGCTTCCAGAAGAACCAGTCAAGGCGGATGCGACGCTCCTCGGCGAGGTCGTCCTCCTCTGCCGTGCGGTCCCAGGAGTAGATCGTGCGGTCGTCCTCGACCCGCATCTCAACGTCCGGCAAGGGTTCAAGGTCCGTCTCCGACGGCAGCGACGTCACGCCCCAGCACTCCGGCTCCAACTCTGTCGGCAAGTGCGCCTCTACCGAGAGCCGGTCGGTATTCGGTTTGATGTTGCGCCTATACCACTGGCCCCACATCTCGTCACTGACGCGGTACGTGTACTCGACAACAACCTGTTGCCCCGGGACCAACAATTTCGATCCGGGAAAACACAGGTCGAAGTTGATTTCCTCGTGCCGCACCTTTGTCGGCTTGGCATCCATGGGATGGGATTCGCCGTCGAAGATGCACCAGGCTCGCAGGTCGATGTCCCGGACGGGGTCCTCGACACTGAGTGGGTGCTGCGCGTGGTGGCGCAGATTGCCCACGGCTTCGTCGTTGAGAAAGCGCTGCACGGACACTTTCATCTCGTACTTCGCACGAGGCGTGCCGCCGCCGTGGTGCAGCAGGCGCCGTTGGCGCAGGGTGTATTGCGTGCCGTCGTAGTGAACCTCGCCATGGTCATGCAGTAGCACCAGCCCGGGTCGCGCGGTGGCGACCGCGGCCAACGCCCGCTCCAGCAACGCGCCATCGAGCACCAGCACCTCGGCCGAGTCGTCAGTGGTGATCGCCTGGAGCATGCCGAGCACCGAAGAGGTGGAGGGGTCCCAGACCGGCCCGCCGCTGAACCCACGCTGCACCCGGAAGACCCGGTGCACCACCTCATCGACCTGCAACCGGTGTTTGCCGACCGCGCCGAGCAGCCGGCCCTGCACATGCCTGCCCAGGTCGCGCCCCTGACCCGGCCCCCACATCTGCACCGCCACGTTGTAGCGGTCCGTCAGATCCGCCCGGATGCGAACCGGTTCCGCGCCACTGCCGGCAAGGCCCTCGCCGAGCCTGAGCACCGCAACGTCCGCAACGTCGAAGTCGTCACCGGTCGGCAGCCACGCCACTACCTCGGCGCTGCGTTCGATCCAGCTGTTCGACGCCCCCAGCAGAGCGAAATGAAGCGAGACACGGCTGTTCTTCGGAACTCCTTCCGGCTGTCGGAGGGAACGGCCGAGCGCCGCATTCACCACGTGTGCGCAGGTCAGCATCAGCCGCTCCCCGACAAGGAAGGCAAGCCCGACAGGCTCGGCTTTCGCCCGGCCGAGAACGAAGGCGATCGCTTGCTCGACCCGGTACATTCAGCAGATCCTCCGTCGGGAAAGCGGTTTGCCGATCGTATCGGGCAGCACTGTGGCCCAGCCAGGATGACGCGTTGATTCGTGGCCTGCCGAGGAGCACCATGACCGGCATGGAAGAGTGGGCAGTCCTGTTCGATCTCGACGGCACCCTGGTCGATACCGCGCCGATCTGGTGGTCCGCTCTCGGGGCCCTGATCGACGCGCGGCAGCCCGTTCCGGCGGGGGCGACAGATGGACTGCTCGGCCTCACCGCACTGGAGGCCGTCACGACGATTCACCGCCGGTTCGGCTGGTCCGGCTTGGACCCCGCGGAGGATGTGGCGGAAGTCGAGGTGGCGGTTCGGCAGCGTTACCGTGACGGCGCGACGAGTTGGCACGCCGAAGGGCTGCACCTGATCGCGGCTCTGCGAGCGGACGGCGTGCCCGTCGGGCTCGTCACATCGAGCAGCCGATACATCCTCGACGCCCTCATGGTTCATCGCGGCGCGCCCCGGTTCGACGTTGTGGTCTGCGGCGACGACGTGCAGCGGACCAAGCCGGCACCCGATCCGTATCTGTTGGCGGCGCGGCGGCTGGGTCTTCCGCCAGCACGCTGCGCCGTCGTAGAAGACTCACCCACGGGCCTTGCCAGCGCGGTTGCTGCCGGGTGCCCGGTGGTGATGATCGGTGACCACGGGCAGCCACCAGTGGTCCAGGTGGCGAGCCTCGGTCGACTCACGGTGCCCACTCTGCGTCAGCTGGCATCGCCAGCGATTCACCAGGCATCCGGCGACGGCCCGCGGCAGCCGACAGACTCGTGATTCCAGGGCCGGTCGCCGGACGCATCGAGTCGCGACGACGTTGGGGCCAGTCCGCTACAGACGCAGCCTGACCCCAACACCGTCAACCGTCGTGGTCACCGCACTCACGTCGTCGGCGTCACTCCGAGCCGAGCGGTGGTAGCGGAGGGAGGTTGGTGGGCACGCTCGGTTGCCCCGAGGTGCCGCCGTTGTGGCGGCGTAGGTATTCCCGAAGGGTATGGATCATGCTCTCCGTGGTCGAGCCCGAGACACCCTCGATGTGGATCTGGTCGGTCGCGGAAATACCCATCACCAGCTCGATGGCGGGCCGTCCGGCGACCATGAGCCGCAGGGTCTGCCTGCCGGTCAGATGCACGATGCCCCCACTGGCGGTGGGGATCTCGGTCACCGCCTGGTGCGGCGGCATCGGCTGGCCGGGGGGCAGCGGCGCCTGGTTTGCCGGCGGGATGAAGAAGTTCACCCGGTCACTGGCGGTCTCCAGCCCGTCCACGCTCTGCAGGTGGTATTCCTTGGTGGCATCGCTGACAGTCGCGCCGGTGCGCATGTCGAGGATGGACTCGTAGGTCAGTAGCCGATAGTTCGAGAGATACACGACCAGGATCTTGTAGAGCGAGGCACGCAGGACGCCGTCAGCTCCGCGGGCGATCTGGCACGGGCCGTCCGGCGGCAGACCGTGGAAGATCAGAAGGTTCTCGCCCCACTTGAGGGTGACTTCGCCCGGGTGGCGGTTCAGACGCCGCCGGCCGGCGTCCGCCGCGTAGTTCTCACCCTCCTGCAGCCAACCGTCCATCTGAGCATCGGTGGCGCGGGGGTAGGCAGCGGAGATTGCCGCATTGTAGGCCGAGTACGACGCGGCGAGCTTGATCCCACCGACGACGACGGCCGCACCACCGCCGAGGATGCCCAGGCAGCCCAGGCACGCCAACCCTGTCGGCCCACTGTCGCTGGAGGCTCCGACGAGCGACAGGAGGCCGATGACAAGGAGCAGGCCGCCGCCGCCGAGCGCGATCAGGGGCCCGATGTACGAGGGCTTCTGTGGCACCCGGTTGAAGTACTTGTGTACCAACTCTTCCCTACTGTGGTTCTGCGTCATGCCCCTCATCCCATGGATCGACGATAAAGATTGCGCCAGGTCAGACACTCCGGTGCCGGGACGTGGCTGACGATTTCGGTTGCGTGGCCGGTCGACACACGGCTCGTGACCAGTGCGTGCTGACTGGCGTGACCTGACACCGGCAGGCTGCGCAGGCGGTAGTAGTCCTCACGGACCAGCGCCAGGAGCGCCCGTGCGTGAGCCGAGCCCGAGTCGAGGCGGCATGCTTCGCCCAGCAGCCGCTCGATGCCGTCGACGACCTCGCCGGAGTGATTCGCCGGGCGGACACCCTGCAGCAGCACGAGTGCCCAGTAGTAGTACAGATCCGAGCTACGGCGGTGCCTGCTGTGCAGATCGGGGAGCCGATCGAGGGCTGCGGTGTAGCGCCGGGCGTTGAGAGACCGCAGCAGGGTGACGTAGTCGGGGTCTCCGGCGAGCGGATCGGCGAGCACAGCGGCGAGCCAGGGCGCGCTCTTGACGATGGTGTCGTTAGGAATGATCCAGGCCGATCGCTCCGAGAGCGACCGGTCCGCGCTGACGACCATGCCGACCACGAGTCCCGTTGCCGCGTCCGTAGCGGCACCGCCACTGAAGCCGGGCTCGACCCACGCCGTGTGACCATGGACGGCGTCGATCTGGAGCCACTCGCCGGTGCGGCTCGGGCCGGACACCCGCGCTTGACTTCGACGCCCCTCCTGGCCCCGGTCGGGAAGCCCGAAGAGATCGAGGATCGTTCCCACAGCGGGTCGGGTCGCCGGCCCCATCGGCGCGACCGCGTCCGCCGGATGACCGGCAATGTCGATCGTGGCAACGTCCGGCACCGGGTTGACGTTGCCGTCGAATGCGCTGGGGATGTCTACCGTACGGGCGCCGGGCAGCGAGGCGACCCGGCATTGCCGCTGGCCGGGATCGATGAGGTGGGCGCAGGTGAGTGCGCGGGTCGGCGTGACAGCGAAGCCACATCCCGTGGTCGCGCCGGTCACCTCCAATCGCCACACCTCATCGACGCCGGTCATGGCTGGCGGGTGTCCGTGGAGTCGTCGCGTCGCCAGAGCAGCTCAACCGAGATGTTGCCCTCCACGGCCGAGCGGGCGATCACAGCGCCGACCTCGGTCGTCAATTTCACCCCGAATCCGATCTTGATCTCGTCAGGGCTCGACGCTCGACGCAGGTCGGCGAGGACGGCTTCGGCCGCGTCGCGGATATGGCTCAGATTCGCCTCGAAGAACTCGCGTGCCTCCCGGACGCCATTCACCCGCCTGCCGGCGGGAGTTGAGCCGCGACGCTCTTCCTCCACCTCGACAATGACCGAGGTGCCATCACGGACTACAAATCTGACAAGTTCGGTTTCCGACATAGCCCCCCCAAGGATCGATCTGGACCATACCAAGGTGGACAGTCGGCCAAGACAACCGAACGTTCACCGTCAATCAACGCTCGGCCGCCCGACGGCAGCCGAGGCACCACAATAGACTGACGGACGTCCGGTGGCCTCTGTCATGGCCAGGGCACAACGTGCGGGCGGCAGGCCCGATCACCCACCCTCCCGTCGACACCGCGCCAGCCGTTACGCGGTGTCGGGTAGACGACAGGCTTTCCTAACGGACGTCCCGTAGATCCGTGAACGGCATTGCCCGACAATGCCGCCGGCGTCGTTCTGGGGCAACTGTGCCCTCCGGCGCCCACTCCTGGTGCGGGCCGTCCGGCCGCCTGGTGCCTACCGCAGCTCGCCGTGCGAACGCCGAAACACGTGCCGCGTGACTTGAGCACTGTCGTCGGGCGGTCGCCCTTCAGAAGGCGGGAATGAGCCGCGCAGCGATCGGTGCAGAGCTGATAGCGCTACCGCGTCCGCTCTGACCGGTGCACTTCTGCACGGCGCGGAGCGTAGTCGACGTTCGATTCACCCCGTACCGCCTTTCCGCAAACAATTCCTGAGTTCGTCCGCACGATTAACGTGAGAGCCATCCATTCCAGTCAGGTCGGCCGAGACGGACAGCTAGGGCCTGGATGCGCCAAAACGGAGGCAGCATGGACAACTGGTTCATCTCAGAGGCGGTGTCACGCAGTGCAGAATCCGAAACGGATCGGCGAAGGCTCACGGCCCTGGTTGATCCAGGGGTGTGCGCAGCCGACCCGGCGGGTGGTGGTTCGCCGAGCGACGCGACCATCCTCAACTTCGCGCTCAATCTCGAATATCTCGAAGCTGAGTTCTATCTCCGCGCAACGACAGGATCCGGGCTTCCCGACGAGATGACCACCGGCACCGGGGTACGCGGTGAGGTGTCCGGCGGAGGGTCAGTCAACTTCAGCAGCAACTTCGTGCAGAGGTTCGCGAAGGAGATCGCCTCCGACGAGATGCAGCACGTGGCCTTCCTGCGGTCCGCGCTCGGCAACGCCGCTGTCGCTCGTCCCGCGATTTCGCTGGACACGAGCTTCACTGCGGCGGCGACTGCCGCTGGTCTCATCAAGCAGGGCGAAAGCTTTGATCCGTACGCGAACGACCTCAACTTCCTCTTTGCGGCGTTCCTCTTCGAAGACGTCGGAGTGTCGGCGTTCAAGGGTTCCGCGTCGCTGCTGTCCAACAAAACGTACCTTGATGCCGCAGCCGGCCTTTTGGCCACCGAGGCGTACCACGCGGGGATTGTCCGATCCGCGCTCTACAGCGCCGGTCTCACCGACGACACGGTGTTTGACTCGGTGCGAAAGATCTCTGACGCGCGCAACAGTCTTGATGGTCCGACGGATGACGACCAGGGTGTCGGCACGGCGGCGGACCCGAATTTCATCCCGACCGACGAAAACGGGATGTGCTACGGCCGAACGGCCCAGTCCGTTCTGAACATCGTGTACCTGAGCCCGACCCCGGCGACTTCGGGTGGCTTCTACCCGGCCGGCGTGAACGGCGAAATCGCGATGAGCGCCGCGACGGCCTGAGGGTTCACGCGCCCGTCCCCGAGCCGGCTCGAGCGTCTGGGAGGAATGCCCCGCCCCGGCGGTCGGCTCACCGCGCCGGTTCGGCCGGGAGCCGATGCCGTCGGATCAGCCGCTGCCCGATGAAGGTCCGCCAGACCCGGTCGGCGACCGTCGGTTCGACGATCCACAGTCGACGTTGCGCCTCGGCGAGGGTGAGCGGCGCACTGAAGAGGTCCAGGAACAGCCGGCTGCTGCGGTTGAGTGCGAACACCTGACCGTCGACCCGCCGGAACAGATGCCGGTCCGCCGGCAGGTCGCCCGGGACGCCCTCCTGCTCGTCGGACCGGATCCGCCGGTACGCCTCCCAGACCTGCTCGTCGTCGCGGTCCACGAAGGAGCCGTTGGCGAGGAACTCGGTCTGGTCGTCGGTGTCGTGCCGAACCCGGTCGTTGGCGAGGACGCCGCGCACCGCCGTGCCGTACCGGTCGTGGTAGAAGAACGTGTGCGGGGTGTCGGTGCTGCCCAGCCACGGACGGTGGTAGTGCCCGGGGTTCAGGCCGGCCTTGGCCTGGGCGACCTCGGCCTGTGCCGCCTCGGTCACCGGCTCGTCGTACTTGAGCATCCGGACGATGTCCGAACCTTCCACCGGCCGCACATTGGTGATGCCGAACCGGTCCGGCTCCTTCGCGACGATGGCCCCCGGGGTCAGCATGAAGTCGCCGAGCCCGCCGAGGGTCCACAGGTCCGGGTTGTCACGCAGGAAGGTGACGCTGTCCAGCGCCTCCTCGCGGGTCTCGGTGGGGAAACCGGTGAAGCCCATCATCTGCACGCCGATGTTGGCCTTGGTCATTGCGGTCATGGTGCGGCGTACCTGCTCCGGCTTCGTGCCCTTGTCGATCAGGTCGAGGATGCGTTGGTTACCGGACTCGAAGCCGACCGAGATGGCCACGCAGCCGCTGCGCCTCAGCAACTCGCAGCGCTCGTCCGACCAGTACTTCTCCAGCCGGATCTCGGCACCCCAGCGGAAGTCCAGCCCTCGCTCGACGACCTGCTCGGCGAAGCGCAGGATGGTCGCGGGAGCGAGCACGTCGACCGAGAAGTAGATGAACTTGGCGAACTTCGACAACTCGGTGACGTCCGCGATCATGGTGCCCACCGTGTCCTGCCGCCATGGGCTGGTGGGGCCGTCGGTGTTCAGTCCGTAGTCGCAGAACGTGCACTTGTTCCAGTAGCAGCCGCGGGTCGGCGAGTAGTAGACGAACCGCTCCGGGCTGAGGTAGAGGTCCCAGGGCAGACCGGAGAAGTCCGGCACCGGCACCTGCGCCAGGCGTTCGTAGCGCAGGGGCAGTTGACGCTGACGGCCGTACTTGGGGTGCAGTCGGACGTTGGGGTGCCCAGCCGGGAGGGTGCCGGCCGCCACCGAGTCCAGAATCTCCGTGTACGCGCTCTCCCCCTCGCCGACCACGATCGCGTCGAAGTCGGCCAGCACCTGGAAGACGTACTCCGGTTTGCTGGCGCACTTCCAGACGTCGGAGATCTCCGTGCCACCCGCGATGAGGAAGACGTCCGGGCAGGCCTGCCGGACGAGTCGGGCGATCCAGAGCGCGAAGGGCAACTGCCACTGGTACGTGGCGCTGATGCCGATCACCTGGTGCCCGCCGGCGGCCAGCCGTGGGATCAGCACGTCCTCGTAGTACGGCAGGAAGGGCCGGTTGAGGCGGGCGAGCAGCGCCTCGTCGGTCAGCGCGGCGACCGAGCCGATCGAGATCATCGGCGGCGGGTGGAGCCGGAAGCCGGCGTGGAACTGCCCGGGGAAGCCGACAGTGCCGAGCGCGTCCATCCAGGAGATCACGCCCTCGACGGCGTCCTGGTAGTGCCGGTAGTCGTAGAACAGGGTCGGATCCTGCAGCACCCCGATCGACCGACGCAGCCGCTCCGGATCCGGGTCGGGCAGGCCGAGCTGGTTCGCCCGGGCCATCAGCGCGTCCGGGCCGCTGAGATCGTCGATCGAGAGCCGGGACAGCTCCCGCCGAAGCCAGTCGTACGCCGACGGGGTGTACGAGTGGTGGAACGCCTCGATGTTGGCGTCGATGATCTCCGCCGGCCGGTGCCCCTGTGCCCGGGCGTACGAATCGAGGTAGTTCAGGGAGTGGTATCCCGAGGTGGGATCGGTCAGCGGGGGGTAGATAAGTGCCGCCTTCACCGTGCCGCTCATCGACTCCTCCTCAGCCGACCCGGGCCGCTGAACCGGCCAGGGTGTCCTCCTGCGTGCGCGTGCCCACGGCGGGCAGTCGCGGGGCGCCGAACGCTTTGACGTACGCGACCAACGGTTCGGCGGCGTACCGGAACGACGCAAGGTCGACGAAGCCCCGGTCCCACGCCGCCGCTTCCAGCCCGTCGGCGGCACAGCCCCACAGCCGCGCGAAGCACGCGTCGACGATCTCGGTGCGGAAGTGCAGCCGACCACCCGGGCGGCGACGCCCCGTGGTCCGCGGAACGAGCGTCTCGTTCAACGACGCCGCGGTCGCCGCGACCTGCCGTGCCGCGGCGAGCAACGCGGGGGTGCGCAGCGGCGTCGCGACCATCCACAGTGCCAGGCTGCGGTACGGCGTGGTACCGAACGCGCGCACCAGCACCCGCAGCACCGCTTCGCGGTCGTCGAGACCGCGTTCCCGGTCGGTCAGCCAGTCCCATCCGCTCGGCGGCGCACCGGTCAGCCCTCGCAGGTTTGCCGCCTCGCTGGCGCGCTCCTCGACCATCGGGTCGGCGATGTCGACCTCGGCCAGCCCAGCCAGCACCGCCCGCCGGTGCCAGGTCGCCGACTCGGGATGCAGCAGCATCAGCACCGCGGCGGCTTCCCGGTCGCTGACCCAGTGCCCGCCGACCGACTCGCCGGCGAACCGCGCGCGCCAGCTGTCGAGAAAGCGGGTGTGCAGGTTGTCGATCGGCTGGTCGCCGGCGTGCGCCGGGCACAGCTCGGGGGCGTTGTCCGCCGCCATCGACAGCAACATCCGCGCGTCGGCGCCCTTGGCGTCGCACGGGTCCTGCCGGTGCCAGGTCAGGAACCGGTCCACCACGCCCGCCGCCTCGGGTGGCGCGCTGCGCTCCAGCGCCCGGTACGACCGCCGGCGGAAGGGCAGGTCCCGGCCGATTTCCAGCAGCAGCAGAGCCTCGGCGTCGCTGAGCACGCCGGCCGCGACGGCACGGCGCAGCGCGACCCGGATGTTCACCAGCGGGACGCTCATGGCGCGGTGGCCGTCCTCGGCGGGCCCGTGCACGACGGCCACCTCGTCGTCGCCCGTGACGACCCCGTCGCGGTAGAGCTGGAACACCTCGCCCACGCCACGCATCCCGAACGGCCACAGCTCGGCGGCGCGCAGCGCGCCCATGCTGGCGGCGCCGGCCACTGTCACGCCACGGTCGAGCAGGTCGAGGATCTCCCGGTGGCGGACCGGCGGGTGTTGCAGGAAGAACCCGTCGATGACGAGGACCCGGTCGCCGGGGGCGACGTCCAGGCGGAGCAGGTCGCCGTGCGCGACGGGCGGCAGCACCACCGCGTCGGGCAGCAGCCGACCGACCTCGTCGGACGGCAGGCTCGGACCGATGAAGACGACGTCAGTCACGGGGCACTCCCGGTCGGGTACTCAGGGCCCGCTCGTCGAACATCCGCAGGCCGGGGGCGAACACCTTGCTCACCGGTATGCCGATGTCGTCGTGGGTCAGGTCGACGCTGAACGGCTCGACGCCGGTTACCCGCTGCACCCGCGTCGCCAGCTCGCGCAGCACCTGGGTCACGTCCCCCGCCGGTGGCGAGTCCCGGCGGACCGGCCGGACGGGCCGGTCGACGGTTGGTGGCGGCACCGGCGGCGCGCCGACATCCTGGTACGCGGTGGCGTCGATGTCGTCCCGGGCTCCGGAGACCATGACCAGCCGAGATTGCGCCGCCTCAGCCATGGCTCGACCGACGGCGATCTCCGGGTCCAGGTGGCAGCCGAAGCCGCCGAAGGTGACCGGCAGGTCCTCGGACCAGATCGAGGCGGCGTAGCAGGGCACGTCGACCGCGTTGCTGATGTCGCAGACCTCCACCCAGCAGCCGGCCCGCACCAGCGCGTCGTGCACGGTGCGGGTCATCGCGTTGGTGGCGGTGCCCGGGTCGGCGTAGGTGCGCTCGGCCAACGGTGAGGTGCAGTACGGGGCGATGCAGTCGCGTTCGACGACCTCCAGCAGAGCGTGCAGGCTGGCCTCGGCGAAGGTGTTCCCGGTGGCGAGCCCGTTGCTGCTGGGGGTGAACAGGGCGCGGTCCCAGCCACGCCGGATGGTGAAGTCGAGTTCGATGGTGGCGCGGGGCACCAGGCAACGCGCGCCGGTCACCAGCCCACGGCCGGCCACCCAGTCGAGCTCGATGGCAGGGGTCAGGGGTGACCGTTCCGCCAGGTGCAGCCAACGCACGTCGTACGGCAGGTCGAGCGCCTCCGCCGGGGACCGGACGACGGTCCCCGGCCGGAGGTTCTCGGCATGCCAGGACTCGATGCTCTCCATGACCGCGCTGACCCGGGCCTGCGTCGCCGTGGCGCCGGTGCCGACGCTCACCGCCATGGTGGCTCCCACCGGCCGGTAGGCGACGTGCACCGGTAGGCCGATCTCGTCGAGCCGGGTGATGTCGGCGACCCGGGTGATCCGGAACCGGTCGAGCAGGCACCCGACCCGCTCCCAGGTCTGCTCCACGGTGGCCGTCCGGTAGGTGCCGGATCGGAACGCGATGGTCTCGGTCGTGTCAGTCATCGAGGCTCCCGGCGGGGGGTGGGGAACTCAGAGGATGAGGACGGCGATGATGTTGACGTTGTTGTCGGCGATGGGGGCCACGCCGCCGGCGACCGTCTCCAGTTCGGCCTCGGTCAGCTCGTTGAGGTCGACCAGCGGCACCTCGGGCACGTGCAGCACGTGCAGGCCGGGCGTGCCGGCCCAGTCGGCGACGATCTGATCCTTGGTGTAGAGCGTGGCGGGCTGGGCGCGGTCGACCTCGACCCGGGCGCCGGGGGCGACCGGCAGGCCGGCTGCCGTCGCGTAGCCGGTCGGGTCGGCGAGCAGGCGCTGCAGTTCCTCGTCGCTGCGCCACACTGCGGTGACCAGTTCCGAATACTTGGTCACGAACCTCGCGCCATATTCCTGTTCGTCGTTGCTCATCGTTCGGTCCTTTCCTCGGGTGGCTGCAAGACGGGGTGTGATCGCCGTGGCGAGAACGCTACGAAGATCGAGCTTCGACAATCAACGATTTCGTCTGACTGCCATCAGAATCTGCCGCGCCGGCCAATGGGCGGCAGAGTTCGGTGTCAGGTGCAGCAGCACGGGCAGCAGCAGGCACAGCTGGGGTCCAGGCCGGCGACGACGCTGTCCAACTCGTCCTCGGCCAGTTCGGCCTGAGCCACCGGCAGCAGCGACGGCACGACGAGAACGAAGATGCCGGTGCTGCCCGCCTGCTGCCAGGACTCGACCTGCATTTCCAGATCCGGATCGGCGTCGGTGACGTCCCGGACCACCCGGACCTGCACATCCTCGGACAGTTGGAGCCCGTAGCCGGCGAGGAAGCCCCGCGGGTCCCGGTCCAGCGCCTGCTCCTTGGCCGGGTCCGCCCAGACGTCGGCGACCAGCCGGCTGTACGCGGCCACGAAGACCGCTCGATCGACAGGTGTCACACCCTGCTCCCTTCGATTGTCGACCGCCGGTGGCGGCGACAGGCAGCGCGGGAGATTCCGGGCCGCCGGTTTCGCTTCATCGTGGGTCACCGGTGGATCCGGTCGGCTCGGAGAGCGGGAATTTCATCGAATGTGGCCGCGAAAAGGTCGCGCTGCGGCGAAAGCCGGGTAATTGGGAATCAGCAACTTGCGGCGGATGGTGATCCTAATGATTTTCACCACAATGGACAAGTAGTAATTCCTCGCCTGTTACCCGCCCGGTGTCCACCCTTACGCTGCGATCGGCGGACCGCTCAGCGTGACAGCGGTTCGACGGGGTTGCCGTGTTCCGTCACCGAGTGCTGCCGGAGGCCACCGTGACCATCGACGAGGTGACGACGACGGCGCCCGCCGGCCCGGTCGGGTACAGCGTGGAGGAGCTCGCCCGCAAGGTGGGCATGTCGCCGCGCAACATCCGAGCCCATCAGGCCCGACGGCTGCTGCCCCCGCCGGTGCGGCGCGGTCGGGCCGCGCTCTACGACGACTCCCACGTCCGCCGGCTGGACGCGATCCTCGCCCTGCAACGACAGGGCTTCAACCTGGTGTCCATCGAGGCGATGCTCGGGGTCCGGGCCAGTGACGAGGCCCCTGACGGGCTCACCGCGATGCTGCAACGCCTGACCGCCGACCGGCCCGCGCTGGCCCACGCACTGACCCGGCACGGTGTGATCGGCCGGACCGCCGACGGCACCGTCCGCACCGTCCGGCCACGCCCGCTGCGCGCCGCCCTGGACCTGCATCGGGTACGAGTGGGCACGGTACCGGCACTGCAGACCCTCAGCGAGGTGCTGGACAGCCTCCGGCCGGTCGCCGACGAACTGGTCGCCGCCGTCACCGCCCGGCTCCTGACGCTCGCTCCGGAGCTGGTACGCAGCGACGCCCGATCGTCCTGGGCCGATCTCGACCGGGAAACCCTGTTGCTGACCCAGGGCGTGGTCAACGTGCTCACCGAGGCGTTCCGGCTCGCCGTGGAGAACCAGTCGGAGGCGCACATCGCCGAGCTGCTGGAGAACCACCTCGACGCGGACGTGTGCCTGGAGGACAGCACGGTCATCGACAACGGCTGACCGGACCGTCAGCTTGTCGCGGGCTGGCCGTCCGCCTGTCGGCCCTCCGGCACGGCGTCGGACCGTTGCGGTTCGGTGAGCAGTTGCCGCCGCGCCAACCGGTGGAACAGCCCGTCCGGGTCGTCCATCAACTCGTCGAAGCTGCCCCGCTGGACGATCCGCCCTGCCTCCAGGACGACGATGGTGTCCGCCGCGCGGACCGTGGACAACCGGTGGGCGATGACCACCCGGGTCGCGGCCAGGGCCGCGGTGCTCCGGCTGACCACCTCCTGGGTCCGGTTGTCCAGAGCGCTCGTGGCCTCGTCGAGGAAGATGATCCGGGGTAGCGGCGCCAGCGCGCGGGCGATCAGCACCCGCTGACGCTGCCCGACCGAGAGCGTCCCACCCCCGAACGGCACCATCGTGCTCATCCCCATCGGCAGTGCCTCCAGGTCATCGGCGAGGCCGGCCATCCGTGCCGCCTCCCAGACCTGGTCGAGGGGAAAGCTGCCGGCCCCGCAGATGTTGTCGCGTACCGAGCCGGCGAAGAGCTGACCATCCTGCAGCACCACCCCGCACTGCCTGCGGACCGCGTGTACGTCGAGCTCGGAGAGGTCCTGGCCGTCGTAGAGCACGGCGCCCTGTTGCTGGCGTTCAAAGCCGAGCAGCAGCCGGAGCAGTGTGGATTTTCCGCAGCCACTCGGTCCGACGATGGCCACGAACTCACCCGGACGGACGTGCAGGTCGATGTCGGTGAGCACCGGTGGCTCGTCCGCCTGGTAGGCGAAGGTGAGCCGGTGCAGCGCGATCTCGCCGCGCAACTCGCCCGGGTCCACCCGGTCCGGCCGCGCCTCGGGGTCGGCGCGCAGGATCTCCCGCAGGCCGCCCAGCCGGGGCACGGCCGCGATCACCTCGACCCCGGCCGACACCAGCACCAGCAACGCGCCCAGGAGCATCGCGAACCCGACGTTGAGGATGAAGAAGTCGGCCGGCGCGACCCGGCCGGCGAGCGGCCCCATCAGCACGGCGAACAGGACCAGTTGACCAGCGACCGGCAGCACGGTGCCGAAAGCGACCAGGCCCGCCTGGCTCTGCCGGACCCGTTGCAGCGCCGCTCGGGCCGTCGCGGCCACCTCCGACCAGCGTGCGTGGGCACGAGTTTCGGCCGCCGCTAATTTGATCTTGACGATGCCGCCGAGCAACTGGTTGGTCATCGCCGCCGCCCGGTGCTCGGCCGGCAACGCGGACCGTTGCTGGCGGACGATCAGCACGGCGAAGCCGCCGAAGGTCAGCATGGTGACGGCGACGATCCCCGCTCCCCAGAGCCCGAGCACGGGCTCGACCACCAGGAGCATGCCGAGGGTCACCGCGACGGTCGCAGCCGCCGTGACGAGCTGCGGCAACAGCGCGCTCAACGCCTCACCGACGAACGAGATCCCCAACATCGAGTTGGCGATCTCACCGCTGCTGCGACCGGCGAAGAACCGGGCCGGCAGCCGCATCAACCGGTCCCAGATCGCCAGCTGCGCGCCGGACTGCATCCGGCCGTCCAACCGCAGCAGACGCAGGTTCTGCACCACACCCACCAGCCCCGCGACCACCGCGGCGCTGAGCATCAGCGCGAGGAAACCGACAAGGCCGGTCACCTCACCCTGCCGGGCCAGTTGGCCGAGCACCTCGCCGGTGGCCAACGGCACGCCCAGGCCCAGCAGTGCCACGCAGGCGGCGGCGAACAGCAGACCCCGCACGTCGCGGGACGCACCGACCAGCCCGGCCCGCACCAGGTGGCGCATCCGAGCGGTCGGCGGCAGCGGCGCCTGCACCTCGGTCGCCTCGGCGGCGAACGTGGCGGCCACTGTCGCGTCGATCGGAGCGTACGCCCGGGTGTCCGGGTCGACGTGGTGGTAGCGACCCCGGCGGAACACCAGCGGCACCGCGACGGCGCGCTCCGGGTCGTCACCGACCCGCCACCCCACCAGTGGCCCCAGGTCCCGCCGCCACCACCGGTCCGGCAGCCGCACCTCACGCAGGAACAGGCTGGACGCCCGGGTCACCGCGTGCACCGCGGCCCGGTCGTCCAGCGGCGCACGGCTGCGGTCGGCCGGCTCGTTGATCGGGCTGCCCATCCCCTCGGTGACCACCCGCACCACCGAAGCCGCCCGCCCGTACCTGTCGAAGCCGGCCTCGTCATCGGGAACCGGAACCCCACCGCCCGCGCCGATCACCCCGATCGACCGGCGGGCCGCCGCAGCGAGCATCGCCGCGTCGGTCTCCCGGCGCCGCCGCACGGCGCTCAACAGGGCCGCGTCGGCCTCCTCGATCCGGGTCTCCACCATCCGCAGCAGCCGGGCCACATGCTGGTCGACGGCCGACCGGAGCTGACCGTTGACCAGCAGGTCCCAGCTGCCGTGGCTCTCCACCGCGCACGGCGACTCGGCCACCACCCAGTCCCGCTCGGCGACCAGCAGCAACTCCCGCTCCCCCGACATCTCCGCCGGGCCACCGTCGTTGCGTCGCAGTTGCCCGCCGGCGCTGCGCAGCCACCACGCCCCGCCGGTGGAGGTGAGGGCGCTCCCCTGCGCCAGCGAAACGATCTCGCGTCCACGGAGGGTGGACGCCTGCCGGGGCGCCTGCCCCCGGCGCAACGCGTCAGCGACGGTGACCAGCACCAGATCCACCGCCGCCACCAGCTCCGTCGCGGCGGCCCGCGCCCGCAGCGACGCACCCTCGTCCGCCACCCGACCGAGCCGAACATGCCGCTCCAGCAGGGACAGGTGACGCCGGGACAGCCCGCGCAGCTCCGTGCCGGGCAACGGCACCAGGATCAACTGCCACGCGCCGATCGCGGTGGACGTCGGCACCAGGCCACCCGCCGGCAGGCGGGCCACATGGTGCCGACGCGAGGGGCTGATCCCGGCCCGGCGCACCGCGAACAGGTCGGCCTCACCTCCGGTCACCAGCCAGCCGGCCGCCGGGCCGTCCAGACGGCAGACCTCGCGTACGCCGTCCGAGCAGAAGCCGATCAGGCCACCGGCCGGGGGATCCTCCACCGCGCCACTCATCAGCGTCTCCTCGGATCGTCGTGGTCAGTGGTCGCGGACCAGGCGCGCGTACGCCCCGTCCTGAGCGACCAACTGCTCGTGGGTGCCGCGCTCCACCTCCCGACCGCCGTCCAGCACGACGATCAGGTCGCAGTCGCGGACCGTGGACAGGCGGTGGGCAACGATCAGACAGGTCGCCCCCCGCCGGCGCAGGTGCCTGTCGATTCGGCGTTCGGTCTCCGCGTCCAGCGCGCTGGTGGCCTCGTCCAGCACCAGCACCCGGGGGTTGCGCACGAGCGCTCGGGCGATCTCCAGCCGCTGCCGCTGCCCACCCGAGAAGTTGCGGGCGTTCTCCCGTACCGGGCTGCCGAGGCCACCCGGACGGGCCGCGACCTCGTCGTAGAGGCACGCGTCGGTCAGCGCGGCGACGACGTCCTCGTCGGCGACCGTGAGGTCCCACATGGTGACGTTGTCCCGCACCGTCCCCTCGAACAGCCGTTGGTCCTGGTCCACCATGGCGACTGTGGCCGCCCAGAGGCCGTCGTCGGCCGCGACCCGCTCAAGGCCGTCCACTGTGACCCGTCCGGTCCAGGGACGGTAGAGCCCGGCGACCAACCGACCAACTGTGGACTTGCCACTGCCCGACCGCCCGACGAGCGCCACCCGGGCACCCGGCGGCAGGTCAAGGCTGAAGTTCTCCAGCAGAGGACGGCCCAACGGGTTGTAGCCGAAGGTGACCTCCTCGATGCGCAGATGCCCCTCCATCGGTGCCACCGGGCGGGCGGCTCGGTCCTGGGCCGAGGGCAGTGGGTACCGCTCCACGTCGCGCAGTCGGTTGAGGTCGGCGCTCATGTCCTGCAACCGCGAGCCCAGCGCGGTCAGATTGCCCAGCGGGCGGTTCATGGCGACCGCCAGGCTCTGCATGCCGACCAGCACGCCGACGCTCATCGCCTCCGCCACGACCTGCCGGCTGCCCAACCCCAGCAGCACCGCTGTGGTCGCCGACGCGAGCAGCGCCGGCAGGACCGAGAGCACCGCGGTGGGCACCCCCAGCCGCTGCTGACGGGTGGCGACGGTGGCATGACGCGCCGCGAACCGGGCCACCGCGCGTTCCTCCTCACCGCCGGCCTTCACCGTTTCGATCATCTGAACCGTGGTGTAGACGGTGGTCACCAGCTTGCTGCGGTCGGCCTGAAGGCCGGCGACAGCGGTGGACCGGGTCGAGGCGACATAGCGCAGCACGCTGACGTTCAGCCCGGCGAGGACCACCGCGCACAGTCCGAGCAGCAGGTCGTACTGGCAGAGCAGAGCCCCGTACGCCAACACCAGGCCGGTGTCCACCACCGTGGTGGCCGCCCGGCGGGTGAGCACCTCGGCGACCACCTCGTTGCCGCGGACCCGCTGGCTGAGGTCGGCGGCCTGCCGCTGGTCGAAGAAGGTCGGCGGCAGCCGCAGCAGATGTCGGAAGAACCGGGCGGCGCTGGCGAGGGCGAGCGCGGTCTCCGCGCGTACGGTCAGGCGTTGCTGAAGCAGGCTGGCCAGGAAGGTCAGCACGGTGGCCACCGCCACCGCCGCCACCAGGCCGGCGAACGCGGCCCGATCCTCCTGCAGCAGCACCCGGTCGACGAAGACCTTGGCCATTACCGGGATGGTCAGACCGACCACGGCGATCAGCAGGCCCAGCAGCAGCATCTGCGCGATAGCCGAGCCCGGGCCGCGCCACCGCTCGGCCAGCGCTCGCACCATCCGGTAGCGGGTGCCGCCGGGCCGGAACTCCGGGCCGGGCTCCATGGTGAGCACGATGCCGGTGAAGGCGCCGTCGAACTCCTCCCAGCTCACCGCGCGGGGACCGGTGGCCGGATCGTTGATGAAGACCTTACGGCCGAGCCCTTCCAGCACCACGAAGTGCTCGAAGCGCCAGAACAGCACCGCCGGCAACGCCACGGTGGCCAGGCCGGCCAGGTCCATCTGGAAACCCTTGGCCACCATTCCGTACCGGCGGGCTCCCTTGAGCACGGTGGCCGCGGTGGAGCCGTCCCGGCTGACGCCGCACACCCGGCGCAACTCCTCCAGGGGCACGTGCCGACCGTGGTGCGCGAGCAGGATCCCCAACGCGGCGGCACCGCACTCCACCGCCTCCATCTGGATCAGGGTGGGTGTGCGAACCCGCCGACGCCGGATCCTGGGCAGCTCCGGTGCGCCGCTGGCGGCGGTCGTCGGCGCGCTCATCGCCGCAGCAACCAGTCGATCGGGTGTTCCCGGTCCACCGTGAACCAGGCGGTGACCTCGCTTGCCGAGTTGAGCTGGAACGGCGGCGGAGACTTGGTCCAGCGCAGGCCGCCCGGGGCAGCCGGGTCGGGCTCCAGGGCAACCGTCACCCGCACCACACTGCCGCGGGCGAGCAGCCGCCGGACGTCCGGCCCGGTGCCGAGGAAGGCGCGCAGCGAGGCCTCGGTCTCCGGGAAGGCGCCGACCGTGGTGACCTGACCGGCGAGGGTGCCGAACACGTTGCGCGGCGCGGCCGCGGCGGCCACCTCGACGGACACACCGGGTTGCAGCAGCGGAGCGGCGACGGCGGGGGCGTAGACGACTGCCTGCAACGCGTCCCCGGCGGTGTCGAGTCGTTCCAGGTCGGCCAGGTGTGTCCCCGGGGTGACGATCTCGCCTTCGGAGACCAGCCAGGCGACGACGTACGCGTCACCCGGCGCGGTCTCCACCCGTACCTTGCCGTCCGTTGTGCGCAGGCTGTAGAGGGGCATGCCCTTCGGCACCCGCTGGTGCGGTGACGCCCACACCTTGGTGACCTGACCGGCGTCGAGCGCGTCGAGGGCGGAGATCCCGTTCGAGTGGATCAGCACCCCGGCCGCCTCGACGGTCCGGGGCACCACCGTGCGTACCGACCAGACCCCCGCGGCGACCACGACGATGACCAGCGCCGTGGTGGCCAGCCAGTTCGGCACTGTGGTCAGCCGGACCGCCCGGTCCAGCTGCTCGGGTGCCTCCAACTGACGCAGAGCCTGCCGCCGGAACTTCATGGCCGGCCCTCCGCTGCGCCCGGGCCGGTGGCGCGGCGCGAGCCGAGCAGGAAGTCGGCGACGCTCGGCTCGACCAGCGGGTCGAGCCCGGACAGCTCGGCGAAGGCCTGCGAGTCCCCGGCGCCGAGGGCGCACGGCGCCAGCCCCATGGCGGTGGCGACGAGATACATCTGCTGGGTCAGCACACCCGCGTCCTTGAGAATCATCGCGTAGCTCATCCCTTCGTACTTCCACATCAGCCGCTGCACGCGGGCGGTGACCACCAGCACCGTCTGCGGTGGCCGAGGCAGGGCGCCGGACGCCCGGGCGTAGGCCAGCAGCCGGTCGGCGGCAGCTCCCCAGGCGGCGACCGGCTCCAGCCGGTGCCCGACCGGGTCGTAGTGGTAGAGCCCGGGATCGAGCCCGGCGCAGCGCGCGACCAGTGGATAGATCTCCAGTTCGTAGACGCCGCCCCCGCCCGGGTACGGCCGGTGGCCGACCTCCTGCCCACCGGCCTCGCCGACGGCCGTGGTGTGCTGCGACCGGTACAGGAACTCCGCAAGTCGTTCCACGGGCAGCGGCGCCGCGTCGTCGTGGTCGCGCACGCTGCGCCGGTCCGCGACGACCTGGCTGAACGACGGGTCCGCCTTGGCTATCGTCGCCAGGTCCGGCAGTGGCAGCTCGACAGCCCGAACCCCGTCGTACGCGCGGCGCAGCGGTTGCGGGGCGAAGCGCTCCCGCATCCGGTAGGTGCCGCCCACCGGCAGCGCGTGCCGGCCGGCGCGGGACCGGTGGTGCAGCCGCAGTTCCTCCGGCGACCAGTAGGCCAGCGGCGCTTCGTCGCACTCCGCCTCGAATTCGGCGTCGGTGACCAGGACCCGGGCGGTGGCCAACTCGTCGAGCATCCGTCCGGCGACTTCCGGCGGCACGCCGAGCGTGCGGGCCACCGCGTCGGGTCCGACGCCCGGCACGGCGGCGGCCAGCACCGCGCCGACGGCGGCGTCGGCGCAGCCGACGACGAGGGTGCTCAGCGGCGACGCGGCCACCAGCATGCCCCGTTCGTGCTGAAGGGTGGCGAAGCGGGAGAGCCGGTAGCGGACCCCGGGGGTGTGCAGGCGAGTCTCCGGCAGACTGCCCCGCCCCAGGCCGGTGGGCACCAGGTCGAGCAGCGGCCGATCGTCGACCTGGACCCGGCGCTCCAACCAGGAGTGGGCGAGCAACCGGCGCAGCAGCAACTGCGCTGGCAACACCCGGTTCTCCCCCTCCAGGCCGCTGATCAGCCGGCCGACCTCGACGTCGTTGACCCAGTCGGCGGCAAGCCGCAGCAGCAGCGCGCGCCGGCCCATGCCCGGTTGCTCAAGAGTGAGCTGGAAGCGGGTCTGCCGCAGCGTCAGCGCGCCGTCCTCACCGATCCGCAGCTCCGCGTCACGGCGCAGCCGGTACGACTCCTGAATCGGCGGACCGCCGACGGAGCCGCTCACGACGGTCGCCGACCGGCCGGGTCCACCACTGTGGTCATCCCCCACACACCCTTCCCACGGTCCCGGGATCGCCGGCTAGAAGAAGACGTTCAGCGGATTGGCCGACGTCTCGTCGGCGGCCAGCGGGCTCCGGCCGAGGTGGGCCGGCACGTCCCACAGCCGGCCGGGGCCGAGCCGCCGCCAGAAGTGCCGCAGTCCCGGCACGACGACCTTCACCACCGCCAGGTCGACATCCGGACGGGACTGGTCGACGACGATCACCTCAAGGCCGGCCTGCTCCGCCCGGCGTACGCACCGACGCACGTCATCCCCGACGTCGCCGGTGGTCAGCGGCGGGTGGTCCACCGCGGTGTGCAGCGGCCGGCCGGGATCCGGTGCCAGCCAGGGCTGGTCGGCCACCCGCACGGTGCCGAACCAGCGCGCGGTGTCCGGGTCGTCGACGCCGTACCGGTTGCGGGTGGAGGCGGGTCCGGCGACGGCCGGCAGGAACTGGTTCACCTCGGTGAGCGCCCGGGTCAGCGCGACCCGGGCGTCCAGGTGCGCGCCGAAGCCGACCAGGACGTCCTCCGGCCCTCCGTCGACCCGACGGGACACCGCCGCGAACGTGGGTACGCCCAGGTCGGCGGTCAGGTCGAGGGCCCACAGTTCGCGACCGAGGGCGGTGGCGTGATGGTCGACGCAGGCGGCCGTCCACGGGTCGCCGAACGAGGCGAGGTCCACCCCGGGCATCCGGGATCGGTGGTACCACCACAGGGCCACGCTGTCCCGCTCCACGACTTCGCAGAGGCCCTGCAGGATCGCCTCGGACAGGGTGCCGCCGGCCGCGCAGCCGTTCGAGTCGGCCGAGCACACTTCCAGCCCGGTCAGCTCCGGATGCCCGTACCAGCAGTGCGCGGCGGGCAGCTCGCGCGGTGTCTCCCGGGTCAGCGACCAACCCGTGGTCCAGTCCAGCTCCACCTCGTCGGGCAGCGGGCGGGGAACGCGGTGCAGGTGGCCCAGGTCGCGGTTGAGCCGGTCCCGGTCGGCGTACTGGCGCTCCGAGAACAGCAGCAGCTCCCGCAGGTGCACCGCCCGGTCCGGACCGAGCTGCCGGTAGGACGCCCGGTGCACCGGGCGGTCGCCGCGCCACACCCCGCAGTAGCGCTCCACCGCCTCCCCGACCGCGCTCATCCGGGCCTGCAGGTCGGTCCGGCCCTTGCCGCCGCTCTGCCCGCGCAGATTGCGGCGCAACGCGGCGAGCTGGCGGGGCTGGGCGAAGTTGTGCCCGGCCGAGTAGGTGTGGGTGACCCCGTTGTCGGTCGCCTCCAGCGGCGTCAGCCGGCTCACCACACCCAGATACCGGCTGACGTGGTGGACGAGCGCGGCGTACGCCTCGGCGGGTTCCCTGGTGCGGGAGTCCCCGGCCCGACTGGGTTCGGCGCCGCTGGGTGGCAGGTCGATCCGTGGCTCGGCCTTGCGGACGAGGTCCGGGTCGCCGCAGGCGGGGCACTGCGGCTGGCGTACGAGTTGGTGGCTCTCGGTGCTCAGGTCCCGCGTGTCCAGGGCGACCATCCGCCCGGTGAGGCGGGGTGAGACGCCCCGGACGGCGAGCACCGCGAGTTCGGCGGCGAGCAACCCGGCCGCCATGGTGGCCAGTCCGGGCAGGACCGCGCGGCCGGGCTGGGGCAGCGGTCCGTCCAGGTCCTGCCCGTGCAGAAAGGCGTTCACCTGTTCGTTCTCCTGCCAACGTTGCCGTAGGCAGGCCCAGCAGCCGGTGCGGCCCGGCACGAGGTGCGGGCCGAGGAACACGACGTTGCCGTGTGGCCGGGCCAGGGTCCACGGCCGGCCGGCGGCGAGCTGCCGGTCGTTGAACGGCGCCAGGCGAGGGTCGAGCATCGACGACGGCAGCACCAGCACCTGGGCGTTGGCCGGGCCGGGGTCCGGTGCGTCCGGCCCGACCACTGTCGGAGTGAGCCCGAGGGCGCGCAGCGCGTCGGCGGTCTCGGCCACCCGGGGCGCGCCGAGGTCCACGATGGTGACCGGTCCCCCGGCCATCCACCGCAGTCCGGCGTCGGGCGGAACACCTCGGGCGTCCCAGCCTGCGGCCTCGGCTGCCGAGGTGTGCGCCGCACCGGACACCAGCAGGCCGTGGTCGCGCAGCCGGGCGAGGGCCGCGGCGACGGCGGCCACCGGGTGTCGGGTGGCCAGCCGAGCCACCACGTCGGCCAGCGGCGCGGCACCGTCGAGCTGGTCGGCCAGCTCCGCGGCGACCGGGTCGTCGATGAGGAGGCTGCGGGTCTCCCCCAGCACCACCAGCGGGCCGTCGGGCAGCCGCACCGGCACGTAGTCCGTTCGGAAGCGCGGACGCCACATCTGGGTTCCTCCCGAGCCTGGTGGCCGGACCGATCGGGTCCCGCCCTGATCACGGCTGCTGCCATCGTCGCCGTCCGGTGCGCCCCGATCCGAGGGTTGCCACCGGTTTCTGCCGTCGCCGTGGAAGCTGCGCGGCAGGGGTCAGCCGACGGTGACTGTCAACGCGGTGTCGTTGAGCCCCAGCACCGAGGTGCCGACGGCCTGCGTCGGCACGAGCAGCGCGAAGGTCTCCACCCGGGTGACCCGGATCGACTTTCCGCTGGCCGCCGTCCGATGACCGGTGGCGATCAGGTCCGGGCTCTGCGGCTCCAGTCGAACGGTGGCCGGGCCGCCCGGCGCCGGACGCAGCGTGTCGGTGGCGTGGATCGTCAGAAAGGTGAGCGTGCCGGTCGGCACCGCGACCGCGCAGTCGGACCATTGCGCGCTGTCCATCGTCCGCTGCACCGCCGCGCCGGCACCGGCGAGTTGCTGCCCGTAGACCTCCCAACCACCGGCGAACTGGCCGTCGAGCAGCGGGCTCGACGCGATGAGGGACCGGTTGCCCGTCGTGGACCCGATGCTGCGGGCGAACACCTCGGCGGCGAGGGCCCGGCGGCTGGTCTCGTCCACTGCGGCGCCACCCGCGGTGGCCGGGCGCCCGTCGATGCTCCGGGCGACGACCAGCGAGGGTTGGGTGACCTGAACGTTGTGGCTCAGCTTCCACTGGCCGTCGGCGCCGCGCACGAACTGGCTGACGTCGGTGGGGGCCAGCTCGGAGCCGGTCAACCGGAGCGTGGCTGTGGCGAGGAAACAGGACGGCTCGCCGGGTGGCACCGCGAAGACCGGGTTGATGTGCTGGAAGGACGGTTGTGCCCGCTGGTTGTATTCGGCCCGACGGACCGCGGCGATGCTGAGGTCCAGCGAGGGCGACACCTCCTGGGCCCGCAGCGCCTCGACGTCACCGGCCACCGAGGCGGCCGAATCGGCCTGGTCGAAGGCGGTGAGCACCAGCGCGGCCCGGTCCCGCCCGAAAGCGGCCGAACCGTGGGGCGCCGGAGTGGCCGCGTCCACCGGCTCGCCCCCACAGCCGGTCAGCACGAGCAGCGCCACCGTGGCGGCGGCGATCGGCATCGCCGGCACCGGAGCGGCGAGGATACGCGGGCTCCTGACGGACCTTCTGCGCAGCATCTCGTCCTCCATCCACCACCGGTCCACGGGAATCGCACCGGATGCAGTCGAGTATGTGAGCGGCTGTCGGGCCACGACGCTGGCGGCGTGGCCTCGTGCTGCCCGGTCTGTCGACGTTGCACCGAACGACGTCATCCGGCCCGCATCGCGGTCACCGATCGGTGTCATCGAGCCGCGCGACCCAGGCGACCAGACCCGATCGGGAGGCGACGCCCGCCTTGCGGTAGATGCGGGTCAGGTGCGCCTCCACCGTGCGGGGGCTGATGTTCAGCTGCCGGCCGATCAGTCGGCTGGTGGCCCCGGTCGCCGCCAACCGCGCGATGTGCCACTCCCGGTCGGTCAGGGCGGCGACCTCGCGCGGGCCGACCGGACGGGCCAGTCGTAGGCCGACCCGTTCCGTTCCGCACCACCGGGCCAGTTCCAGCGCCCGGCGGCGGGCGCGCGCCGCCAGGCCGGGCTCGTCCGCGGCTTCCGCCGCCCGGGCCAGGGAGGCCAACGTGAGGCTGCGCCGCAGCACCATCCCGCTGGCGCGGAACAGGTCGGCCGCGGTCTCCAGGTGCGGCAGCGCCGCCCGGACCTCGCCGCGGGCGAGCAGCACCTCGCCGTACGCCGACTCGGCGAAGCCCCGCTGCCCGCGCAGACCGATCCGATCCGCCTCGGCCATCGCCAGCTGCGCCTGCCGCTCGGCGTCAGCCACCTCACCGGCGGCGAGCGCGGCGGCACAGAGCAGCTCGTACCACCGGGGCCGCAGGGACGCCTGGAGACGGCTGAGTCGGCTGTCGCCGCCGGCCGAGAGCACCAGTTCGGCGCAGGTCGCCGGATCACCCGACAGCAGCGCCGCGGTCGCCAGTGCCGTCGCGGCGGTACGACCGCACCAGCTGGTGAGGTCGGTGGCGATCCCGGCGGCGCTGCGGGCCAACGCCACCGCGCGGTCGTCGTCCCGGAGGCCACCACGCCACGCCGTCGCCTCCGCCTCGAACGCCAGGGCGAAGCTCAGCAGGTGGTGACTGCCGATGCGCCGGGCAACGATGCCCGCCTCGGTGGCCAGACCGATGGCGGTGTGCAGCCGCCCGCCGTGGTAGGCCACCTGACTACGACCGAGCAGCAGCTGGCACAGCCCGTCGTCGCGGTGCGAGGCGCGTACGAGGGTCAGCCCTCGATCGAGGTGCCGCACGGCGTCGGCCTGCCGTTCGAGGTACAACTCGCTCAGGCCGAGGGCGGTCAGGCAGTCGGGGTGGTCCCGCACGTCCCGGTCCGGCAGTGAGTCGACGATGCGGGCGCCGGCATCGAGCAGGCCCCGGGCGTCGTCGAGCGCGCCGTCGTGTGTGGCGGCCAGACTGCGGACGGCCAGCAGACTGGCCCGGTCCGCGCCGGAGCCGCCGGGGTCACCGGTGAGCACGTCGGGCAGCTCGGTCAGGGGGCGGCCGGCCAGGATGCCGGCGACGCCGATCTCGGTGGCGAGTCGGTAGCCGCCGGCGGGTCCGGCACCGGCTGGCAGGGCGGCCAGCTCGCGCCGGCTGATGGCCGCCGCCTCGGCGTAGTTGCCGAGCAGACGTTCCACGCGTGCCCAGAGGGCTACTGCCTGCGCCCGCCGTCCCTCCGGGTCGGCGGGGAACAGCGGCACGATCTCCTGGAGCAGGGCCCTGCTCTCGGCCAGATCCCCCGTCTCCCCGGTGATCTGGGCCAGCGCGAGCGACACATCCTGGCGACGTTGGGTGAGCCCGGCCGTCGGCCGCAACGCACACAGCGCCAGCCGTAGCCAGCGGATGGCCAGGTCCGGCGTCTCGCGCCGGACCTCCTGCGCGGCCCGGCAGAGCACGTTGACGCAGCGGTCGGCCCAGCCGCCGTTCGGCAGGGAGAGCAGGCGCTCCGCGTAGCGGGCCCGATCCACGGGTGGCGCGCCCAGTTTGACCAGCGCGGTGAGCGCCCGCCCACACGCCTTCACCTGCCACGCCGGGTCGGTGTCCTGAGCGACAGCCATCCGCAGCACCGGGTGCCGGAAGGCGAACCGTCCAGTGCCGGGTACGCGGCGGATCAGGTCGAGGCGGGCCAACCGCCAGCCGGCCTCGACCGCCAGTGGCGCCGGGACCTGCGCGACCTCGGCGAGCAGGTCCGCGGTGAAGGGCGCATCGACGATCGCCCCGGCCCGCAGGCAGGTCAACTCGACGGGGGGCAGGCCGGCCCACTCTCGGCGCAGCACGGCCACCGCCGCGTCGGTCAGCCGGGCACCCTGCGCTTCCCGGATCGGGTCCGCGCTGTTCGGGGTGGGACCGCTCGGCAGCACCGCCAGGTAGCCGGGGTTGCCGCCGGTCAGGTCGTACCGGGCGCGCAGCTCCACCTGGTCGACGTGGGGGTGCAGGAGCGCGACCTCAGCGAGGCTGAGCGGGCGGAGTTCGAGCCGATCGTGTGCCGTCGGTTCCGCGTTGGCGTGCTCGTCAGGATCTGGTAGCCCGAACGGCATCGGGGTCGCCATCTGCCGCGGGCGGTAGACGAGCACGAGCAGCAGCGGGGCGGGCACCGGATACCGCAGTAGGTGAGTGATCAGACCGGCGGAGGAGGCATCCGCCCAGTGCAGGTCGTCAAGGACCAGCACCAGACCGTCCCGGGCCGCCAGGCGGATCAGTCGGCGGGCCAGCTGGTAGGTCCGGAACCTCCGGGCGTCCGACGCCCGCCCCGGCGCCGCTGGCACGGCGGCGACGGACTCCGCCCAGGTCTGCCCAGTGGGCCGCCCGCCACGCACCCCCCGTCGCAGCGACTGCCCCTCGGTGAAGGCATGTCGAAACACATGGAAGGGGACTCCTCGTTCATCCGACGAGCAGGTCCCGATGGCACAGGGGACGGTGGGGGCGCATCGCGCCAGGACCTCGCGGACGAACCGGGTCTTGCCGACGCCCGGCTCGCCGACCACCTCGCAAACCATTTGCCAGCCCCGGCTCAGCACAGTTGCCTGGGCTCTCTCGATGCGTGCCAATTGTGGTCGCCGCCCAACGAAGGGCGGGCTCGATGATGCGCTTTCCAGCCCAGGTGTCATCACGCAGACCAGACGCCTTCCGGCACACTGAAGGGGAATTGGTGGCACTATACCGGAGCACCGTCGAATGTCGAAACATACCGATGCGACCGTCCTCATTTACCGGATGTCGTGGAGGTGCAGGTTCTTTCCGGCATCGCACCACAAGCCGCAGAAAAGGACCGGCCGGCACCGGGGGCATGGCCAGGCACCTGGGTAATCATCGGAGCGCCGCGTCTGATCTGATATCACCACTATCATGGCCGCCTATATTCAAACGCCCGAAGCGGTCATATTCCTACCTTGGCCTTAAACCCTGACGCTCATCCCATCTGATGAGCCGGCAGCGAGTGTTCACACGACGACAAATAGCTGGAATCCCATCCCCGGAATTGGCTCTCCGTTGTCAGTGGTCAACATGCGAACAGCAACATGCAGGCGCGACAAGCACAAAGAGACCGACAGCGAAAAGCCACCGGCATCCAGCTGGCGGAAACGGGCCGAGCGCGCCCCTGCGCCAGCCGCACCCGCTCGTGAACGAGCTGGCCACCGACGGGCATCGCGTCGGGCACGAGCCCGAGATCATCGAGACGAGCGGGCAATGGTGCCGCCGACGACGCCGACGGTAGCGTGAGGCCGATCCGTGCCCACGCCCCAAGGAGCAGACGGTGGAAAACGAAATCCAGCTGATCAGTGACGGCGACGGCCTGGCGGTCATCGGGCACCCGACGGCTGTCGATCGTTTCCTCACCACCGAGCGACTGCCGTCGAAAGACCTGGGGCTGCAACGGCTCAGCTCCACCCTCCGTACCGGTTCCACAATCGCCAAAGCCGGCTCCGAGATCGCCGAGCACTCCGGACGCTGGGTCCAGTTGACCGCTGAGTCCGCCCAGGCGATGAAGAAGTACAACCTGATGACAGGGTCAGACATCGATGTCAGGCGAGCCGTGCTGACCGACCACGGCAAGATCACCGGCCTACTCGAAGTGGTTTGGCCCCCATCCGCCAGCGCGCTGCTGACCAACCCGGCGATCCTGACCGGCGCCGCCGGACTCATGGCGCAACTCGCGATGCAACAGACCATGAAAGAGATCACCGACTACCTCGCCGTGATCGACGCGAAGGTCGACGCCGTGCTCCGCGCTCAGACCGACGCTGTGGTGGCGGACATGATCGGGGTGCAGTTCGTCATCGACGAGGCCCTGACGATCCGGGAGAAGGTAGGCCGGGTCTCCGAGGTCACCTGGTCCAAGGTGCAGGCCACGCCGGCGCTGCTGGCCCGGACCCAGGTGTACGCGTTGCGTCAGCTCGACGCCATCGCCCAGAAACTGGACACCCAGACCAACGTCGCCGACCTGGCCAAGACGTCCAAGGAAGCCGAGAGCAAGGTTCAGGAGTGGCTCGCCGTCCTGGCCCGCTGCTTCCAACTCCAGGATGCGGTCGCCGTGCTCGAACTCGACCGGGTGCTGGACGCGTCTCCGGGAGAGCTGGAAGAGCATCGCCTCGCCATCCGGGCCGCCCGGCGAAACCGCCTCGAACTGATCTCCCGCAGCACCTCGCGCCTGATGTCCCAGATGGACGTCGCCGCCGGCACGGCCAATGCGAAGGTGCTGCTGAACCCGACCACATCCCGCGCCGTGGTGCATTCGACCAACCACGTCGAGACCACCGTCGTCGACTTCCACGGGCGACTCGGCATCGAACGTGATCGTAAGTCATGGGATGCCAGAGGTTGGCTGGACGCGGCCGTGGAGGTGCGCGACATGGTTCTCGACACCGGGACCGAGGTTGGGGACAAGGTTCTGGAGACCGGGGCGGAGGGCATAGGTGTCGCCAGTCGGTTCGGGGTGGCGGCCTTCGGGCGGGCCAGATCGATGATGGGCAAGGCCTCCGGCGAAATCGCCGAGCTGGCACAGCGCCAGTTCGGGAGTAAAGAGCAACCCTGATCAGGAACACCTGCGCGATCGCCCGCCCGGCACGGTACGAGGGTCGTCAGTCGGCCTCGTGGCTCCGCTCCGACTCAGACGCATCTCTGCACAGTCACCCGGACTCACCGCCGGGTCCCGGTCTGGTCCCGTCGGCTGGGTCCGGCCGGCCCTTCTCGCCGTTCAGCTCCGCGTCAGGCCGATAGCGGTACGCCGCCTCCCGTACCGCCGAGTCGGACTCCAGTCCGGCACCGAGCGCGCCGCCGACCGTGGCCAGCGAGCTGGCCAGCCAGCCCAGCTTGACCTGGTGGGCGATGCCGGCCGGTTGGCCGCTGGATTCGGAGAGCAGGTCCCAGGGGACGAGGGCGATCGCCCCGATGACGGTCAGCGCGGCGAGCGCCGCGTACAGCGCGAGGACGCCGATCACCACGGTGAGCACGGTGACCACGTTGAAGAGGACGACCTGCTCCCGGGCGCGGGGGCCGCGCGGGCTCCGCTCCCAGAGGCGTGCGCCGAGCACCATGGTCAGCACCACCGCCAGGACGGAGGCGGCCGCGAGCAGGGCGAGTCGCAGGTTGCCCAAGGCCGCCGAGAGCTGCCAAATATCGGCGCTTACCAGGGCGAGGACGGCGGTCGCGAAGGCACCAACCAGCAGCCGGGACAGCCGGACGGCCAGCCGCCACGGCCGGTTCGCCCGGAGCATGCCGAGCAGCAGCCGTAGGTTGCCGCCGATCACCCCGGCCAGCAGGCCGATGCTCGGCCCCTGGTGGTTCACGCGCGTGCCGAGTTCCTGGGCCCGCCGTGCGGTGGCCAGGCGCTGGCGGCGCGGGCCGGCTCGTACCGTGTCGCCGACCGCGTCGGTATCGCCGAGCAGTGCCGCGAGCAGCCGGTCCCCGGCCTCGGTCATCCGCCGGGCCACGGCGACGGGGCCAAGTGCGGGCATGGAAAGGACCGCGACGCCGTGGGTGATGCTCGCGTGCGCGACCACGGGCCGCCGTGCGGTCTGCAACGGCAGGTCCGTCACGCAGAGGACCAGACTCCATCCCTCAATCAGCATCCGGCGCCGGGTCGCCTCAATGAGCTGACCGAGGTCGGCCGGCTCTTCGACGAGCCGTGCCACCTGGAGGCGTATCTCCCAGTCCACTTCTGGGACCCGGCTGCGGAGCCAGTCGGCGAGTTCGGTGGCGGCCTCCCGCGCCAGGTCGGCCGTGGCCCCGGGAGCGGCCACGACACCGACGACGAGGAGCGCGCGCCCGGTCACCACACTCCCGGAGCCAACCCGGCCGCTTCCCCGGACGCGGCGTCGTTCTGCGGCGCCGTCATCAACACCAGAGGTCGCCCTTCAGGAGCGTTGACGCTACGGACGGCCATTCCGGACACCTCCAGGTCAGGGCTGGTATTGGCTGCGGGTGCGGGGCAACCACTGCGGGTGCTGGTCGCGCAGGTAGCCGATCAACCCCTCGCGCAGGTCGCAGCGCAGGTCCCAGGCGCTGGCGCCGTCCGCGGCCGAGGCCTGCACCTGGACGACCACCGTTTGATGGGTTGCGTCGACCATCTGGAGCACCCAGCGGTCTCGATCCCACAGCGGTGAGGCCTCGACCAGTCGGCGTGCCTCCCGGCGCATGTCGTCCAGGTCCGCGGTGTGGTCGACATGGATCTGGATCTTGCCAATCACCCGCGACTCGTCCCGGGTCCAGTTCTGAAACGGCCGCTCGGTGAAGTACGTGGTCGGCAGAATGAGTGCCCGCTCGTCCCAGAGCCGGATCACCACGTTGGTCAGCTTCACCTCCTCGACCCGGCCCCATTCGCCGTCCACCACCAGCACGTCGCCGACGTGCAGCCCGTCGGCGAAGGCGACCTGAATGCCGGCGAACGCGTTGCCGAGCGCGGTTCGGGCGGAGAGGCCGATCAACGCGCCGACCACCCCGGCCGAGGTCAGAATGGAGACGCCAAAGAGGCGTACCGGCTGAAAGGTGATCAGAATCAGGCCGATCGCGAGGACCGTGACAACGGCCACCGTGAGCCGCCGCACCGGACGGATCTGGGTCCGGGCCCGCCGGACCCGCCGGCTCGTGGCCAAATCACTCGGCAGCCGGCTGAACGCGACCGTCTCGGCGACGTGCAATGCCCTGACCACCAGCCACGCACCGACGGCGATCAGGACCAGCAGGATGGCATGCCGCAGATAACGCTGCCAGCCGCCCGGTTCGGGCGGCAGCGCGTAGTACAGCGCCCCGACCAGCAGGACCGTGGTCGCTGGGCGGCGGCATGCCTGCCGCAGCGGCTCCAGCAGCCAGCTGTAGCGGCCACGGGCAACCCGGCGAACCAGCACGCCGGAGACCAGGTCCACGACCACAGCCACCGCCACCGCGGCCAGCACGATCAACGCGGTACGCATCAGAAGCCGCTCACCGTGATCCCGATGCCGCCTTCCCGGGCTCGCCACCGCATTCCCCGCGTTCAGGGTGCCATCGGCTCCACCGGCAAGCGGCGATATCCAGAATCCCAGGCGGCCATGGGTTCGCCGCCGCCACGATGGGCGGCAGATAGTCGACGACTGTCGGCAGGCAGGCGCGTCGGCGCCGGTGAGATCGACGCGGCCAAGTTATGGACGATTAGGTCCATACAATCCCTCACCTCAGTGGCGTCCGCCGCACGCACACGCACCGTCACAACCGCCGGAGCGCTGCCTCTGCTGCTTCTGCACGTCGCAAGCAGCCAGCGAGGTTTGCCGACAGGTTCCACGTCGGCTTAGTATGGACGATATGGTCCAGTTGGCTCACCCACGAGCCGAGTGGCAGCAGCAGCGGGGTCGCGGCCATGCGGCCACCGCTCGGGGAGGGGCACATGTCAGTGATCACGCGCGGTTTCGGTGGCCGCAGACGCGACGACGCCGACCTCCCACCCGGCCAGTACCGCACTGACGACTTCCCGGTGCTGTCGGCGGGACCCACACCTCGCATCGGGCTCGACAAGTGGGAGCTCACCGTCGTCACCGAGATTGGTGAGCGGACCACCTGGTCCTGGCCGGAGTTCACGGCTCTTCCTGCCGACGAAACGACAGTTGACATTCATTGCGTCACGCACTGGTCGAAGTTCGGCACGCGCTGGCGGGGCGTCTCCATCGACACGTTGCTGGCCGATGTCGAGAGTTCGGCCGAATACGTCGTCGCCCACTCCTACGGCGGATACACCACGAACATCCCGCTCGAGGACCTTCTCGACGGGCAGGCCTGGGTGGCGTACGAGTTCGACGGCGAGCCGCTGGTTCCGGTACACGGCGGGCCAGCTCGTCTCCTCGTTCCGCACCTGTACTTCTGGAAGAGCGCGAAATGGCTGCGCGCTCTGGAACTGCGTCTCGACGACGATCCTGGGTTCTGGGAGACGGCCGGCTACCACAACTACGGTGACCCATGGCGCGAGCAGCGATACCGGGCGGACTGACCTGGCGGCCGGCGATCGTCGCGGCCACCAGGGTTGAGACTGCGACGGCGCGGACCTTGGTCCTCGACGTCGACGGCTGGACGGGGCACCTGCCGGGCCAGCACATCGACGTCCGGTTGACGGCTCCCGACGGATACACGGCGCAACGAAGCTACTCGATCTCGTCCGCCCCGGAACCGGGCCGGCTGGAGGTTACCGTCCAGGCGGTGACCGATGGTGAGGTCTCGCCGTACCTCGTCGACGTTGCCGGGCCGGGTGACCAGCTCGAGATCCGTGGGCCGCTCGGCGGCTGGTTCGTACGCCGACCCGCCGACCCGCGTCCGGCGCTGTTGATCGGCGGCGGGTCCGGCGTGGCGCCCCTGGTGTCGATGGTGCGGGCGGCGACGGCTCCCACCCGGCTGCTCTACTCGACCCGGTCCCCGTCG
The DNA here is from genome assembly GCF_036902955.1 of Micromonospora sp. CPCC 205558. Lineage (NCBI taxonomy): Bacteria > Bacillati > Actinomycetota > Actinomycetes > Micromonosporales > Micromonosporaceae > Micromonospora > Micromonospora sp. CPCC 205558. The sequence goes on from NZ_JBAKHR010000029.1 coordinate 85,464, forward strand.
GATGAGCTGTTCAGGGCGGATCTTGCGGCTGCGGCAGCCGCGGACGATGCCCGTGTCGCCGTCACCCACGTCTACACCCGGGTCGCGCCCCCCGGCTGGCCGAACCCACCTCGACGACTGGACGCGGACACGCTTGCCCGCGTCGCATGGCCCCACGATGCCAACGTTGTCGCGTTCGTCTGCGGGCCCACCGCATTCGTCGAGACCGTGGCCGACCTTCTCGTCGACACCGGCCACAACCCCGCGAACATCCGCACCGAACGCTTCGGACCCAGCAGAGGATGACCATGTCGACAACCAACGTCGGAGCAGACGACCCATCCTGGGTGGACGGCAACGCCCTGGCGGGACCGCTCGGCGAGCTCATGGGGACTGATGTCACCGTTGCCGAGCTCACCTGCGCAGGTTGCCGGACGACCCGCCCGCTGGCCGCGATGCGCGTATTCGACCGAGCGCCGGGCCTCGTCGCCCGCTGTCCCGGCTGCGAGGACGTCGTCATGCGCCTGGTGCGCACGGCTGAGCGGGCCCTGGTCGACCTGCGTGGCTCGCTCGTCGTCAGCTTCCCGCTGCCGAATGCCTGAACACCGAGAATCCGAACAGTCGGAACGAAGCGAAATTCAGGAGAGAAGATGGCAAGCAACACCGAAGACATGGTCACGTTGACCAGCGCCGAGCAGGACTCGGGTGTCTCGACCCGGTCGGCAGCGACCTCGCCCGACGCGGAAGACTTCGTCATCACCAACAACAGCGCGGGCGGCATCTACGAGGCCACGGTAGGGGGCCGGACAGCCGCAGGGCTGGTCTACAGCGAGGTCGGAAGCCGCGTCATCCTGTCGGCGACATCCGTGTTCCCCGAGTTCCGGGGCAAGGGAGTAGCGAGCAGGCTTCTCGGCGGCGTCCTGGACGAGCTGCGCAGGCAGGGAAAGACCGCCGCCGTGACGTGTCCGTTCGCGGCAGCATTCGTCGATGATCACCCGGAGTATGCCGACGTTCTGGACCCGGCATACCCTCGTTCGCACCCGCCCCAGCGCGGGCACTGAACGCGCGCGTCCTCACGTCCGAACGCGCGCGTCCTCACATCTGTTCGCGCGAATCCTCACGAGCGAGCGCGGATGATCGTCTTCCCGGTGGTCCGCTTGGTCGGGTTGAGAGCAGCGACGGCGTCGTCGAGGTTCGCGACGTTGCCGATGTTCGTCCGCAGCCGCCCATCGCGTACCCGGCGGACGATCTCACCCAGTTGGGCACGATCCGGCGTCACGACGAAGTCGATCGTGAGGCCGTCCGCGGGATGCACCTCGGCCGGCCCGACGACGGACACCAGGCTTCCTCCGGCTCGAACCAGACCCGCCGACCGCTTCCCGATGTCGCCGCCGATGACGTCGAAAACCAGATCAACTCCACCGACGTCTTCGAGGACGTCGGTGGCGAGGTCAACGAACTCCTGCGCGCCGAAGTCGAGCGCCTTCTGACGATCGGCAGCGCGCCCGGTGCCGATGACGTAGGCGCCGAACTCACGGGCGAGCTGCGTCACCATCGAACCGACTGCGCCAGCCGCCCCGTGCACGAGGACGCTCTGCCCCGTCTGAAGGCGGCCGTGCTCGAACAGCCCCTGCCAGGCGGTCAGGCCGGAGATCGGCAGGCTCGCGCCCACCGTGAAATCGACGTCTCCGGGCAGCGGTGCGAGGTTGCGCGCCTCGACGGCCACAAACTCCGCCAGGGTGCCGTCGCGAGTCCAGTCCGTGAGGCCGAACACCCGCTGTCCCACCGACAGGCCCGTCGTGCCGTACCCGAGTGCGCTGACCACCCCGGCCAGCTCGTGCCCGGGTATCGACGGCGTCCGGTCACGGCCGAGGCGATCTGTCCAGGTTGAGGGCCACGTCAACTCGGTCGGGACGAACCCCGACGCGTGAACCTGAACGACGACGTCGTTGAGGGCCGGTTTCGGCTCAGGCCGCTCCACCAGGGTCATCCCGGCCGTTCCCGCGGCCTCGTCCGTCACCACAATCGCCTTCATCAGACGCCTCCTTGTATCCGGTCCTCGTCTGCACTCTCACGAGGGACACTTGTCCGTTCCCAGCATTGGCGGCGCCAAGCCTCGACGCGGCACCAGACGCTGATCGGTAGCGGTTGGGGCGCGAGGATGTCGCCAGACTGGCGGGGACTTCTGTCGAGATCGACGCCGGCGGGTGAGTCGGGCAGCTCATCGCCACCGGAGGCACCCCGCCGGACGTCCCGAACCTAGCCGCGGCAAAACTGGTCTGTCAAGTCCACTGTTGGGTCAGGCGGTCACTCCTGTTGCCGGAAGTAATCCCAGCTCATGGTCGTTGACATGGCCGCCTTCGGGCATCGTGTCGAATCAGTTGCTGGACTTGTAAGTCCACGGAGGGTGTCGGCTGCGGGAATACGGCCGGCCCGGCGAGTGTCTGTACTTGCGTGCCCAGGAGCGCTGCACCTGGGCACGCAGCTGTGCGTAGCAAGGCCGTGAAGGGAGAGCTGTGTCCCCGCAGACCCAGTACCACAAGAACCCGGAGGCCGTTTCGCGGCTCAACCCGGAGCAGTACCGCGTGACTCAGCAGGACGGCACCGAGCGACCGTTCGCCAACGCCTACTGGGATAACCATGAGCCCGGCATCTACGTCGATGTCGTGTCCGGCGAGCCGCTGTTCGCATCGGTCGACAAGTACGACAGCCACTCCGGCTGGCCGAGCTTCACCAAGCCGCTGGCCAAGACGAACGTTGTCGAGCGTCAAGACTCCAGCCACGGAATGATCCGAACTGAGGCCCGCTCGCTGCACGGGGGCAGCCACCTCGGCCACGTCTTCAATGACGGTCCCGTCGACAAGGGTGGTCTGCGGTACTGCATCAACTCGGCGTCGCTGCGGTTCGTCCACCTCGACGAGCTGGAGAACGCAGGGTACGGCGAATACCGCACCCTGTTCACGAGTGGCACCAACACTGACACCGACGACAAGTAAGGAGACGACGTGACTACCGAAAAGGCAATCCTCGCCGGCGGCTGTTTCTGGGGCATGGAGGAGTTGTTCCGCCGCCAGCCCGGCGTGCTGTCCACGCGCGTCGGCTACAGCGGCGGCGACGTCCCGAACGCCACCTACCGCAACCACGGCACCCACGCGGAGTCGATCGAGGTCGTCTACGACACCGAGAAGACCGACTTCCGCGAGCTGCTCGAGTTCTTCTTCCAGATCCACGACCCGTCGACGAAGAACCGCCAGGGCAACGACATCGGCATCAGCTACCGCTCGGCGATCTTCTACACCAACGACGAGCAGAAGCGGGTCGCCGAGGACACGATCGCCGACGTCGACGCCTCGGGCCTGTGGCCGGGCAAGGTCGTCACCGAGGTCACCGCGGCGGGTGACTTCTGGGAGGCCGAGCCCGAGCACCAGAACTACCTGCAGACGTACCCCAACGGATACACCTGCCACTTCCCCCGCCCCGGGTGGAAGCTCCCGAAGCGGGCGAAGGCCTGACACCTCCGGCGCGCGGACCCCGGGTCCGCGCGCCGGCCCCAGGCCACAATGAGCGGCACCGGACAGGAGTCGGCCAGCCGGGTTCGGTCCTCTCCCGGAAGGGCCGCTCACGACGCGTGGCCCAGCAGCGGCAGAAAGCCTCATTCGTAGGACCAAATGGTCCAACGGACTTTGGCTAACGAGGACCCAGCGATGCTGGTACGCCTTAACCCAGCCGATGAGGCGTTCACCATCAGGTAAATGCGACGGGACCTCAGATGGACTTTGAGGTCCCATTTTCCCTGCATTATCCGGCGCGCTGGATACACTTGACAGATGAGCGACGAGCAGGTGGCTGCGCCGACGAATAGGCGGAGGATCAGTCAGCGGGGCATCGCGACGCGAGAGCGGATCCTCGACGCAGCGAACCGGCTGATGCTCGTGCGCGGAGTGAACGCGACGACCCTTGACGACATCCGCGAGGCAAGCCAGACGAGCAAGTCCCAGCTCTACCACCACTTCGCCGACAAGCAGGAGCTCGTGCGCGCCTTGGTCAAGTATCGAGGCGCGCTTGTTCTTCAGCGTGAGCGTGCCGGGCTCGAACGGCTGAGGTCGTTCTCAGGGCTGGTCCGGTGGCGTAACGCGCTGGTGCAGGCCAACTCGCTGAACAACGGCAAATACGGGTGCGGCCTCGGGTCAATGGCTCTTGAGCTGTCCGATCAAGATGAGCAGGCTCGATCGTCGCTGTCGGAGACGTTCGCGGCATGGGAAAAGCTGATCAGTGATGGTCTGCACCGGATGCGGGACAGTGGTCTCCTGCGCCAGGACGCCGACCCGGAGAAGTTGGCCACGGGGCTGATGGGTGCATTGCAGGGCGGCTACTTGCTGGCGAACGCCGCGCACGACGTCGCACCCATGGAAGTCGCCCTGGACATGGCACTGGAACACATCAAATCGTTCCTCGTGCAGCCGTCCGGTGAGCCGACCCGCTAGCTGGGCCCACGCGTCGCAACCGGGCTGCTCGCAGCGAACGACACTGCCTGACATACGCCTCGAAATCCCGGCCAGTGCACTAGCAACGGACCGACTGGTCCACTCTGAGGTTTGGTGACAATCGGGTTGGCCAGTGGCCTGCTGGATTGCATCCGCCTGCCATCGCAGCTTGATCCGCCGAGCCACTCAGGTTCCGCGCAGCGCCAGCGACCCTGGGGCGGATCGTCAGTTGGACTATCTAGTCCGGGAAAGCTAGCCTTCGGAGGCACTCGCCATGGGTGATGTGCCTGGCCACAGCCACCGCTCAGACTGCGGCTCGGCTGCCGCTGGGTCCCCACCCCTGGACGCTCACCACTGGATCTAGAGGAAGGCGCGGCTGATGGAAACCGCTCATGATCATGTCGTCGCATCGGCCCGAGTTGTCCTTCCGGCCACCGAGCGCCGGCGCACGGACATGACCTCCCGCAGCTTCACGTTCGTCGCCGACGAACCGCACAACGGCGCACTCGGTGACGGCCCCACGCCGACGGAGTACCTGTTGATGGCGCTCGCCTCGTGCACTGCTCAGACGCTGCGGCAGTACGTCGACTACAAGTACGACACCGCCGGCGATATCACTGTCGAGATCAACTACCACGAACCCGAGCAGGAAGGCGCAGAGCGTTACCTGCAACGCACGATCACGCTCAGCGATGAGCCTGACCCCGACGACCTCAAGGTGATGCACGACATTGCCGAGAAGTCCCCGGTCACCCTGCTGATTCAGTTCGCCTGGAGCGTGCGGACCGAGTTCGTCGGGCCGCGCTGAGAACAGGCCGCCGACCACCGCCACGGCGGCGCCGGCGCGATCAGTAGCTGAGGCGAGAGATCGCCTGCCCCATCGCGGCACGTGATCTCGCTGTCCGGGCTGACCCGGCCAGCACGTCGAAAGGTGACGTGTGACCAAAACCAGGAGCGGCCGGACGATCGAGATGCGGAACCTGGCGTCACCGCTGCGAGCATTCCTGCGAATCGAGTCCGGCAGCGCCGGCGTGCTCGTGGCCGCCATCGCCGCCGCACTGCTCTGGGCCAACATCGACCTCGATTCCTACGACGCCGTATGGCGTACCCCGTTGTCGCTGCGCCTCGGGCACCTCGAACTCTCCCGCGACCTGCACACCTGGATAAACAGCGGCTTGATGACGCTGTTCTTCCTTGTCGTCGGCCTTGAGGCGCGGCGCGAGTTCGACCTCGGCGACCTCCGCGACCGGCGACGTTTCGTGCTGCCCGGCGTGGCCGGCCTGATTGGCATGCTGATCCCGGTACTGATCTTCCTGGGGATCAACCACGGCGGCCCGGGCGCGCATGGCTGGGGCGTGGCCATGTCGACCGACACCGCCCTCGCGCTGGGTCTGCTGGCACTGCTCGGCCGGGGTGTTCCCGACCGGGTCCGGATCTTCCTGCTCACCGTGTTCGTGGTCGACGATGTGATCGCACTCATCGTCATCGCCCTGGTCTACAGCGAGGACATCACGGTGCTGCCCATCGTGGTGGCCGTGGCGGCATTCGCGGTCATGTTCGCCATCCGCGCGAACGGCGTCCGACGGGGCTGGGCGTACGTGCCGTTCGCCGTCGTGATGTGGGGCTCGCTGCTGGTCAGCGGAGTCGACCCGGTGGTGGCCGGACTGGCCATCGGGTTGACCGCGTTCGCCTACTCTCCCGGCCGAAGTGAGCTGGAGAAGGTCAGCGGGCTGTTCCGGTCGTTCCGTGAGCAGCCGACGCCCACGCTCGCACGCACGGCTTCGATCGGCCTGGCGAACACGCTGTCGCCCAACGACCGTCTTCAGCGGATCTACCACCCCTGGTCCAGCTACGTCATCGTGCCGCTGTTCGGCCTGGCCAACGCCGGCATCAGCATCGACGGACCGTTCCTGGCCCAGGCGTTCGCGTCGCCTGTCACCTGGGGCGTACTGCTCGGGTACGTCGTCGGCAAGCCGCTCGCCGTGATCGGCACCTCGGCCGGGATCACCTGGCTCTCACACGGGCGCATCCGTCCGACCGTGGGTTGGGCGGGCGTGCTCGGCAGCGGCACGATCGCCGGCGTCAGCTTCACGGTGTCACTGCTGGTCGCCAGCCTGGCCTTCACGGGCGACCAACTGGCCGAGGCCAAAGTCGGGGTGCTCGGCGCCGCGATCGCATCCTCGGCACTGACGTGGTTCGCGTTCCGCATCACCAATACATTGCCGCCGGACAAGCGCATTCGAGCGCTCTTCGGCGACATGACGGAGCTGATCGATCTCACTCCAGCGGTCGACGAGAAGCACGACCACGTCCGCGGCCCGGCCGGTGCGTCGGTAACGCTGGTGCAGTACGGCGACTTCCAGTGCCCGTACTGCGGGAGGGCCGAACCAATCGTCCGACAGTTGCTGGGCGACGCCGACCTGCGTTTCGTGTGGCGTCACCTGCCTCTGCCAGACGTGCACCCGCAAGCCCGACTAGCGGCCGAGGCAGCCGAAGCAGCTGCCGCTCAGGGCAAGTTCTGGCAGATGCATGACCTGTTGCTCGACCACCAGGACGGGCTGGACAGCACTGCTCTCGTCGGTTACGCGGGCGACCTCGGCCTGGATCAGAAACGGTTCCACGACGATCTGACAAACCAGGCCCACGCTGGTCGCATCGACAGCGACATCGAATCCGCCGATAACAGCGGAGTGTCCGGGACCCCGACGTTCTTCATCAACGGCCGCCGCCACTACGGCGCCTACGACATCACAGCCTTGACGGCGGCCATTCGTATGGCCCGAGCCCGAGCACGCCTCGGCCGCGACGCACCAGCGACCGTCAAGTAGCACGTTCTGTCGATACGACGGCACGCCGGGCACGACATTCGGCCGCTGATCTCGCCGCCCATCTGCCTGGCCTCGCCGACTCCGACGCCAACCACTGGCCGTACGACGCCCGGCTGCTGCGAGCCTCAGCGCTCCCGGAGACAGCGTCACAGTCGTACTGATCGCTTCGGATGGACTTGGGCCATCACCTCCGGCGGCCGCCCCGACCGCTGAGCGCTCCCACCTCACGATCGCTCGCCCATTAGCGCGGCAGATTGTCTGGATCTGCGTCGGTTTGAACATTCGTAGTTACAACTTCTTAACGCAATTAGATGATCATGCGCTTCGGCTGAGGCATTAGATTGCCAGAGCAGACGTCAAGATGGTCAGGCAAGCCACCTGGTCGGTGCCATGTCGCGCAACAGGTCCCCGGACGGTGCGGTTGCGCCTGGAACGCTCGACAACACAGGAGGCGGACCGCCCGATGGGTTACCCCCGGAAATGCGCCGTGTCGACCGCGACTGCATTTGGCCGAGGTGGGGCCGCGTCATTGTTGGATGGCGTCGCCCCCTCTTCTCGGGTGTGGGGGTGTTGAGGCGATGCCCGCTTTTCAGAGTTCTGAGGATCTGGCGGAGTTCTTCAAGTGGTTTTATGGTGAGGAGCTTCCG